>CAJXBG010000004.1 GCA_913050215.1 uncultured Gammaproteobacteria bacterium
GACGCCCAAGTATATGATTTTGGACAGGCCTTTGTTGGCGTCAAAACAGTCGAACTTAATGTATTGAGTTCAAGGGTACAAATTGAGATCCGGGAGCTAGCGTTCAACGGTAGTGCTACGTTCGCAGTTCCGGAGCCGGGTACGCTGCTCATGTTTTGTGCGGGAATGCTGGGTTTGGTTAGATTTACCCGCAGGCGATTATAAAGCACTTGGCAGAGAGGCAATTCAGCGGTTGCCTCTTTGCCACGCACTTGTTTATCGGCTTTTAAGCTTCATGAAACATCGATGTCCTGCCGCCATCGATGACCAGATCGTGACTGTTCACAAACCGTCCCTCGTCGCTGGCAAGGTAGAGCGCACCCTCGGCGATGTCTCTCGGCAAACCTGATTTTTGCATCGGCGTGGCTCTGGCAAGGTTTCCCTCGAGCTTTTGCATTTTTGCTGCATTTTGCTCATCACTTAGCGTGTTGGCCCGAGCCGAGCCGCCATAGAAAATGGGTGTCGCGATAGCACCGGGAGAGATACAGTTCACGCGTATCCCGTCGCCACCGAGACGAACGCCTGCGAGTCTGGAGTAGTGCGTCAGGGCCGATTTAGCTGCAGAGTAAAGTAGCGCGCCCTGATTGTCGCGAATGGCGGCGATACTTGAATTATTAATAATGCTGCCACCGCCTCGTGCCTGCAGATGGGGCACAACATGTTTAATGCCGAGTACTGCACTACTAAATAACAATTGCATCGCGTAATGAATGGTGTCTTCATCGACGTTGGTGATATCCCCGGCGGTGGGTCCACCAGCATTGTTAAAAAGCACGTCTATGCCACCAAACTCAGACACGGCAAAGTCGATTGTCTGTTTAATGTCTGATTCATTCATGATGTTCGCTACGACAAATTGACAGGCACTGCCAAGGCGCTCGGCGATCGCGCTGCCTTTTTCTTCTGATCTGCCGCATATCACCACCTGTGCACCCTCCGCTACAAATAGCTCAGCAGTGACCTCCCCGATACCACTTGTTCCGCCTGTAATGACAGCTACTTTGTTTTCCAATCTTCCAGCCATATTGTTGCCTCATTAATTAGTTTTATATTCAGGTTTGTAAATGAAAACGGGTTGTGCGGTTTTGCACGGGTCGTTTTGTCTCATTGTCGATTAAAAATAACGCACTATCATATCGACAGCCGATCACTATTTCATTGCTGATGCCGATGGATGTTGGTCTATCGACTTTTTGCCGTCTCTGTCACTCACTCGGGACCTGTTGCACTTGATAGCGAGGTAAAAAGAATGAAATCGCCATCGCTATGACCAATAACCCGGAGGACATCCAGAGGCAGCCTGTGATGCCTTGCGACTGATACATCAAGCCGGAGAGTATAGTACCAAGCAATCGCCCGGCAGCATTGGACATGTAGTAAAAGCCAACGTCCATTGAAACCCGGTCATGATCTGAATAGGCCAGAATCAGGTAAGAGTGAATCGCTGAATTAATGGCAAAAATCACGCCGAAGAGAAACAGCCCGCCGAGAAGTACGGTCTCTTTTTGCCAATCGAGACCAAGACCAATCGCTATGAGTGCCGGCATGCCTGTCAGGCACGTGACCCAAAAGAAGGCAGCCAATCCCGTTGGGCTTGATTGGGCGCTGCTATAGCCGAGAAGTTGTGGAGAAAGGGACTGAATCACACCATAGCCAATGACCCAGATGGCGATTACGCTGCCGACAGCCGTGAATGAGAAGCCCAGCTCAGCGTATAGAAAAACGGGTAATGCAACGACGAACCAGACATCCCGTGATGCAAACAGGAAGAATCGTGCTGCAGCGAGCCAATTAATCGCTGGCGTGTTTGAAAATACCTGACTGAACTTTGGTTTGTTACTCAGCTTGCCAACCCCGGCGGGTAAGCTAATCATTGTGGCAGTGAGTACCACAGATAATAAACCGGCAAGGCAAAGCAGCGCGCCACGAAACCCCAACCACTCGAGTAATCCCGCGCCAACAAAAAATCCCGCGCCCTTGAGCGCGTTTTTTGACCCGGTGAGCGCGGAAACCATTTTGAATAACCGGGAACCATCACCGCTACTTGCTAACAGTTTGACGCTGGCTTTTGCCGACATCTTGTTTAAGTCTTTTGCGATACCGGACAGTGCCTGCGCCGCCATAACATAGGGTACGGAAAGCCAAACCTCGGAAATAGTCAGCATAAGAAGTGCAACTATTTGCAAGCCCATGCCTATATGCATTGTTTTGTTGAGACCAATACGGGCACCCAGCCAGCCTCCAACAAGGTTCGTGACAATCCCAAAGAACTCATAAAACAGGAACAACATGGCCACTTCGAGTGGCGAATAACCCAACAGATGAAAGTAGAGTACAACCAACATTCGAATGGCGCCGTCAGTCACGGTAAATGCCCAATAGCCGCTGGTAACAATGGCATAGTGACGCAGTTCAGTTGTCATGGCAGCTACAGATCTTTAGCCAGCATCTCGAGGATGTCCGCCATGCGGCATACATAACCCCACTCATTGTCATACCAGGCGAAGATTTTCACCTGAGTCTCATTCACAACCATCGTCGAAAGCGCATCGATAATGGTTGATCTCGAGTCATTGACATAGTCAACCGAAACCAGAGGTCTTTCTTCGTAACCCAGAATACCAGCGAGTTCATTTGAGGCTGCAGCGTGAAAGTAACGATTAACTTCTTCAACGGTGACAGGGCGCTCTGCCTCGAAGACAAAGTCTGTTAGCGAGGCATTGAGCAACGGCACGCGGACGGCATGTCCGTTCAACTTGCCCTCAAGCTCGGGAAATATTTTTGTGATGGCTTTGGCGGAGCCAGTCGTTGTGGGTATGAGGGAATGACCTGCGGCACGCGCCCTGCGCAAGTCCGGGTGAGCCGTGTCGACGATGCGCTGGGTATTGGTGAGATCGTGGATAGTGGTCATCGAGCCGTGTTTGATACCAATTTGTTCGTGCATGACTTTAATAATTGGTGCGAGGCAATTGGTGGTGCATGAAGCGGCGGTCACAAGATTGTTTTTTATTGAATCGTAGTCTTGGTGGTTGATGCCGTAGACGATATTTAATGCGCCTTCGGTGGGTGCCGCTACGAGCACCTTTTTAACGCCCTGATCAAAATATTGTTGAAGTTGGTCGGGATGTTTGTGATGTTTACCCGTCGCCTCAATCACGATGTCGCAGTTTTGCCAATTGGTCTGTGCGATGACACTGTCGCTGCTGTGGCTAATCGCCGTATCCGCAATTTGCATTTTGCTAGCGCTGCCTTCACAGGCAATGGGCCAGGTACCGTGAATGGAATCAAACTTCAGAAGATGTGCTGATGTTGTTCCATCGCAGGCATGATCGTTGACATGACAAAAATTTACCTGTTTGCTCTCCCAGGCTGCGCGCGTGACTAACCTGCCCATCCGGCCGAAACCATTGATACCAACTGAAACACTCATAGAGGCGTCCCGTAGTCAAATTGATTGAAAAATCCGGCGGCTAGTGTGACAGGCAGACCCTGCGATATCCATCGCTGCAGGTGTGATAATTATTCTGAATACAGATACTCAATTTTGTCGTTCACAAAGGTGTATCTGGGATGTTTATACCAGCCATAGAGAATTGATTTTCGCGGTTCTTTGTGAATTTTGGTCCGAAAAACTTTCAGTTCCCCATCCGTTTCCCGGAGCCAAAAATCAACATCATAGATTTTTTTTGAATCGCCGACGGCGTGGAAGTCAGTACAAGCGAAGTAAATTTCACCATCAATCTCGCGGACCGGATCATGTACCTGAATGAATTTCAGGGTGAGATCTTCGTTGGTGACATCGTCCCGGATATGAAAGATGTCTGAATCGTCGACAACGGCAGCCACGTGTTCATTCATGGCGGCCTTGATGTCTTCCACGTAATACTGGGTAGGTGAACTATTCAGTTCGATTGAATCTGCATCAACATTTGAGATCAATGCGCTGATCATGAATAGGGTAAACCCCAGTTGCCAGCAACTGAGGTTACAAGGTCGAGAGATCACAGGGATAGTTCCTGAGTGCGACTACTTTTTATTCTTTGCAGCTTTACCTGCGTGTTCTTTCGACTTGGCCTTGTCACCTGCGTGTTCTTTTGACTTTGCCTTGTCGCCAGCGTGCTCTTTTGACTTTGCCTTGTCACCAGCATGTTCTTTCGACATTGCCTTGTCACCCGCATGTTCTTTTGACATTGCTTTGTCACCAGCGTGTTCTTTGGGCTTGGCAGCATCTCCAGCGTGCTCCGCTGCGATTGCCATCCATGGTATAAAGATTAGGATTAGGGCTAATTTCTTCATGATTCCTCCGGTTTGGGTAGGAGTAAGTTACGCCTTTTAATGGGTTCTAGCAACAATTCCGAAGCAGACAGCACGACATCACGCCCCTCCGGCAGTCCTATTTCTCTACCCTGTAACTCGGTTGCGCTGAGGTGTATCGCTTTGGTGCCAAAAAATCGATCCCAGACGCTGAATATGGTGGAGTAATTCCGGTCGCCATACTCCCTTTCGACGAGATGATGCAGTGCGTGGAAGCGTGGAGTGACAATGATTTTTGAAAGCTGTTGCTCAATGCTTTCTGGCATGTCGATATTACTATGGTGAAATTGGGCGCAAATACTCACGCTGATTTCAAACAAAAACCATGCGAAGGCAGAAGGTCCCCAGATTACGATCCAGATTGCTTTTGCCAGCGAGGAAATGAGTAGTTCACCGGGGTGAAAGCGAAGCGCAGTAAACACATCAAGATCATTATCGGAGTGGTGGGCTTTATGAAATCGCCAGAGAAACGGTATCCGGTGGTTTGCGCGATGCCAAAAGTAATCGAACGCGTCAAGGACAATGACCGAGAGAATGAACTCCTGCCAGCCAACTAGCCCAAGCCATCGTGCTACGCCCCAGCCCATTTGTTCGACATAGACGATCCACATAAGCAGAGGTACATAGACAAGCAGTCTGACGCAAACCGTATTTACGATGGCGATGCCTGCATGAAGTGTGGCTCTGCGGTACAGCGGCAGTGTGCCTGCTCTGACCGAGAACAACTGTTCAACTGTCAAAAAAATGAAAAAACCTGAAAGGAAAACGATCAGGCGTCCGGTGTCCAGATCGATATTCATCGTGGCTCGGGCTTTGGTTGATTGAGATGAATCATAACTGGGTAGATCGTTTTCGTGAAACTAACTTTTTTCAAGCATCCACCATCTGAACTGACTTGGGCATCTTTCATGCCAGCTCAGCCTTGAGTCGCGGTACAACTTGAGTAAAAAGCCGTTCGAGACTGTCTCCCATCTGGTCTGCCCTGAGTCCAGGCGGTACGGCCATGGTAACAATATCGGTGATGCCAAATTCCTGGATAAATGCCTTGAGCTCGTCGACACAATGGTCCACGTCACCGACAATCCAGGTCTGGGGCACAGGTTCTCCGCTTTCTCCAAATCCTTCACCACTTTCCTTGAAAAAGCGGTTATACAATTCCATTCGGTATTTTTCCGCTGCGCGGACAACTGGCCAATCTGCAGACTTGTCATCCGTAACAAGAATGCTTCGAATAATACCCACGCGCTTGTCTGTGGTCCTACGCCCACTTTTCTTCAGTGAGTCAACCCATGGGTCGAATGATTTTTTGCGTAACCCCTGCGGTAAGAAGTTTGTATCGTAGTGTGCTGCTCGGTGCGCTCCTGCTTCAGACATTGCCGCAATCCAAAGCGGTGGACCGCCGGGTTGAACGTAACCCGGTGTTATTTTGATATCTTCAAACTGGTATCGTTTGCCTGTATAACTAAATTTTTCTCCAGTAAAGCAATGTTGTAAAACTTCAATCCCCTCATTCATCAATGACACACGTCTTGAGGCGGGAAAACCAAAACCCCGAAATTCGTGGGGCGCATACCCCATCCCTAATCCCAACTCGACCCGGCCATTGCTAATGTTGTCAAGCACCGCAAGGTCCTCGGCTAGTCGAACCGGGTGGTTGAAAGGCATCAGACAAATGTCAGTGCCGAAGCACACATGGTTGGTTACCGATGCCATAGCACCGGCAACCGGGACCCAGCTTGGCAGATACCCGTCTTCGACGAAATGATGCTCGGTGAACCATACCAAGTCAGCGCCGATTTGATCCAGCCATTGCACCTGCTCCAAGATCTCGGCGTAAAGAGATGCGTCGCTGACGCCTGAGTCTGGCGGATTGCGAAAGTCGTAACTTACGCCGATTCGAAGATTTGGCATATAGCTCCTCACTTTTCCTGACTGATCTTACATCGCATTTGAGATGTATTTCTATCTTGCTGAACAATTGAAAACACATAGTTGGTATGCGTGTTGCCGGTTTTTCACTCTGTTGGGATTGGGTTTGATCTTGCTTGCAGTTTCTCGACGTAGAGGCGAGGCGTAATAAAACGGCTGGATAGCTTGCAGCTATTCAGCCTCTCTCCAGATAACGCGTTGTTGCTCAAACTGCATAATATCTACCTCCGAATACCCCAGTGAGAGAAGTATGTCCTTGTTGTGCTGTCCTGCATAGGGTGGTGGTGTCAGCGCTGGTTGAGCGCTGCCAAATGTGACACCCGCACCGTGTCGTAGGTACGCTCCCCATTGTGGATGAGTGACGCGCTGGGTAATTTCGGTCTCTTTGACCTGTTCGTTGCTTAGCCAGAAATCCGCAGGTGATGCGTTATCTGACCTGACGCAAGCGATCCCTTGATCTACAAATTTCTGCTGCCAGTGCTCTGCGGTATCGGTAAGGAAAAGCCTCTCTAAAAACGAGGTAACTTCAAGTTCGTCGGTTTGCGCTGTGTGCTCGATGAGCGCAGGTACGGCAATACCCCTCTGTTCAAGCAGTTTGCTAAAGCGTAACTTTTCATGATCATGGACGAGGGCAAGGAATACCCATTGGTCATCTGCACAAGCGTACAGTCTGTAAGTTGGAGACAATCCAAAGCCGAGTTCATCTAGCATGGGTCGTGCGGGCTTGCCTGGATAGTCGACAAAATCGTCGAAATTTGCCCAGGCATTAGCGCCAAACATATCCATCAGAATTCTTTGGCCCAGCCCAGTGCGTTGCCGCGCAACCAGTCCGAGCATGACAGAAGTCTGCACCGCCATTGCGGTGTTAGGATCCGGGTTAACCTCATTTGCGCGCATGATGCGGCGAGTCCAGAGCTTCAGGTTATCGATATCTTGGCGTGTTTCCGGCACGCGGTCGCCCATTTGATACATGACGCCTCCCATCGCGGCACCAGGAATCGGGTGAGTGCTCGGACGTTGTGAGCCTGGTCCATCGGGGCCATAACCGTTGCTCTGCAAATAGATGATTTGAGGATTAAGCGCAGCTACCTGCTCATAACCAAACCCTAGTCTTTCCGGCACGCCGGGCCTGTAGTTGTGGATAAGCACATCGGCATCTTTAACAAGTTTCAGTACAATTTCACGTCCGGCTTCAGATTTCAGATCAAGACTGATGCTTTGCTTGCCGGCATTCACACGAGCAGAGCCAATACCTTTTGCGAGTCCTCGATAAGGATCGCCGCCGATTTGCTCCACTTTAATCACTTCTGCACCCATGTCACTCAGAAAGCAGGCGCCCAGAGGTGCGGCAATAATCGTAGCGATTTCAATGATTTTGATCCCCGCAAGGGGACGCTTATCGCTGCATGTCGTTGGGGCCTCGCGCGGGTGATCGCGCCAACTTGCAGCGAGTGTTTCGTCATCAGGGGTTTGTCTGTGTAACGATGCAGGCGTTTTTGTGAGTCTCGCGATAGGGCCTAATTGCGTGCTGTTGTCAGGTCCACGGATCGCGTGTCCGTTGGCTATGATATCGGGATCTTTCAGCGCTTCCTGTGTCGTCTGATACGCCGTCGCGACAACACCGCCGTTTTCGATACAATCGCTAATCCACTCTGCGGCGGGTTTCTCCTGAATTCGAAGGAGCATGCGCTCTCGAAACGCTTCATGTTTCTCCCTCGGTAACATCATTTGAGCAGGGTTCCAGTCAGGGTCGGCCACAACATCAATGAGATCTGTCACCATGAGAAAGTTATCAAAAAGATGAGGTAATAAATTGCCGAACTGTACCCATTTCCCATCTCCGGCTTGCGCTGGATGATAATAAAGGCTTGGCATGGGTGGTTCATTACCCGGGCCTGAGCCGTACACATTACCGAGCTGTGATTCAAATTGACGGCCGATCATCGGGCCCTGTTCGTAAGGCAGCAGTCCCTGCAATAGGCTGGTCTCAACCAGCGTGCCCGATCCTGTCTGACCCTTTTGCAATAATGCGGCGAGAATACCTGAGGTCGCGAACTGGGAGCAGGCGTAAGTCGCTACCTGCAGAGCGGAAAATACTGGACCATTGCGATCGACAATACCCGCAAATGTGTTCATTCGACCTGCTAGTGCTGCGGCGACATGCTCATAGCCGGGAAGATTAGCAAGCGGTCCGTTGCGGCCGAATCCTGTGATGTGGCAGAAAATGAGATGGGGATGCCGTTGGGAAATCGAGCTGTAGTCCAGTCCTCTTTTTTCGAGCGCAGCTGCTCGCCAGTTGCAAATTAGCACGTCAGCGCCTGCGCAAAGAGACTCAAATTGTTCGCTATCTGTTTTATTATCGAAGTCTAGGCTAATGCCGTTTTTGCCGCGGTTCCACATTGGGTAGGAGGGCGATTGTGATAGGGGGTCGGTCATGCCCGGCCGTGAGACCAATAACACTTCTGCCCCAAAATCTGCAAGGATCATTGTGGCGAGTCCAGCCGCTGGTCCGCGGCTAAGGTCGAGTATACGGAGTCCGGTCAATGGCGTGGTCATAAGAGTTCGCAGCTTAGCCTGTTCAAATCACGAGTATGTCATAACATGCTCTGCACGCAATGGGTTATAGTTCTCAAGAAACCAATAGGCCATTGGTGCATGCACCGGGGAACAAATGTATGAACGAAGCGTGGATTATTGATGCCGCGAGAACTCCGAGGGGAATTGGCAAGAAGGGAAGGGGAGCGCTTGCGGAAATTCACCCGCAAAAAATATTATCAACAGTGTTTCGATCGCTGGTTGAGAGGACGAATATCAGCACCAGTGACATAGATGATGTCATTGTCAGTTGCAGCCATCAATTCATGAAACAGGGCAACTGTATTGGTAGGATGGCAGCACTGGATGCGGGATTTTCAATCAATGCATCTGGGGTAACGCTGGACCGATTTTGTGGCGGCGGGATTACCTCGGTGAATTTGGGTGCCGCGACTATTATGAGCGGCATGGAGGATTTGATCGTCGCTGGTGGGGTTGAAGTCATGTCCTACTATCGCGAGGTGGAGCCACCAAATACGCTAGATGCAGGAAATATCGATCTCCGTGAAGCCCATCCGCAGTTATCCGTGGGCATCGCTGCGGACGTGATTGCCAGCGAAGAAGGTTTTAGCAGGGATTCACTGGATGCCTTTTCCGCTGAGAGTCAAAGACGCGCAGGGGCAGCGTTGGAGAGTGGGGCTTTCACAAGAAGTTTAGTGCCAGTCTACAATCCGGACGGCTCTTTGGCACTGGACACAGAGCAATATCCTAGACCCGCGACGACTGCTGAACAACTCGGCCAACTTAAACCCGCTTTCGAAGCTCAAATGGATATGGCGTTCGCGGATTCAGGCATGACTTTCAGAGAGTGGGTGAACAGAACCTGGCCAGATCTGGAGGTTGATCATCGGCATCACGCGGGTAGTTCTTCAGGCATTGTTGATGGAGCGGCTGCGCTGGTTCTGGCGTCGCCAGAATATGCCCGTAGCAATGAACTGAAACCTCGAGCCCGGGTGCGGGCGATGGCAAATATGGGACACTCACCGGAATACATTTTGAATGGTCCCGTTGATGCTGCCAACAAGGTTTTGAAGAAGGCCGGAATGAACCTCGATGACATTGATCTTTTCGAGGTGAATGAAGCTTTTGCTGTTGTGCCGATGAAATTCATGCGCGATCTAAATGTTGACCATGACAAGCTCAACGTGAATGGTGGTGCTATTGCTTTGGGCCATCCGATTGGTGCGACAGGTTCGATGCTAATCGGCACAGTACTTGACGAGCTTGAGCGTCGGGATAAGACGACGGGCCTTGTCACTATGTGTGCTGCGGGTGGTATGGCGCCCGCAATTATCATCGAACGAGTCTAGCCAAGGGACCCTTTAATGCAGACAGAATTTACAGAAGATCAGGAACAGTTTCGGGAGGTTGTCGCGCGTTTTCTGCAAGACAAATCAACACCCTTAAGTGTGCGGGAGATGATGGCTTCGGAGGCCGGCTACGATAAGGATGTTTGGCGTCAGCTATGTGAAGAAGTCGGAGTTGCAGGCACACATATTCCCGAGGCATTTGGTGGATTTGGGTTTGGCTCGATTGAGCTAGGAGTTGTCGCGGAGGAGATGGGTAAGCATCTTTACTGTGGCCCTTTCTTTTCATCGTCTGTGATGGCGGCTTATGCACTACTTAACATTGCTAACGATTCAAGCAAGGTGAAGTTGCTGCCAGATATTGCAGTCGGCAAGACTTTGGCGACGCTTGT
The DNA here is from genome assembly GCA_913050215.1 of uncultured Gammaproteobacteria bacterium. Taxonomy (GTDB): domain Bacteria; phylum Pseudomonadota; class Gammaproteobacteria; order Pseudomonadales; family Azotimanducaceae; genus UBA4582. The sequence continues at coordinate 10,577 of CAJXBG010000004.1, forward strand.
GCTGGACAGTTTAAATTCGCCGGAAGCTGTAGGTCGGCAACTTGTCGTTGCGAATAATTCGCTGAGTGGTACTGCGGCTATGGTGCTAGATGCACATGTTGCTGACTTGTTTGTCATCGTTGCTCGCGCCGAAACCGGATTAGGTTTGTATACAATCCACGCTGGTGCAGAGGGAGTTTCAGTTGATCTCCTTGAAACGATTGATCAGACACGAAAGGTCTCTCGGGTCAGTTTTAAGAATGCGACGGTTGAACGGATCGGTCATGTGAACAGTGAATCTCTTGATCGGACTTGGGATCATATTTGTGTGGTGCTGGCCCATGAAATGATTGGCGGTGCCCAGCATTTGCTGGAAACAACAATCGATTACACTAAGTTGCGCTATCAGTTTGGTCGACCCATTGGTTCCTTTCAGGGGTTAAAACATCGTTGTGCCGATTTGTTGATGGAAGTTGAGATAGCCAAGGCAGCCACGCACCATGCGGCACGTTGTCTGGATGCCGGTGAAGGTGAAGCCTATGCAGCCAGTATGGCAAAAGCGCTTGCTGCCGATACCTACATGAAGGCCGCCAGAGAAGCGATTCAATTAAGAGGTGGTATTGGATTTACCTGGGAAGAAGATACCCAGCTCTGGTTTAAACGCGCAAAAAGTTCGGAAGTCCTGATGGGCACACCCGCGATTCACCGAGAACGAATGATATCAATGATGGAGCAACAATCATGAGCACAGACACAAAATCATTGACTTCCAATGAGGCCATTCGGGCAGAGCTCGAATCATGGCTTGATGAAAACTGGTCTCCAGATCGCTCCTTGCTGGCGTGGCGGGACATACTTGTAGATGGAGGCTGGGCCGCGACGGGTTGGCCCTTAGAGTATTATGGTCGGGGTTTTGATCGGGGTCAGGTTGCCCTGGTGCATGAAATCTTCAGAGAGAAAGGTGCAGTGGGTGCCGCTTCAGTTGGGCCCCGAAGGCTGGCATCTGAAACGATATTGGCGATGGGAAATGATGATCAGAAACGCAGGTATCTCCGTCCTATCCTGACAGGTGAGCATGCCTGGTGCCAATTGTTTAGTGAACCAGGCAGTGGTTCTGATCTGGCAGGTCTTTCAACAAAAGCAGAGTTGATTGATGGCAAGTGGGTTATCAATGGTCAAAAAGTATGGAACACCAGTGCGCACCATGCAGATTTCGGCATTCTTGTTGCTCGTACTAATTGGGATATACCCAAACATCAGGGTATCAGTTACTTTCTGATTGATATGCGTCAGCCCGGCGTTGAAGTCCGGCCTTTGAAGCAGATGAACGGGCACGCGTCATTTAATGAAGTGTTTATGACTGATGCAATAGTGCCCGCGGAAGACCTTGTTGGCGGCGAGGGTAATGGTTGGGCGGTTGCTACGACCACACTTTCTTACGAGCGGCGAGGAGCAGCGCCTACTTTGTCCGGTGCTTCGACCTCGGAGAATCCGCAGGAAGGGCTCGTCTATGATGAATATCGGGAAGAATTGAAGATCGCAAATGAGCCTTACACCTGGTACCCGCAGCGGCAGGGTCGAGTAGACCTCGTCATGTCGCGGGCAAAAGAGACCGGCGCCATTTCGGACCCAGTGATACGTCAGGAAATGGCTAAATTGTTTTGTATGTCAAAGGGGGCTGTACTTGCATCGCAGGCGGCTGAAGCGAAACGGAAATCCGGATCTAACGAAATTGTCCCAGCCGGGTCTATCGGTAAATTGGCTGCAAGTGTGATTGCTCGTCAGTCAGCCCATGTCCACACAATGATATCGGGCGCTGATGCAATGCTGAGTGGCCCCACTTCCGCTGAGGAAGGCATGGTCGCAGAAGTACTGATTTCTGTTCCGGCTATTTCTATTGCTGGCGGTACCGACGAAATCCAGCGAAACATCATTTCAGAGCGAGTACTCGGCATGCCCAAAGAGCAGCGATCAGATACCGGACCGTTCAGAGATATAAAGCGGAACACGTAAAAAGACAAAAAATTTAGGAGAATATCGATGGCAGACCTTCAGGCTTTCAGAGAAGAAACAAAAAGCTGGTTAGCAGAAAATTGCCCAAAGGGGGCGCGTGGGCCTGGAGAAGTTCACACCGGCAGTACCAAAGTGACCGTCAGTGCAGATACTCAGGCGTGGATGGAAATGATGGCCGAGAAAGGCTGGACCGTCCCTATGTGGGAGAAAGAATATGGTGGTGCTGGGCTGAGCATCGCACAAACCCAAGTGCTTTTTGAGGAGATGTCAGCGATCGACGCGAGACCACCGTTAGTGAATATGGGTACTAGAATGTTGGGCCCAACCTTGCTGGAATTTGGCACTGAAGATCAGAAGAAACGGCATCTTAACCTCATCGCCCGTGGTGGTGCGGCTTGGTGTCAGGGTTATAGTGAACCCGGTGCTGGATCGGATTTGGCTGGGCTGAATACTCGAGCAGTTGCCAGTGGAGATGAGTTCATCATCAACGGTCAGAAGATCTGGACCTCGGGCGCACAGAATGCAGATTGGATGTTTTGTCTGGTTCGAACAGATCCTGATGTGCCGAAACACCAGGGTATCAGTTTTGTCCTTTTGCCAATGGATCAACCCGGTGTCACGGTTCGTCCGATTTCGCTTATCTCTGGTAGCTCGCCTTTTTGCGAGACTTTTTTAGATAACGCAGTGGCAGAGCGGCGAGACCTGGTTGGACAGTTAAACGAAGGCTGGTCTATCGGTAAACGTTTATTGCAGCACGAACGCTCCGGGCAAGGGGGGCTAGGACCCTCCGCTGCGAGATCAAGACCTGTGGGTGTGTCTGTAGATCTTGGTGTTGCCGAAGTTGGTTTGTCTTATGTTGGCGTAACCGATGGCAAGATCAGTGACCCAGCGTTGCGCGATGAAGTTGTGCAATGGAAAATGCAGGATGCCGCGTTTAAAGCGACGCAGCGTCGTGCTGGGGCTGAGTCGCAAAATGCGAAAGCGCCGGGAGAGGCAACCTCTATATTTAAACTTGTTGGCTCGACTCTCGCGCAAGACAAACAGGAGCTGATCGTTAAGCTCATGGGTAATAGCGGCACAGGTTGGGAAGGTGCTGCCTTCAGCAAGGATGAAATTGGCGCTACTAGGTCATGGCTGGCAAGCAAGGCAGTGACAATATATGGCGGTACAAATGAAGTGCAGGCGAATATCATTGCCAAGCGCGTTTTGGGTCTCCCGGATTAGTTACCGGGAGATTGTCATAGTTTGGCTGCGAGACGTTCGGGTTTGCCCTGCATATCGGACCCTACTCCGTTTGATGACACGAACATTGTTATTATGCAAAGCTCCGGTGTGAGTGTGGTCTGAAATCGATGGCATTGGCTTCGTCGTAGTAACGAACGATATAACCCTTGGGCGGAACCAGTTCATCAATTCGGGAGAAATCTTCCTCCGTCATTTCTACTTCCACCGAGCGCAGGTTGTCTGCTATTTGTTCGAAAGTTCGTGGTCCAATGATGGGTGCAGTTACGCCAGGCTGAGCCATGTTCCACGCCAGCGCCAGTTGTGACATTGAGCAACTTTTGTCGTTTGCCATTTCCTTCAAAAGTTCGAGCACGTTCCAAGTCTGTTCTGTTGCTTGTCGATTGGCATTGTCCTTGCCATTTTGCCAGCGCGCGCCTTCAACCTGCTGGTCTCTAGTGTATTTGCCTGACAGCAATCCACCGCAGAGGGGCCCCCAGGGTATGACTGCGAGCCCAAATGATTGTGCCGCAGGAATGACTTCCCGTTCCGCAGTTCTATCTAGCAAGTGGTAGGCTGGCTGTTCGCAAATCAAACGATTTAGCCCCAGCTCTTTTGCGACCCAAAGAGATTCAACGATTCGCCAGGCTGGAAACATGCTGCCGCCGATGTATCTTATCTTGCCAGCTTTAACCAGATCATCGAGTGCTCGTAGTGTTTCATCGATGGGAACAGCCGAGCTGCATCGATGCATTTGGTAGAGGTCGATCCACTCTGTTTTCAGTCTTTTCAGCGAAGCGTCACAGGCATTGATGACGTGTCTGCGACTGAGGCCCTTTGCGTTTCTGTCTGCAGGGTTAGCGAAGTTAAACTTCGTTGCGAGGATGACGTTTTCTCGCCTGTTTTCGTTTGCCAGCGCCTTGCCGACGATACGTTCACTTTCGTTGCCTGCATAGACATCCGCTGTGTCAATGAAGTTTACGCCGCGATCAATCGCGTGATCGATCATTCGAAAAGAGTCTGTTTCGTTACTTTTCCCTCCAAACATCATCGTACCAAGGCAGAGTTGACTGACCTGAATCCCTGTACGGCCAAGTGGTCTGTATTGCATGTTGGGTTTTCTCCTGTTGTGGTAATATGTCGCCCGGCATCAAGGATGACATGCTATTCGTACCTGTTATCCGATCGATACACAGATGGCTTGCAGCAGTTAATCAGTGAACGCTTGCGCAAAGAGCCTAACAAAATTTTGTATCGAGATGGAATATTGAAAACACTGATGAAGGCGCGAGCGCGAAATGACAAAAATCGAAACTGAAATTGGTTGGGCTGATGCAGCCTATGATGACCCCGAGATTGTTGCGCTTCGACGTTATCTTGATGAAAACAACGGTATTAAGGGGCTAGAACTTGTCGCGCCCGATAATATCGAGCGAGCAGTACGCCTCTTTCGACGCGACGGTTTTGTTGCGGTGGAAGGCATCTTAAACGAAGAGCAGGTTGATTGTTTGGCTGCTGGTTGCGAAGAAGTGGTTAGCGAAATTGTTGCGCTGGATAAGGGCAACCAGGGTAATCGGGGTTCCCACAGATACTCCTTTGGCGGCTCGAGCCTGACCCGTAGTCAACTCCATCGTCCTGAATGGCAAATGTTGCTGGATATTCCCGAAGTGCTTAACCTCCTTAACGCAATATTCGGTTCAGAAGATTACGTTCTGCGAGCCGCAAGTGGTGACTTTTGTTTGCCCGGCGCGGTGGACTACCAGCGACTTCATTCGGATGTGCACGATTGGGTTGCAAAAGACAAAACGCCGTTCAGTGCTTTTCATGATCCCACCGGTGATGTATCGATCAGGGATCTTCCCAGCCCTTATGTTTGCGTAAATTTTTTGCCTCAGGAAGTGACCCGTCTCAATGGGGCCACTCGGCAAATTCCTGGCACGCAGAAATCCAGAATTGAAATTCCTGGCCTTCGGGATGAACCTGAGTGGATGAAGTTGAGTACGGTTTGCCCTGTGCCCGCGGGTGCGATCATGATTAGAGATGTTCGTGCCTGGCACGGCGGTACGCCGAACGTTTCGGACAAAACTAGATCGATACCTAATCTTGAATTTTATGCTCCCTGGTTTCGCGAGCCCGTGGTGCCCGGTATTACCTATCGGGACTACAAGAAGCTCTCTGCCAACGCCCAACGACTGACCCGACTTTCTGTTGTAGATTCAAGTGAAACACTCATCACCGGCGCAACGCTTAAAGCCCCCTGAAACGGAAAAAAATGATGGAATACCGACAATTAGGTAGATCTGCCCTGCAGGTGAGTGAACTATGTCTGGGCACGATGAATTTTGGTCCCCGCACACCAGCCAGTGAATCGTTTGAAATACTCAACGAGGCAGTTGGCGCAGGTATTAACTTTATTGATACAGCGAACCAGTATGGTGGTGAGCTTGGCGTAGGCGCGACTGAAAAAATATTAGGTCGCTGGTTTGCAGAAGATAAATCTCGCCGAGACCAGGTGGTACTTGCAACGAAAGTTCATGAGCCGATGTCCGGCAGGGTGAATGACCGCGGGTTGTCAGCACGTCATATTCAGATGGCCTGTGATGCCAGTTTGAAGCGCCTGGGCGTTGATCATATCGATCTTTATCAGATGCATCACATAGACCGTAGCGCGCCAATTGAAGAAATCTGGCAGGCAATGGAGCGCCTAGTGACCCAGGGTAAGATTACCTATGTTGGCTCTAGCAATTTTCCCGGATGGGCCATTGCACGAGCGAATGAAAAGGCGAATGCTCGACATCAGCTCGGTTTGGTATCTGAACAAAGCCTGTTTAATTTGATTGAACGTAGAGTTGAACTTGAGGTGATGCCCGCATGTCGGGAATATGGCCTCGGGCTGATTCCCTGGAGCCCGCTAGCCGGTGGGTTGTTAGCCAATAGCGATGAAAAGCAAGAGGCAAAGGGTGTGGGCCGGCGCAATTCGGTTGATATGATTAAAGCAATGACCCAACGATCAGAGCAACTGAGACAATACCGAGTGTTATGTCAGAAGTTAGGCGAGTCCCCGAGTGCAATCGCACTGTCGTGGTTGTTACATCAACCCTGCGTTTCGGCCACGATTGTCGGGCCCGCGAATGTTGATCAATTAAAATCAGTCTTGCATGTGCCGCAGATCAGACTTGATGTATCGACCTTAAAACAGCTCGATGAAATATTTCCACCCTGCGGTGAAGCGCCTGAAGCCTATGCTTGGTAATAGCCTTTGACCGATAGTGCTGAGTTAATTTGAGTGCTCGCTATTTTTCTAGGCAAATGGGAATGGTTTCGGTTGGGTGCAGCGCCTGCGTGTTAACCACTTTCCTTAGCGCAGTGTAAATTGAACACCCCCGGTATGATGTGATGAGTCTGAATAAAACCAAGCCCAAAAAAGTTGAGTGACGGCATGTTGCGACGCAGCTGCGTCGAGAGTAGTCTTTAGAAAGCACTCACACTAAGATCAAAAGAGGCTTTTGTCATGGCTGAACCAGTAAAGTATATTGACCGGACCCGCGATTATTACCTGTCTCAGGGTTATGCTAAACCTTATCAATGGGCGCATTTTGACCAGATCCCCTTTTCCAGATTAGCCAAACCGCTTTCCGAATGCCGAGCGACCTTGATTTCTACCAGTGACGTAGCGATACGCAACCCTGACGGAGAAGGTCGTGATAAGCGTCATGAAGATCTGGTAGGCAGTGCCTATGTCATTCCCACGGAGACACCTGAAGAACTATTGTTTAGTCGTCAGGAGCACTATGACCAGCATGCAACACATCTAGATGATGTCAATTCCTACTTTCCAATATCCAGATTAAAGGAGCTGGTTGCGCTTGGTAGGCTGCAAAGCCTTGCGCCTCGGTGCCACGGTGTTTATACCGCCTATAGTCAGAAACGTACGCTGGAAGTTGATGCGCCTGAGGTGCTGCGCAGGTGCCGAGAGGACGAAGTGGACATAGCGGTGCTTACCCCTGTGTGACCCGTTTGCCACCAGACCGTGAGTCTGGTTGCCCGCCATCTTGAAGCTAACGGAATTCCAACCGTCATGATCGCGACTGCGAAAGATATTGTGCAGAATTGTGGAGTACCCAGACTGTTGTTTGTTGATTTTCCCCTTGGTAACCCTTGTGGTGTTCCATTTGATATCAACATGCAGTCGGACATACTGGAGTCTGCCCTTGGTCTGTTAGAAACAGCCGAGCAATCAGGCGACACCACTGTCGCACCTTATGTTTGGCCTGAAGGTGAAGCATGGAAAGAGACAATATTTACATCTGAACAGCCATTTCTTGAGGGTGAGGCATATGATAATTGGATGGCCGCGAAACAGCGTTATCGAAACCAAAAGAAAGAAGAGCGATAAATGGGACAACCAGAGCTGATTATATACTCAACGCCCCTTTGTGCGCCCTGTGACGTGTTGAAACGGATCCTGACTACCGAAGGACTGAGCTTTGAGGTTAAAGACTTGATGGTCGATGAAGCCGCAGCGGAATTAATGGACCAAAATAGTATCCGGACCGTGCCTGTGCTAGGTATCAACGGGGCGCTGCATCACGGGGATGCATTGAGACCTGAAAAACTGGTAGCACTTTTGGATTTCGAATAAGAGCAGATTCAAGTTCAGCAAAAATATTTCGTTCAAGTTTTTTTCAGGGTTTGGAGCGCGTACGATCAGGATTGCTGTACCAGACCATTGTCGGTAGCATCGTGGTTACCTTTTGACCGCCTCCATTCGGGCCGTTTTTTATGTTTTTACGGGAGTATATGTGAGCAATCTGGTTGAACAACTCGCGCTTATTGTTGGTGACAAAGCTGTCCTCAGTGGTGAAATGCTCAAAGAGCGTGCGACATCGTATTGGGATTCCGCACCCACGCAGGCGCAGGTTTTGGTCAAGCCTGCATCCACAGAAGAAGTGAGTCGTATTCTTGCTCACTGCTTCAGTCTGAATCAGAGTGTTGTGATACAAGGCGGCTTAACCGGCGTGGTCGCCGGTGCAAAATCAGCGAGTGATGATGTCATTTTGTCGCTGGAACGTCTGACTGAAATTGAGGCAATCGACAGCCAAGAAGGCGTAGCCACAGTGCAAGCCGGGGTTGTTTTGCAGCGGCTTCAAGAGGAGTTGGCAACTAAAAATTTGCTTTTTCCGCTGGATTTAGGTGCTCGGGGCAGTTGCACTATCGGGGGGAATGTAGCGACGAATGCTGGAGGCATTAACGTACTCCGATATGGCATGGTGAGAAATCTAGTGGTGGGGCTTGAAGTCGTATTGATGGACGGGACGATAATGTCGTCTATGTATCCCATGTTAAAAAATAATACTGGCTATGATTTAAAGCAACTCTTCGTTGGCAGCGAGGGGACGCTAGGCGTTATCACGAAGGTCATGGTTCGATTGTTCCCCCTTCCTACCAGTCGGCAGACTGCGATGATCGCTGTTGACTCGTTTGAGCATGTGATCGATTTGTTAAATCAGTTCCGCAAGGGACTCGCAGGTACACTGAGCGCCTTTGAGGTTATGTGGCAGAAATACTATTGCGGCGTCACTGGAGACGGCGATCACAAGCCGCCGATGAGCAGAGACTATCCTTTTTACATTCTGGTCGAAGCAGAGGGTTTTGATAATTCCTCTGATCGATTTCGTTTTGAGAAGTTGTTGGAGATAGCTTTCGAGCAGGGGAAGATTTGTGATGCCATCATTCCAACATCTGATCGAGAAAGGGCTGAGTTATGGATCGTAAGAGAAGAATTTGATCCATTGCTTCCCTCGTATCTTTATGATGTTAGCCTGCCGCTAAAACATATGCTCGAGTACACAGATGAGCTTGAGCAAAGACTGAAAGCCGAAATCGGCAATGTTGAAAGTGTGGTGTTCGGTCATATCGCTGACGGCAACCTCCATATATTCGTGCGTCCTTCAAGTGATCAAGCTTATGCCAAACCTAACGAGCATGAGGAGGTGAACAAGATTGTGTATGGTTCGCTGAAAAATTACGGTGGTTCGGTATCGGCAGAGCATGGTATTGGTCTGGAAAAAATGGCATGGCTGAATATTAATCGCAGTCATACGGAATTGAACCTGATGCGCTCGATAAAATGCGCACTTGATCCTAAAAACCTGCTCAACCCCGGCAAAGTGTTTTCATTAGCTAATCTATGACTATCAAGCATGTCGCATCTTCGCTTGAATTTGACTCGGGATTTCAATCTCGACTTGTTGAGTGGCGTCATCTTCTGCACCGTTCTCCTGAATTCGGTTTTGATGAGGTCTTCACATCAAATTTTATTGCGGACAAGCTTGAAAGTTTCGGTGTCAAAGTTGTTAGGGGTATTGGTAAGACGGGCGTGCTTGGCATTCTGCAAAAAGGAGGCGGCTTAAATAGCATTGGACTGCGCGCGGATATGGATGCGCTGAAGATTCAGGAGCAAAACGAGTTTGCCTACCGGTCGCAGTATGATGGAATGATGCACGCCTGTGGGCATGATGGCCACTCTGCCATGTTGTTAGGGGCGGCAGAATATCTGGCCGACAGAGTAGCGTTTTCCGGGACGGTGTACTTTATTTTTCAGCCGGCAGAGGAACACGGTAAAGGCGCCAGGGCGATGATCAAAGACGGCCTGTTCAACGACTATAATATTGATGCCGTATATGGTCTGCATAACTTGCCCGGGTTACCCGCGGGTACATTCGCTATTCGTCCAGGGTCTATTATGGCGAGTGAAAGCAGCTTCCATATCCAACTTATAGGCAAAGGCGGTCATGCTGCGATGCCCTACATGACGGTAGACATCATGCTTTTGGCATCACAAATTGTTGTCGCATTGCAATCTATCGTATCCAGAAACTTGAACGTGTTGTCAAAACCAGCCGTCGTTTCAGTGACAGAGTTTCTAACCGATGGCACCGTAAATGTATTACCCTCAAAAATTTCTCTGAAGGGTGATTGTCGCTGTTTCTCAGATGAAACGCTCCAGCATTTGAAGGATTCAATGGCGCGAGTCGTTGCCGGATTGTGTGCATCCGCCGGTGCAGAATACACGTTTGATTTTGAAACAGTCTTCCCCGCAACAGTCAATCATCCGGAACAAACTTCTGTTGCTATACAGGTTGCCGAGCAGGTGTTTGGTGCGGGCAAGGTAAATGGAAATTGTGATCGATTTACTATTTCTGAAGACTTCGCCAATATGTTGGAGGTTCGACCGGGCTGTTACGGCTTGATCGGTAACGGCGGAGAGGAGGGCAGTGGTTGCGCGCTTCACAATCCCCAATATGACTTTAATGACGAAATTTTGGTCGAGGGCGTCAAATACTGGGTCAAGTTAGCTGAGACGGTGTTGGCTTAGTCCACGTTCCATTTATTGCGTTACAACCCTCGAAGGTTGCAACCTTTGCGTTCTAGGATAGGTCTTAGCTCACGATATGCGGCCGGGGTATCCATTAGCGGTATGCGTGGGTACAAATGATGTATCACGTGGTACTGCATACCGGAAGAGCCGACATTTCCTAGATGGCTTCTAAAAGCCTCAGTATCTTTGTATCTCCCTGTAGCGCTGCCCGGATGATGTGGTTTCCAGCTCAAATAATACGGGATATAGACTTGCGCAATATGCATGGGTATCCACCATAGCAATGCAGCCTCAATTGCATAGCCGGTCAATGCCAGACCGTATAAGACCAACATATATAAGGTTCTCACTACGACGGCTTCGATCATCAGATTTGATCTGCCAGTGCGAACAAGTGCCTCACTGTACCGATCCTCCTCGCCTGTATGTCCGGGTTGCATTTTTGTCAGGTGTTTTCTAAAAAAATTCAACCGGTCGCTTGCGTGCACATCATAGTCAGGGTCAAGGTCTGGATCATTTGCGTGGTTATGATGTTCCATATGTGTGTGGCGTAAATAACGGAAAGGTGTTGCAAACGGGATGAGCGAGACATGCCCTAGCAGTTCATTCAACCAACGTAACGGCTGCCCCCTCCGAGCGATGATACTGTGTTGCGCATCATGTGAGGGCAGATAGGCTAGCGTGACGTTCAGCACTGCAATAGGAAAAGCTATCCATAACGGCAGAATATCCATCAGCACAAGCGGCCAGAGCGCAAGCCAAACTAAAGTATTCGTAAATCCCCAGGCAATAATACCAATTGGGAATTTTTGCATGTATTTTGCGGCAATTTTCCGCTCCATTGCATCAAGTTCATCATCGCTCAGCACATCCCAGTCAATCGTATCGGCTACTTGATCCATATCCAGCTCCCCCTAAAGTGCGCCATGAGTCCGAACGCACCACCGGCGATTAATCCTGCGATTATTGCGGGCGTGCCTGGCACCATGAGCTCAAGCGCTATCAGTGTTTGCGTTGTCAATGGCGCTAAGAACGCGATCGAAAATACAAGCGGTGAGAAAAGCCAGCGAAGCGCTGTCTGGATTGTATTTTTAAGCACAGAGATACCTCAAATCACAATGACCTAGGCATTCTAGAAGAACAATGTAGTCGTTGTCTACATTAGATTTAGGCCACGCTTGTTATGAATTATTGAGAGAATTTGCAAATCGACAGAGTGATCCCAGTGTCTCGTGATAGAGATCAGGCGTAATATCTGGAAAAGAAAGGTCACCGGCGTGCGAGGTACCGTGAACAGTGCGGGCGATGGCGGGGACCCCTGCAGCTATCAGCTTTCGATAGAATGCGAGTCCCTCGTCTCTGAGAGGATCGAGTTCATTGACAGAAATGACGTGCGGCGGCAGTCCCTGAAGTTCTTCGATCGGGCAGTGGTATGGCCACGCCAGCGGATTGGTAGGGTGTTCACCTTCAGGATCATACACACGAACCAGTAAAGCCATCTGGTTACAGTCAATGCCATATCCGTCATTCTCAATGAGCGAGGCCAGAGCAGGGGGTGGATTAAAGTAGGCGCCTGAAATATAGGGGCAGCAGGCATAAACCCCATTGATCTGCGCCAGCCAACCCTCTTTTTTTGCCTTGAGGGTCGTCGCTATCGCCAGATTCCCGCCGCCGGATTCACCGGAAATAACGATGGAAGATATACCCAAACGTTCTCTATTTTCATCGACCCAGTTAACTGCTGTGGCACAGTCATTCAACCCTGCTGGAAATGGATGGTTACCCAGTTTTCCTCCGCCGTTTCTAAACTCCACACCGATAACGCGGAGTCCTGCGCTAGCGAGGTCGTTTCGCCAGCGAACAAACCCCGGATCTGCCGCTGTCATCAGTACCATACCACCACCATGTGTGTGAACAATGCAGGGACCCGGTTTAGTTGTATCGGTTGGTGTGTGCACATACAGGGTAATGTCGTTGCCATCCACGCCTTTGATCGTTTCGATTGTATTGATGACATTGTCATAGTTTGGCATGGCGTCTTCCATTATCGAATGCCTTATGGCGGCAGTATCCTCAAATGTTTTTGTATATTCGATCGCCGTTTTTATCGAAGCGCGCGTCGCATCTGGCGCCTCCGGTGAGGGTATCGCCGCAGCCATTTTAAAGGCAGCAGCTATTCGTGGGTCGGTTCTAGGATCAGTTTCGATAGAAAGATTAGGGTTGCCCAGTTTTCCGGGTAGTATCGTTTGCGGGTCGTTTTGATTGTTCATTGTGTTTTGCTTCCTATTCTATGCGGTATAAGTTTACTGCGATTTGGTATCGAACGTTAGCGTGTGGTCCTCCTGTAACAAGCAAAACAAATCTAGATTATGTTTGACCCTGTTTCGGCCAAGAACACCGCAATGTTGAGGCGCGATTAGCCATCCGGGTGTGTTATCTTCTCCACACAACAATAATCTCAGGCAGTCTACATGGGCACGACATTCCCCGGTGTTATCTCTTTTGCGTTTATGGTGAGTCTGATCCTGCTTGGCGTAGGGCTTCGTGCACGAATACGACTGCTTCAGCTTGCGTTGGTCCCATCCAGTCTTATTGCCGGAATCACAGGTTTTGTGCTGATAAACACTGATCTGTCGTTTGGCTTTGAGAGTAGCGACTTCACAGCTTTTGCGTTTCACTTTTTTACCTTGAGCTTTATGTCTCTTGTATTAACGGGGAAAGAACCGGCTGATCGAGGAACGCCTGCCACATCGATAGTACGCGGTGGTAGTTGGCTTTCGTTCATCTGGGTGATGAGTCTGGTTTTGCAGGGCGTGACTGGTATTGGGATCATCATTCTTTACGACTATCTAACCGGCAGTGAGTTATCTTACTTCTTGGGTGCTATTGCGACTCACGGGTTTACTCAGGGGCCAGGGCAAGCCCTTGCCCTGGGTTCTATTTGGGAAGGCGAGCTGGGTATAAAACACGCGGTAGATTTTGGACTTATTTATGCCTCTGCTGGTTTTGTGGCGGCTTTTCTGATTGGCGTGCCCATTGCCAGAATCGCCATCAGTCGAGGTATGAATCAAAACAAGTCTGCAGTTATTGACGAAGAATTTTTGTCTGGTCTTTCGCTTCAGGGACGCGAACCTTCGGCAGGCAAGCAGGTCACTCACGCCGCTAACGTCGATTCCTTTGCATTTCATCTGGCGATTCTAGGCGTTGCTTATTTGCTCACTGATACATATCTAAGATTCGCTCAAGGATACACGAACGATGTGCAAATTGGAGACGTGCATTTAGGTTTGTTCTTCAGTCACAACCTTTTCTTTTTCCATGGTTTGATGGTATGCATGGTTTTGCGAAGTGCTCTAGATAGATTCGGGCTAGGACATATCATAGACAATGACACGCAAAAACGTATCACGGGGTCGTCGGTTGACCTGATGGTGGTAGGTACAATCATGAGTATTCAGTTTGCGCTACTGGCTACGTACATTGTGCCAATTCTATTGACTTGTCTGGCAGTATCATTGGTTACTGCGCTCTTGTGTTTTGGCTTTGGTCGCTTGTTAGGTTCATTTAGCGTTGAACGAGCAGTGACGATTTTTGGGTGTTGTACCGGCTCGACAGGTAGTGGTTTGTTATTGTTGCGTATACTCGATCCTGATTTCTCAACACCCATCGCCAAAGAGCTGGCGTTCTTTAATATAGCGATTATTTTTCTGGGATTTCATGTCTTAACAATCATGGCACCTATTTTACCAACCTTTGATTTGCTGACGATTTGTGCTGTATATCTGGGCACTTTTCTCGTCGGCGCAGGCTTACTCACGATCGCTAACCGAAGGCAGTGGATCTAACGATATTAATTTTTAGCTGAGAACTCAATCAATGCGACAACGGTATTTTTCCATCAAAGTGTTTCTACACGCCATGCTCGTAGTTTGTTGCCACGAAGTAACACTCGCTGCCAGTTATGAGATGGCTGATACCCAGATGCATGTTATGCAAACATCTGATACGAGGAATCAGGACTACATGCTGTACGTGCAGCTCCCGACAGGTTACGAAGATCCTGGCAATCGACATAAGCATTACCCAGTGATCTATCTGCTTGACCCCTATTGGGATTTTCCGGTGGTTGCAGGCGCAAGAAGTGGGTTGGTTTTTGACGGCATTGTACCCGAGTATATTGTGGTGGGGATCGGTTACTCGACACAGGGTCAAGTAGAGGAGGGTGATATCGTCAATATTCTTAGGCAAATTGATTACAGCCCCGTGCGAGATAACGCAGACGCGAATACGGGAGATGCCGCAGCGTTTATGTCATTTATTAAATCTAGGGTGATACCTTTTGTCGAAGACAGTTACCGGATCGCAGACTATCGCGTTTTCGCCGGCACTTCATGGGGAGGTCTATTTAGTCTGTACCTTATGTTCGAGAATCCAGGGATGTTTCAGGGACATATCGCCATAGCGCCAGCGGTTGGATATTTTCATCGTTGGGCGTTTGTAAAAGAGTCGCTGTTCTACGGCGCTGATCCCGTTCATGGGCTTGATCCTGCCGGTCAAGCGCTTCCTACCAGACTTTATATGTCGGTTGGAAGCAACGACCAATTGGGTAATTTTACCCGTGAATCTATTGCCTTCAGCGAGCTACTGAAAGGACGGGAATATGAAGGGCTAAATTTCAAATTCGAAGTTAAGCAAAACGAACACCATGCTAGCGTCAAGCTCGCTTCATTTGGCCAGGCGCTCAAACATGCGTTTGGTGGCTACGACGCGCGGTAGTATGCAACTTAGAGTTTGTAGATGCGCGCCGCTGTGCCATAAAACATGGCATGTTTATCTGCCTCACTAAAGTCTGCCACGATCTTTTTCAAACCGTTGTAAAGGACATGGTAAGAGATAGAAAAGCGATCCACGGGAAAGTTGCTTTCAAACATGCACCGCTCCGGACCAAAACAATCTATCGTGTGCAGGTAATAATCGCGTTGAGCCGCGACGAATTCGTCCGAGGTTGGAGGCGTTGCACGCTCATGCCAACCAAAACCATTATCTGGCATAGCAAGCCCGCCAATTTTTGCGACCACATTCGGGTTGCGCGCGATCTCAGTGATGTCCTTCTTCCATTGGATAAAAATCTCATCTCTTTGGTTAGCGTAGGGGCCGACGCCAAGCGGGGAGCCAAAGTGATCAAGTATCAGCTGTGTGCCTTCAGTGTTTTGTGCAAGGGTATTAAATTCTTGATTTTGGTAGTGATAGTGCCAGGTATCAAAAGTTAATCCTAGCTCGCCCAATTTCCTGACGCCTTGTTGAAAATCTGGATTGAGGTACAGTGATTTTGGTGCTCTGCCTATGATCGTCAGAGCCTCAGGACGTTCAGCATGTGCACCCGCATGGCGGATACCTCTAAACCTGCCTTCTGCCAATTCAATATGCTGGTAAAGAATTTCCTGAACCTGATCACCAAGGGTGAGGTCTGCGTGCCCAACAATTCCGCTGATGGTCGCATTTGAGTCCGAACCCGGACCCGTTTCGCTGAGTTTTGCCTGTTCAGTGACAAACGCTGTCTCACCCAGCACCTTGAACGCTTCTGAACCTTCTGTTCGGTACTCAGCATGACATTCAACAAAAACAGTCTTTTGAATATTATGACCACTGCCCGTATCTTGCCACAGGTTTTCGAGCAAATAATCGTTGCCATTGGAGCGGCGCCACAGATGATGATGAGGGTCGATGATAGGGCGATCGGGGTCGATAGTGCGTTCGGTTACGCTTTTCAGCCATTCGTTGGATCCAGGAGTGTGGATTGTCATGTAGATACCTTCTTCTTATTTCAGTGACGCACTCGCAGATACGCTGCTTGGCGGGTTTAAGTCTACAGAATTTGGCCATAGATTGAATATCCCCTTGGCACTTTCCGTGAATCAGTCGGGAAGTGATTCTGTGGTTGATCTGGCACAGTACACTGCACTAGGATAGCGTTTGATATTAACGACGACGCTCTCTGGGTCGTCTTTCTGGAATATTTTCCCGTGGCTGAGTTTCCTTTGAAAGACATTAAAGTGCTTGATTTGAGCAGGGTGCTTGCGGGTCCCTGGGCGAGCCAGACGTTAGCGGATTTGGGTGCAGAAGTTATCAAGATCGAAAGACCTGGCGTCGGTGACGATACTCGAGCGTGGGGACCTCCCTGGTTTGACGTGCCAGAAGGAGACGCTCTTTCGGCGTATTTTATGTCGGCAAATCGAGGGAAAAAGTCTGTTTGCATTGATCTAGCAAGTTCAGAAGGGTTGGCTATCGTTAAGCAGTTGGCTGACGAATCAGACATTGTCATTGAAAATTTCAAAGTGGGTGACATGGAGAAAAAGGGATTGGATTACCAATCTTTGAGTAAAACCAACGCTCGTCTCATCTACTGTTCAATTACTGGGTTCGGCCAGACCGGTCCCTATAAGCAGCGACCCGGTTACGATTTCATGATTCAGGGTATTGCGGGTTTGATGAGTATTACGGGTGAACCCGACGAAAAATCAACTGACGGGCCGCAAAAAGTAGGAGTCGCTGTCGCTGACTTGATGACCGGCCTATACAGTACCATTGCGATACTGGCTGCCATAGCAGAGCGGAACGAAAGTGGAGAAGGTCAGTACATAGATATGGCTCTCATGGACGTGTTGACAGCAAGTCTTGCAAATCAAGCCTCAAACTATCTAGTTTCTGGCAATGCGCCCGGCAGAATGGGTAATGCTCATCCTAATGTCGTTCCTTACCAAACTTTCGCAGCAAGCGATGGTTACATCATTGTCGCTGTTGGAAATGACAAGCAGTTCAATGCGCTCTGCGGGACAATTAATCGCTTGGATATCGCGGCTAACTTAAAATACCTGACAAACGCTGACCGAATTGAGAATAGGGCTGAGCTGGCAGCGGATATTCAACGGGAAGTGCAGACGCGCACTATGTCACACTGGCTTGAAATTTTTGAAGAAGCAGGCGTCCCATGCGGTCCAATCAATACGATTGATAAGGTGTTCGATGATCCGCAAACGAAAGCAAGAGAAATGCAAATCTCGATAGCAGACATGCCACTTGTTGCAAACCCCATGCGCTTCTCTAAATCAAACTTAAACTATGAATTGGAACCACCATCCCTAGGTCAACACACTGATGAAGTGTTGGTAGATAAACTTGCGATGTCCGTGGATGAATTATTAGCCCTCAGAAGCAAAGGTGTTCTGGGGTAATCAATTAGGAGAAGTTTATGGCAAGCCATCAGGAAATTGCGGGGGTCAGTGACCAGGATTTTGTGTTGCGAATGGTACGAAGTCACGATAATCGGTTTGATGAGGCTTTCTGGCTATACGTTGAAGAGCAGGTTCGACCGCAACTGACTGAAAATCCTCGCATCGTTGACCTAGGGTGTGGGCCAGGTTTGTTCGTTCGTGATCTTGGTAATCGTTTTAGCGGTGCTGAATTGTACGGCTACGATCTGACGCCCGCTATGGTGGAATATGCCAAGTCCGAGGTCGAGTATGCCGGAAGTCAGCCCGAGTTTGACGTGTTGGATATCACTACCACCCCGGTGCCACTTGAGGACAATAGCGTCGATTTGCTAACGATGACAGCTGTGTTGCATGTGCTTGATGAGCCGCTGGCAATGTGTGCCGAAATTCGTCGCTTACTCGCGCCTGGTGGAGTCTTTCTGTTGCAGGACTGGATTAGACTACCGTTGTCCAAATATCTGGATATGATGATGGAAAATGTGCCGCCAGAAAAAGCACAGGTGATGGAAAAAGCCATGATGAGACTTTCTGTCGCGCACAATAAATACACTATCGAAGACTGGATTTGGTTGTTGGACAAGGGTGGCCTTAAAGTATTACACCAGACACAGATACGTACTGAACATTTCTGTGTGTTCGTGTGTCAGGAAAAATAGTCAACTTCCATTGTGCGTCATTAGTCAAGATGTTTGAGATGGTTTTGTGCAGTCAGCGCGCTTCGATTCACCATGTTCCTAGGTGTCCGGATCAACAGCTGTTTGACCGACTACACCCGTTTTCATCGTTCAGTCGTGACGAGAATGGATGATAAGTATTCCCCCACTTATACAGATATACTAATGCTTTCCTGATTAGACACACTTTGTAGTAAAGACAATGAACTCACCAAAAACAGCCCTTGAAATTAAAAATCTAAGCAAAACCTATAGCAACGATGTTCGCGCGCTTAAGGGCATTGATCTGAGTGTTGAGAGAGGCGACTTTTTTGCCTTGTTAGGCCCTAACGGCGCTGGAAAATCTACAACCATCGGTATTCTGTTCTCATTAATAAACAAGAGCGGAGGAACGATTGAGGTTTGTGGAATTGATATTGATGAGAATTTTTCCGAGGCAAAAAGGTTAATCGGCATCGTACCTCAAGAATTCAATTTTAATGTTTTTGAAAAGGTTAGAAACATCGTGGTTACTCAGGGTGGTTATTATGGTTTACCCCGAGCGATAGCAGAAGAGAGGGCAGATAAGTATCTCAAAAAATTAGGTTTGTGGGATAAACGAAATGATATCGGGAGGGAGCTATCCGGCGGAATGAAGCGCAGGTTGATGATCGCTAGGGCTCTGGTTCACGAACCTGAGCTGCTTGTATTGGACGAACCCACGGCAGGCGTTGATATCGAAATGAGACGGGAAATGTGGAGTTTTTTACGAGATCTTAATGAAAACGATACGACGATCATTCTAACAACCCACTATTTGGAAGAAGCAGAAATGCTTTGTCGAAACATCGCCATTATCGACCAAGGGGCCATCGTACATCACAGCAGTATGAAAGATTTATTGAGGCAGCTTCATACCGAAACGTTTGTGCTTGATGCTCGAGCAAACCTGCCAGAAAAAATGTCGCTGGGTGCATATGGTTTTCAGAGAGTGGATGACCGCACACTGGAGGTTGAGGTGGACAAGGAGAGGAATCTGAACGGGGTATTCGAAGCTTTATCAGAACAGGGAATAGAAATTAGTAGCATGCGAAATAAGACCAACAGATTGGAAGAGATGTTTGTGAGTTTATTGTCATGAGTCGTTACGAAATGTGGGTCGCCTTTCAGACGATTTTGCGCAAGGAAGTTCGTCGTTATATGAGAATTTGGCCTCAGACATTGTTGCCGCCGGCAATAACGATGACGCTGTATTTTGTTATTTTTGGTGCCCTGATAGGGTCTAGAATTGGCCTGATGGGAGGGTTCTCATATATGCAATTTGTTGTGCCTGGACTCATCATGATGGCGGTTGTGACCAATTCTTATTCCAACATTGTCTCATCCTTCTTTGGGGCGAAATACAATAACAGTGTCCAGGAGTTACTCGTTTCACCCGTACCTAACTGGATCATACTGGCCGGTTTTGTCACAGGAAGTGTCAGTAGAGGGCTGCTGATTGCTGTCATTGTGACATGCCTGTCACTTTTTTTTGCTGACCTGAATGTCCAACACGTGGGAGCTACGATGCTTGTAGTGTTGATGACTGCTGTGCTGTTCTCTCTTTTTGGCTTTATCAACGCGGTTTTTGCGCGTAATTTCGACGATATTTCGATAGTCCCAACCTTTATTTTGACGCCACTTATTTATCTGGGTGGCGTGTTCTATTCACTGGATCTGCTGCCAGAGTTTTGGGCGAATCTCTCTAGACTGAACCCTCTGGTATACGTAGTAAACGGTTTTCGCTACGGGGTGCTGGGGGTTTCCGATGTTAATGTTGAGTTTTCTCTTGGCATGATTACCATCTTTACCTTCATCACGTTCTTTTATTGTTTGCATCTTCTCGATTCCGGTACCCGATTGAGAGAATAATGATGCGTCACGCTAAGGGAGAGTTTTATATGCGCTTTCTTATTATTGTTTTTACTTCATTGTTATTGGCAGGATGTACGTCGGAAGAAGATCCCAGCACGAGGATTGAAAGTTCGTCAGGAGTTGAGTCGGCTGCGGATGTTAAACTCGGATCTGAGACACAGCAGTTAAATGCTTGGCTAGATAAAGAGTTTGATGACTATCTGGACTTTAGTCCAATGGCAAAAACCAGACAGGGTAGCAAGAGTGACTATGGCATGCTCGATGATGTATCTGATGCGCAACGCGAAAAGGTATTGAGTTGGCGTCGTCGTTCGGTCGATCACATGCGTGCAACTTTTAATCGTGATCAATTGGATGATCAGGGAAAGTTATCTTGGGACCTCTGGGCTTTTTTATTAACGCGCGCTGAAGCCTCGCTCCCATATCAGCGGCATCGATATGTGTTCGGCAGAAGGGGACCTCATACGAGTTTGCCGAATAGTCTGATTAATTATCACAAGGTGGATTCGCCAGAGGACATGCTCGCCTATATAGCCCGGATTAATGATTCTTATCGTTATCTCTCGCAGTACCTTGATCAAGCAAAAAAATCTGCGGCCGCGGGTATCCGAGCGCCCTATTTTGACTACGAAATATCAATGAGTCAGTCACAGCGGGTGATCACCGGAGAACCCTTCACGAGTGAAGAGGGTGACTCCGCAATTTGGGCAGATATTACGGCGAAAATAGCCACGCTCGAGAAAGGCGGAAAAATTAATGCGCAAGAGAGTCAGGTGCTTTATGACGCTGCGCAGCGCGCGCTACTTGAGGCTTTCAAACCCGCTTACAATGCCATCCTCAGTTGGCAAGCCTCTGATATAGATAACGTTTCCAGTAAGGCGAAGGGTGTCTGGGCTTTGCCGAATGGAGAATTATTTTATGACTATCGTTTGACCCAAATGACAACTCTGCCATTGAGCGCAAAAGATATTCATGAAACGGGACTGGCAGAAGTTGCGAGAATTCAGTCAGAGATGGAAACCATTAAAAAGAACGTCGGTTTCGATGGGTCGTTGTATGAGTTTTTTACTTTTATGCGGGAAGATGACCAGTTCTATTTTCAGAACAACGACGAAGGGCGACAAAAATATCTTTCGATGGCAGAGGGTTTTCTCGAAGATGTCGAGCAGAAACTACCTGAATATTTCGGGCTCCTGCCGAAGGGTAAGTTGGAGGTTCGACGTGTGGAACCGTTTCGCGAACAACCCGGCGCTGCCGCGCACTATATGCGTGGCACCCTCGACGGCAAAAGACCAGGCGTATTCTATATCCATCTTTCTGATATGAGAGCAACCGCTAAGTACAGACTGGAAAATCTGGCATATCACGAGGGTTTACCGGGGCATCACATGCAGATTGCTATCCAGCAAGAACTTGAGAATATCCCGCATTTCCGTAGATATCATGGTTACACTGCTTATAGTGAAGGTTGGGGTCTTTATGCCGAATATTTGGGGAAAGATATGGGTTTTTATAAAGACGACTACTCTGATTTCGGCAGACTTTCTGGTGAAATATGGCGTGCAATCCGACTTGTCGTCGATACTGGCATCCATGCAAAACAGTGGACGGAAGCGCAGGCAATCGATTATGCACTGCGAAATTCTCCGCGACCTATCGCGTCCGTCAAATCGGAAGTTCGTCGCTATTTTAATGCTCCAGGTCAAGCCACCGCCTATAAAATTGGCATGTTAAAAATATTAGAATTGCGGTCACGAGCAATGACGGCGCTTGGAGATAAGTTCGACTACCGTGATTTCCATGATGTCATCCTAGGCAATGGTCCGCTGCCCCTACCTCTCTTGGAATCTCAGGTTGATACCTGGATAGCGAAGCAAAAAGGACTCTGACGGGTGCTAAAGGTTTGCACTGTTCAGTGCCTCTGCAAAGGATTACGCAATGACTGCAGCAGATAAACGAGGAAAAGCAGGCATAGGCTTAAATGGAGGTCCCTTCTGTGTTTCCACTTAACTCATCGTAACTTTTTGATTTGCCCTCTCGTAGATGGGTAATAACAGAAGCGAGTACGCTTTCAAATTCCGCACCGGTATCCAGTATTTCGCTATTTTCGGCGATGATCATTTGAGTGATTTGCCTATGACTAAACTCTCCTACCTTAAGGCCTGCACGGTTGGTAAAGATATAGGTGTTGCTGCTCGGAATAATGGCTACAAGTTTACAAGGGGTCAGGGTGCCTTCCATTACGGGTAAATTGACCCAAGCTTCAACTTTGAGTGAGTCTACTGCGCGGGTTGCTGCTTCAAACTTCTGTTCGGCTTTTTTTCTTAGTACCTGAGCGCGTTTGTGTTTTTTCTTTGCAAGTACCTGTTGTTGTTTTAATCGTTGTGCGATGGCTTTCTGGCGTTTTGACAAATATTCTCGAATCAGGTTTTTCTTTTCGTCGCGAGCAACGGTTTGGATTTCCTTTTCTTTCTGGCTATGAATGCTCTGAATAACGGTGTTTAAAAAACGCTCTATCACGCTGCGGCAGTTTGATTTAAGGGTGAGCGGTTGCATGGTGCCTGTCTCAAGGTAGTTCGTCATTTTGGTGTAAGTCACATGCATCACTTTACGTCGATTGTGGTTGGTGAAAAGTATACGCTGCGCATCACTGCGGTTTAGGATGATCTTGATCCGGGCAATTTTTTCCTCAGGTTCCGATTTGTCGTCAAATAAATACCACTGTCCGCTGCGCATTTTGCTGATGCTTTGTCTGGTTTTTTCATTAAGGGCACGTTGGTTATCTGTATGATTTACATCGGTTGGCAAGAGTTCGAAGTCGCAGGGGTCAGAAGGATCACCTGCGAGTATCGCTTCGTATTCTGCTTTGATATCTGCTAAACAGGCTTCAAGTGGTTCAGTATCAAAAGGCATCTTTTTGCAGAATGCCTTGATGCGCCCGGGCAGCTTTGAAATGACCTCCCTCTGTCGCGCTGCGTCGCCCGTTGTACCTTGAAGTGACCAGATCAGCAGATCAGTCAACTTTTTGACGGCCCTCCACGATCTAGAATCAGGCCCCCTGTGGTTGTAGACTTGTTGAAGAAATTCATACCAGGAGCCCTGGAGCAGAAAGATGATAAATAAGGGCAGTTCTCGGTAGGCCATCTTTTCGTTCAGTAGTGCAGCAGAAAAGTAGCGCGCATTTTGACCAGCGATTTTTTCCAGAGTAGATTCGCAAAGTTTTCGCTCCATTTTTTCGAAAACTTGATTTTCCCTCTCGTAAAATCCAGTCAGTTCCTCGAAACACTGATCCAGTGTTATTCGACCGGTGACCAGAGCGCGTACACTGGTTTCGATCTTCTCCATAAACTGAAAACCAAGGATACCGAGATCCTCACTCCAGCCCATGCTTTGCTCGATAAGCAAATCCATTAGGGCCAAAATTGGCTGTTCATCTATGATCGACTTGGCGCCGTTGTTCATAGCCTCGATGACAACTAGCGGCGCTATATCACGAATAAGCGCTTCAATTCTGAAATCTAGATCGGTTTGTCGAAAAATTTCAGTAATGCAATCATCTACATAGCTGATGAGTGTCGCATCGTCTGGGTCTAAGCGGACGCCCGGATGAAATTTCCGAATTTGCGTTGAAATTGGCTCAATGTGTTGATCAGTTGAGAGTGCGTGCAATTTCAGCAGTAATTCCTGCAGAGCTTCTGCTTGAATGTTTCCACGATCGTTTTTCTTATGCGTGTAATGACTTTTGAGTGCGGCGGCAATTTGTTGCTCGCTGAGTCTCTGGACCGAGATGTTCTTTTCCGCCGTCGCTATCTGCGATGCCAATTTTAAGATTTGGGTCGATGGCTTGTGAGAAGCATTGGCTGCCATGTTGGGGTGTCCGGGTGTTGAATCAGAGTTCGGTGAGACTAGACGTTGCATGTTAGCAAGTTTACCCGCGGCATAAACATGATGTAGAACACATTTTTGTTCAGTCAGACATCGCTCAAGTTGATCTTGCCTGCCAGATCAGCTTTCGCCTGAAGAGTTGTGATAATTGCTTTAGGTTGGTGAATTTGACCATTGTTAGTCTAAATGCGGTTAAGTCGTCTTTCGCAAAAAATGTAATTAAATCAATGATATAACAGGAGTTTGGCAGTGGCGCTGTGTTTGGCATGGATCATGCAAATCAGTTTATGGAAGAGTCTATGGAACAGTTTACGGAATCGTTTACGGAATCGTTTACGGAATCGTTTACGGAATCGTTTACAGGATAGTTTATAGACAAGCCAAACTGAAATAATGACAGGCAAGAAGTATGCGAAAGACATTTGGTAGTGACAAACAATGGCGTAGGCAGACAGGCGAATTTGATAGACTGAATAACCGGCAATCTGCGGGTGCTAGCCATAGCCAAGGGAAAAAGCTGGTCTATCTGGCGATCTCCGTGCTGATGCTGATGATTGGTCTGGCCGGTATCATCATCCCCATCATTCCGGGTTTGCTGTTTCTTGCGGTGGCACTTTTTTATCTCGGTAAAGTCTTTCCGAGTATAAAATCTTTGAGTGATAGTCATCCTGTTCTTGGAAAAGTTAATGATCGAATCGACCAAATGGCAGAGATTACAATGTGGGATAGAATTAAGGTGGCAGCCTTAATGAGCGCGGAAGCAGCTACATCTGCTATTTCTGCGATGCTCACTTACGGCGCTGAGAAGCTCAGAAAGCATAACCCCCCTACCTACTGAGGCCGTTAGGGCGTCGCCATAGCGAAAGGCAGGAAAGGGAGCGTCTCTTCGATCGGAATTCAACCGGCTCTGAATGATGCCACTATTATTTTTGCTCGGTGAGTTCGCGTAGATTCTGCTCATGGTCGTCTCTATTGATCTGGTAGACATTCAATACCATGAGTGCCATGAGATAGAAAAATAGTAAAACAGGCACATACAGTAGCGCTAAATCGAACAGCGTCTCATCTGGAATCTCGCCGGGCTTTGCCTGGGTCGGGAATTGTACGTAGGCCAGTATTTGTCCCGCAACGACAACACCAAGGCCATTGACTGCTTTTTGTGAAAAGCTGTTGGCCGCAAAAAATATCCCCTCAGATCTTCTGCCGGTTTTTACCTCACTATCCTCTACCACGTCCGCAATCATCGCTGCGATCAAAGCAGCAGAGGTAATAACAAGCGTTACCTCAATCGTATTGAACACAATTAGGGTGTTAAACAATACGTTAATGGCCAGAGAGAAGTCTCCAATCATCAGTATGTAGGGGGCGGCGTTGTTTTCAGGAAACCAACCCAGCATGCGCAAAATATAGGGCAGTGGTGCGAGTGCAAATGCCAAGCCGGTAATCGTCATTGCCCCTTTTTTCTTTCCAAGCCATTTCGATATGCGCGGTGCAATGAACAGTGCAATGAGTGCCGAGAGATAATAGGGTAGGTTCATAATACCAATTTGGAAAGTTGTGAATTCCCAGAAGTGCCTGGAAAAGTAAATGCTCAGAGATGTTGAGACGCCTGCCGCTACCGCATACAACAATGCAAAGATGAACAGTGCAAAAAATGAGCGATTGTTTAGCGTCTCTTTAATCTCTAATGTTGTTCTCTTTAAATTGAATGGCGCCATGGGCGGAGGTTGTTTCAAGTTCGGTATATGGCGATGAGTACCTATGGCGCTGGCGTAAATAGAAATAAAGATAATGATTGATGCCGTGAGACCATAATTACTCCATCCTGCTATGTATTCCGTGCCACCTTTTGATTCTGGCAGAAACACAAGGTAGTTCAGCACAGCCATAGTCAAACCGCCCCACCAGCCGAAGAAGTATCGATAGCTCATCATCTCCGTGCGCTCATCGTAGTCGTCCGTGAGTTCGGCTACCAATGCTGTAGATGGAATTTCATAGAAAGTAATCAGGGTGCGTATGATGACGGCCGTACAGACAAAATAGAGGAATAATCCTGTTTCATCCCAGTCAGGTGGCGACCAAAGGAAGTAATACGCCACCGCGACGGGCAATCCCGCCATATACATAAAGGGGTGTCGTCGGCCCCACTTTGAATGAGTGTTGTCTGATATGTATCCAACTAACGGATCAGATACGGCATCGAATATCAATGCGATCAAAATGCCAATGGAAACTAGGTCTGCTCGCAGACCGACTATCTGACTGTAGAAAAAAAGCAGCAAGTAGTTAAAGCCGTTGCTTTTCGCGCCATTTGCGACGGCGCCAAATCCGTAATAGAACTTAGTGAAAAAGTCGAGTTTCTGACTTGAAGAGGATGCGCTCATTATTTTTATAGCTACTCGCTAGCGGTTTATGGATTTCGAGCTCGGCAATCTATCACGGAATAACGCAAAGAAGCATGCCATTTAGCGCTTTTCTTATTAGACGTATCCCCGCATGATGTTGTCACCCACCGATAGCTCGACTGAAGGAATTTCTCATGCCTACTCATAATTTCAATGCCCTTAATGGTCGGGTCGAAACCATTATTATTCATTCCGCCACACTGGAGGGGAATCTATTAGGAGATCCCATTGATCGGGAAGTTGCGGTATATCTACCACCTAATTACGACACCTCAACGAAGGAATATCCGTTACTGGTTGATCTTGTAGGCTATACGGGCAGCGGGCTTTCCCATGCGGGTTGGAAAAGCTTTGGTGAAAGCGTTCCTCAACGCGTAGAAAGGCTTGTAAATGCAGGGGATATGGGTGAGGTGATCATCGCATTGCCGGACTGTTTTACATCGTTGGGCGGTAATCAGTACATCGATTCCCTGGCGATGGGCAACTGGGCGGCCTATCTGACAAATGAAATGCTCCCGACGATAGAAAAGCAATTTCGCGTTAAGCCTGGCGCCGAACATCGGGGTGTTTTTGGTAAATCCAGTGGTGGATACGGCGCAATCGTGCATGGCATGTGCCACGCAAGCCATTGGGGTGCAGTTGCCTGCCATTCCGGCGATATGGCGTTTGATCTGGTTTATCGCAATGATTTTGCGAAGACCATTATGGCGCTCGATGCTGCCGGTGGCAGCATTGAATCGTTTATGTCCGGATTGGCCTCGAACCAGAAAATTTCAGGCGCTGACTTTGAAGCCCTAATGGTGCTGGCGATGGCGGCAACCTATGATCCAGACCCAGCAAGTCCGTATGGAATTCAGCTACCCTTCACAATGGACACCTGTGAAATTGTTCCGGAGCGTTGGCAGGCTTGGCTAAAATGGGATCCGATCCAAATCATCGAGTCTGAGACAGCACAACGGAATCTGCGTTCTCTTAAGGCGGTTTATATTGATTGTGGAACCAAGGATCAGTATGCACTCGCTTTCGGAGCGCGTCAGTTTGTCAGAAAGCTGGAGCAGTTTGGCATTCAGCACTGCTATGCTGAATTCCCGGATAACCACTCAAGCATTGACTATCGAATGGATGAATCTTTGCCATTCCTATATAGGGCCCTCTCTTAATATACGCCTAGCGATGGTGCAAAGCGGTTTTCGGGAGAGCCCTGAGAGCGATTGTTAACCCACGCCATCGACATATTCGATTTCGGGTGCGCCGGCCATAAACGGACCGAGTTTGCCACCGATTGATCTGAAGTGATCGGATTTGCCATGTGCATCAAGGGCGTCCTGATCTGTGTATTGTTCCAGTACGATATAAACGTTTTTGTCTTCTCTTGACTGGTGTAACGAATAGAAATTGTTTCCTGGTTCGCTGCTTGCAACTACAGCTTGAAGCTCCAGAAAAGTTGATTCAAATTCAGCGTTCTTTCCTTCTTGAATTTTTAGTTTGGCGATGACTCCAATTGTCATTTATTTCTCCCTTGACGATTGTTTTGCACTAATGCTTTGCTAGTAAATGTAAATAACCGGACACAATTTAGGCCGGAAATTATTGGACTCACGAACTGTTTAAATGGCTAAATTCGCGGTCGCAATACTATACACCATAGCAAGTCGATATCGTGCTATCGAACGAATTGTAACTGCCCAGAATTTAAAAGGACGTGGAATTGGCGCTTGAATTTGATTTTGAGCAATTCGAAAATCTGGTTGTGATGAGGTTGACCGGTACGCCTACGGCTGATGAGCTCGGCGCGGGCTACGCGAAGATATTTGAGGACGAACGTTTTGTCGAGGGCATGCATTGTATTTGGGACTGCAGCGAAATCGACTTGAAGCGTATACCTATCAGCGAAGTGCGTCGACTGCCTGCCGTATTACGGCAGTTTATGGTTCGCAGAGGCTCTGATTACAAAGCTGCCATCGTGACTTCCCGCGGGTCCGACTATCAGTTGTTGCGTATATACCTGACTATTCTGAAACTGATTGGTGATATTCAATTCAGGCTATTTCGGAGCGTCGACAAAGCTAATCGTTGGATAAATAATGTCGTATAGCTCACAGCGGGGCGCCTCGCGGTGTACAATGCATTTTTTGTCAGAATAGCGATCTCGCAATGCCGAAAGCCAGTGATCTTAAAAAGGGTGAAGTTGTCGAAATAGACGGTTCCCCGCATATTGTTAAACACCTTGAAGCCAAAAGTCCCTCTTCTCGAGGTGCCTCGACGCTGTATAAAGTGCGGTTCAACAATCTGATTTCCGGTCAGAAAAGAGATGAGTCATACAAGGGCGATGATATGATTCGGCCCGCTGATTGCCAGCGAGTCCAGGTTTCATTCTCTTACATCGATGTAGACCAGTACATTTTCATGAACAATGAGGATTACAGTCAGTACGGGTTGAACAGGGAAACACTCGATGGTCAGTTGGAGTATCTCATCGACGGTCTCGAAGGCATTACTGCATTGCTGGTTGACGGTGACATAGCGGCCATCGATCTGCCCCAGTCCGTTGTGATGGTAATCACCGAGACAGCGCCTGGCATTAAGGGTGCATCAGCCAGCGCGAGGACCAAGCCCGCGACAATGTCTACAGGGCTTGTCATTCAGGTGCCCGAATATATCGAGCAGGGCGAATCAGTTAAGGTAAATACCACTAACGCTAAATTTATGTCGAGAGCCTGAGTTGTCATGCCGCTAGGTGTAGCAGATATTCCAGAGGCCGAAATCGAATTTTCTGCAGTTCGCGCCAGTGGGCCGGGCGGTCAAAACGTCAATAAAGTCTCAACAGCAATACACCTTCGGTTTGATATCAACAGGTCCAGTTTGCCCTCCGATTTGAAGGAGCGATTGCTAAAGTTGCGTGATCGCCGTGTATCGGATGCGGGTGTCATCATTATCAAGGCACAAAACAGTAGGAGTCAGGAGAAAAACAAACAAGAGGCCTTGTCTCGATTAAATGATTTGCTTATAAAAGCGCAGGTACAACACAAGACTCGGCGGGTTACCAGACCAACCTTCAGTTCTGTGAACAAACGTCTGGACCGTAAAACACGACAGGGCCAGAAAAAGAAACTTCGACGCTCTGTCGATGACTAGTCGTTAGCTATAGCGCGACTCCGTCACTGCATCAGTATCTCCAGACATCACCTGCTCCAACGAGTTTTTTAGATCCATCAAGTAGATATCTGTGACTTCAGCGTGAAAAGGCGAAAGCATTAAATGCAGTGATCGTGGCTCTGTTGTCAAACTCGTAAACCAACCTCGCTTGTACATTTGCTTGTAAACAGCAAAAACATTTTCGGTAGGGTGACTGAACGCTACAATGCCGACCTGTGGCGTACCCAGAATCTCAAACCCTAGCGCTTTTACACCTTCTTCAATCGTTTCGCGTGCATCCGTGACCATCTTCTGTTTGGATTTATACCCTTCAATGCCGAGATAGTTCATGACCGCCCAAGCAGCTGATATGGCGCCGCCGGGACGTGTGCCTGACAATGTTGGTGTGATCATTCGACCGCCTGGCCAGCCATCGCAATCAAAGATCATATGGGCCATCAGGTCCTCCGCGCGAAACAACACAGAAGATGCACCTTTGGCACAATATCCGTACTTGTGAAGGTCTGCAGACATCGAGGAAACACCATTTACCTCAAAATCAAAGGGCTTGATATCAGCACCGTTCATGCGAACAAACGGGGCAATGTAGCCGCCTACACAGGCGTCAACATGAAGCCATTTGTTTTCCCGTTCCGCAATTTGACCAAGCGCTTCTATTGGGTCGATCAAACCGTAGGGAAAGCAGGGAGCCGAGCCCACAATCATCATGGTGTTTGCATCGATTGCTGCAGACATCGCTGCGGGGTCCGCTAGCAAATTGGGTCCGCAGGCTATTCGCCGAAGTTCCAAGTCCATCATTTGTGCCGCCTTGTCGAAAGCCGGGTGTGCCGAGAAGGGCGCCACAATGTTCAGCTTTTGAATAGCGGGCGAAGGATGTTTTGAGCGGTGATAGTCCCGCGCTGCCTTTATCGCCATCGTGATCGAATCCGTACCACCTGATGTTATAGAGCCGACACCAGTCTCTGGCGCATGGAGCAATGACAGACCCATACCGATGACCTCATCCTCCATTTGTTTGAGAGAAGGAAATGCTGCAGGTCCAAGGCCATTTTCGGACATATAAAGGGTGTAGGCTTCTTTTTGCACCCGTGCGACATCTTCACCTGCATTAAACACATAGACGGCGGTTTTACCTTCACGCCATTTTGCGTCTCCGCTCCCTCTATTGATCATTTCGGTTTTCAATTCTGGCCATGCCTGGCCATGCTTCGGCATGTTTTTCAACATAGTAGTCTCCAAGGGCGGTAACCTAATGAGTTCTGGCGACACAGAGAGCGCAGCCAGATCACGTTCTTTGATAATACCAGTAAGCGCGGCCGGAAAGTGTGACTTATGTTAGGATTTTGCGATGAGAGTAATGCTGCGATTTGGTATGCCTAAAACACCATAATTTGATCGGACCGATAGTGCGAACGCCGGGACAAAAAGCGCAGGTGTCAATAAAGGCAGTATTGGTCAATTCCTGATAAGTTTTGTTAATTGCGAATAGTGGTTGCAAAGGTTATTGCGTCAGACCATTGTCAGTTTATCTTTTGGGCTTGGCTCGGATTACTGTGGCTTCAATGCTTTTGGCGGGCGTTACAATCTGGCAGCGGGAATGCTAATGCGTGTACATGCCATCGATGGGCTACGATTGTGTTTGCGTTCGCTCAAAATATTGAAAAGTGTAAGGCGTAAAAATATGAATTTATACAAGGATGTGCGGGAGATATCCACTTGCTGAAATCTCACTCTATTGATACCAACCTCCCAAAATTACCCGAGCAACCTGAAGGAGTTGCATGGCCTACAAGGTCATGGCAAAAAAACAAAATTCGGACTAACGACTCGGTAAGGTTTCTAAAGCTGTGTGATGAAATATTTGATCTGAACGAGGCGCAGGGCGTGACGTATGCGCTGGCGATAGTGCAGGGAGGGGAGTTGGTTTATGAACGCTATGATGCGGGCTCAAGGTCAGGCGTGCTGCAGTATTCATGGTCAATGGGCAAGAGCATCACCCAGGCGCTGGTTGGTATTTTGGTACGGCAGGGAAAGCTTGATATTTATGAACCCGCGCAGGTGCCAGAATGGCAAAATGATGCGCGAAGAGAAATCACTTTAGACCAACTATTGCGCATGTCTTCAGGACTTGAGTTCAATGAAGATTACGTTGATGGCCAAGCATCAGACGTTATCCCTATGCTGCAATATGAAGGTCGTCATGACACGGGGGCATTCGCCGCGAATAAACCGCTTCTGCATAAACCTGGAACTCAGTGGTCCTATTCCAGTGGTACGACAAATATTATCTGCCGGATACTGAAGGAGGTTGTCGGTGACGGCGCGTCAGGTATGCTCCGTTTTATGAACAATGAATTGTTTGAACCTATCGGGATAAAAACGGCTACGCCAAAGTTTGATACTTCAGGCACATTCATCGGCTCATCCTTTTTGTTTGCGACACCGCGTGATTTTGCACGATTTGGTCTGCTCTATTTAAGAGGTGGTACTTGGGATGGAACGGAGATAGTGACACCGGATTGGGTCGACTATGCACGCACCGTGACCTATCTCGATGAGACGCAAGCCTATGGCGCTCAATGGTGGATGAAGCCGGATCAAACCGAGTGGTTTTACAGCAGCGGTTACGATGGGCAGCGTATTTTGTGTGTCCCTGAAAAAGACCTTGTGCTCGTTCGATGCGGGCGCACTCCGGCGGAGGAGATAGACTACGTCTGGGAGAGGTTTAACGGGTTGGTAGATGTCCTTTAATTGCAGGGTACCTCCTTGTCAGAGGTATCCTGCTTTTAGCATTTCTGAGCGCTAGTCGTTTTTCACTACTTACCCTGAAAATTACCGGTGCGGCGCTCGGCAACGGATGCAACGCCCTCTTTGTGATCCGATGTCCTCTGAAGCCAGTATTGTTCGCTGCCTTCGATATCTGTCGCCGCCTGCACTGCATCTGCTAGACCGGGACGCATTTGCTCCCTGACGGAGATCAGCGCGAGAGGTGCATTCTCTGCAATTTCTCGAGCGAGGCTTGTCGCTGAATCTCTAATGGTTTCAACATCAGAATAAATATCTCCGATGCCCCATTCCATCGCAGTTTCTCCGTTGATCCGTCGCCCAGTGTAAAAAAGCAGGTTGGCTTTTTGGGGACCGACGACTCTTTGGAGTGTGTGGGTTAGACCAAATCCTGGTGTGAAACCGAGTTTCACAAAATTGGCCGTCATCCTGGTATTTTCACAAACAACCCTGAAATCAGCCATCATAGCCAGTCCAAAACCGCCACCAACTGCTGCACCCTGAACGGCTGCGATGACTGGTTTTTTGCAATGAAACAGTCTTACCGCTTCTGTATAAAGTGGGTTGCGGGTATCAGCTGATTTGGCGCTCAGGACATCGCCCTCCGGTTTTCGGTCAGGGGATGAAAAATTAGCACCTGCACAGAAATGTTTGCCGTTTGAACACAAGACGATCGCCCGACATGCACTGTTTGCGTCGAGATCTTCAAAACATTCGGCAAGGTCTCGGATGAGCGAAAGGTCGAAAAAGTTGTTTGGAGGTCGATTGATTTCGCACTGAGCGACAAACCCATCCAGCATTGTGACCGAAACATCTCCGTATTGTTCTTTCATGGTTGTATCCTGATTTTTGAAAACTGGGTTCGACTATAACAAACATTTTCGCCCGTTGTAGAGGGTGCTTGGATTATCGGCCGCTCAGTCTAATGGAAACGGGTTTGACACACTGTTTAACGTTGGCGGTTTTAGCGCAACGACCGTCCATGTGTTTACCTGGCCGATTTTAGTACGATATCCTGCGCCTGCTGAGATGGTGATGCTGAATTTGTCCCCGCACTGCAGGTAAATGAATGTTTTGTCACTCAGTCAAATGATTTAGCCATCAGAAAAACGCCAAATTTCACTCAAGTGTTTGCTCGCGCTTAACGGCCAATGCGTGCGGCTGAGTTGATTGATCGACGTGCAAAAAGTGGCAAAAGTCGGTACTGTTGTTTGTTTTTTATTTGATTGAGGGCAAGCAATGTTTCAGGGGTTAAATTTCGAACCCGTCGTACTACCGGAAACGGCTGACGCGTTACGCAAGGAAGTGCGGGCTTTTCTTGACGAAGAGACCGGTTGGTTTCCTAACTCTGATTTTAATACGGGGGCATCTGCTGAGTTTAGTCAGCGACTCGCAAAAAGAGGGTGGGTCGGCATGACTTGGCCCAAGAAATACGGTGGGAGTGAGCGCTCATTTCTCGAGCGCTATGTGGTGACAGAAGAGCTGCTCGCTGCTGGTGCACCGGTTGCTGCGCATTGGATTGCTGATCGACAGAGCGGCCCGCTGCTATTGAAATTTGGTACCGAAGAACAACGACAACGATTTTTACCACCGATTACCCGTGGCGAGAGTTTTTTCTCTATCGGTATGAGTGAACCAGACACGGGTTCGGATTTAGCCTCTATTCGGACCAGTGCCGTTAAAGTTGACGGCGGTTGGCTTGTTAACGGCAGCAAGATCTGGACAAGTGGGGCCCACCTGAATCATTACATGGTCGCGCTCGTTCGGACAGAACCTGCCTCAGAAAACAGGCATGCGGGTATGAGCCAGTTGCTTATCGGTTTTGATGATCCCAATGTAACAG
This sequence comes from uncultured Gammaproteobacteria bacterium, assembly GCA_913050215.1. Taxonomy (GTDB): domain Bacteria; phylum Pseudomonadota; class Gammaproteobacteria; order Pseudomonadales; family Azotimanducaceae; genus UBA4582. The sequence goes on from CAJXBG010000004.1 coordinate 45,082, forward strand.
TCCGAGGCATCAAAAATTTGGCGGGAGAAAGTGATTTCAATCAGGTTTTCTTTGACGACGTTTTAGTGCCGGATGATCAAGTGATCGGTGAGCCGGGCAATGGTTGGGTTCAGGTCATAAGCGAATTGGGTTACGAGCGTAGTGGTCCCGAACGATTTCTCTCCTCTTTCCTCGTGATTCAAGAACTACTGAGAGAAGTGGGAAGCAACCCTACGGATGAGCAGGCTGCGCTCATTGGAAAATTAGTTGCCGAACTGGTGACGCTGAGAAGAATGTCAATCTCGGTCGCTGGCATGTTGGAAGAAGGCAAAGCGCCAAACACTGAAGCTGCGTTGATCAAGGAGCTGGGTAATACCTTCGAGCGTATTGTCCCTGAAATTGTCCGTCCGGTCTTGCCCCAAGACGCATCGGCACATTTTTTGGCGACGCTTAACGATGCTATTTTACATGCGCCTTCCTTCACGCTTCGGGGTGGCACGCGGGAGATTCTTAGAGGTGTCATTGCGCGCGGTCTGGGCTTGAGATAAAACCAATTAAATACTGTTGAATGCGTTTCCTACAGGGAGCGCTGGCAGGGAGATATGAAATGAGAGAGGAAACGCGTCTTATCATTGAGACGACTAACAGGATTCTGTCAGACCTTTGTACACCGGGGGTTGTTGACGCAACAGAGTCCGGTCAATTTGCTACTCAACTTTGGCAAACGCTGAACGAAAACGGGTTGATTCTCGCGGGATTACCCGAGCATTTGGGTGGTGCCGGCGGGGAGATGGGAGACTCACTGACAGTCATTCGCTGCGCGGCGCGATTTGCAGCACCAATACCGATCGCGGAAACGTTTATTGCCGCATCGTTGGCGAATTTTGTGGGCGCAACCTCATTTTCTGGCGGTGTCGTGACAGTGGCAAACGGCGAATTTGAGTTGTCAGAAAACAATACGTTGACTGGAAAAGCCAACAATGTCGCTTTTGCTCGGTGGGCTGATCGAATTTACATTCCAGCAAAACAACAAGGTGCAAGCGTACTCTGTGTTGTCGACAGAGATGCAGTCGAGCTAACAGAACAGGTAAGTATTGCCGGTGAACCAAGAGATACGATAGAAGTTAATCTCGTGATTGACGCTGCTGATATTTACCAGGCGCCGAGTGAGCTTCAGGATTACGCACGTCGCCTAGGCGCAATGACCCGCTCAGTGATGATGTCAGGGGCATTGGAAAGCGCTTTGGAATTAGTTGTGGACTACTCATTGACGAGACAGCAATTTGGACGGTCAATTTCGAAATTTCAGGCCATTCAGCATCAGCTCGCGACAATGGCCGGGGAGGTTGCTGCCAGCATCCGTGCTGCGGATTCTCTTGCCCAGCTCCAGCAACCGGTTGAACTGGAAGTTGCATTTGCCAAGTCTCGGGTGGGGCAGGCATGTGGTCCGTGCGCAGAAGTTGCACATCAGGTAATGGGGGCGATCGGGTACACGCTGGAGCATCACCTTAATCATCGAACCAGAAGGTTGTGGTGCTGGCGCGAGGAATACGGCAATGAGCGTCAATGGCAGGAACTGATTGGTCATGAAATGTGTCGCACCGGCGCTGATGAATTGTGGCCTCGGGTCGCAAGCCTCTAGTATCAGTTATTGATGACGGGGATAGCGTGATGACAGATGAAGAAATGTTATTTGTAATGGCTGAGTTCAGAAAAGGCTACGGCACGGGTGATAAAGAGCGATTGCTTGCAGTAACAACGCAGGATTTTGAATGGCATCAACACAATGGTGGAGAAGGACCAACTGGTCGAGTCATTAAAGGAATAGAGGGCTTGCTTGAGGAGCTTACGTGGAGACAAGCACATTGGCGCGACGTGACCTACGAGAATTTGACCGAGCGGGCGGCAGGCGACGTTATTCTGCAGATGTTTACTACTCGGGGAGTTGATGAAAACGATAACAGCTATCACGTTAATGTTGTCGACGTCTATCCCGTGCGGGAGGGTCTTATCTGCCGCAAAGATACCTATTGGAAAAATATTACTTAATGTCACTGTTACAGCGCCTGATCAAACGTTTAGATCTACAACAGCGTGAAACCGATGTTTATGTAGGCGGTTCCGGCGAAGGGGGTGTGACGGAAAACGCGCGTTTGTTCGGCGGCATGGTAGCGGCTCAGGCGACGATGGCAGCGCAACTGAGTGTGGATGACTTTCCATTACATTCGCTGCATGCCTACTTTTTGAGACCTGGACGCCCAAACGCTGAGATCGTGTTTGAAGTCACCCGCGCGAAAGAAGGGAAAAATTTTCGCGCGCGTAATGTGTCGGCGATTCAGAATGATGAAATCATTTTTCAATTACAGGCAAGCTTTCAGCGCGAGGAGCCGGGGGTTGTTCATCAGGATGCTGCACCCGCTCTGGTGGACCCGAAAAGTTTGCCCAATCGAGATCAACTTAGGGGTAGAGAGCGCTGGCGAGAGATGCCTATCGATGTGAGGATGGCCACTGAGATTACTGGCAGTGAAAAGCTGCCCCCGGACCAACAGATATATGTGAGGGCAAACGGAGATTTACCAGCCGATCCAAAAATTCATCTGGCCATGGTCGTTTACGCCAGTGATCGGTCTCTGCTGGATACTGCCTGGAGACCCCACGCGGATAAAGGCAAGCAGAGTGGCGCGAGTCTTGATCACAGCATGTGGTTTCATCAGCCACCGGTTTTTAACGAATGGCTGCTCTATGATTTACATAGTCCGGCCGCGAGGGCAGGTCGAGGACTTGCCTTTGGTGCGATGTATAACCTCTCTGGTGAACGGGTTGTTTCGATCGCGCAAGAAGGCGTCATGAGGCTTCGTTAGTGATAGTCCGACGCCTCAAAATCCAGTAGTGTGGCGCCACCCTCGACAAGATCCCCAATTTTGTAAAAGATTTCTCCAACAACGCCATCGACGGGTGCCTGCATGGCATGCTCCATCTTCATAGCTTCCATAATGAGCAATGTGGTGCCTGATGCTACGGTTTGTCCCGGTGAGGCGAGGATGTCGATAATTGTGCCGTTCATGGGAGCGACAAACCCTGCATCCAGATCATCCGTAGCGTCTTCCGAAGCGAACATGGGTTTCGTTTCGATATCAAACGCTGTCTCGCTGGAAAAAATAGAGATATTACCCTCACTCTGAAAAACACAAGCTGTTTGCTGACGACCTTCGATGGTAACTTTTAGTTGATCGCCGGTAAGTTCAGCATCCACATCGACCGTTGTCGCTGGTGTCTTGACTTTGAAACGTCGGTGTTCGCGAGTGCCGATCTCTTCAGCGGTTAAGTCCAGTTCTTCACCCTGATAGATCACGGTTCTTGCGTGTATACACGCTGCATTCAAGCGCCAGTTATCATCGGTACGCCACGGATTCGCAGCATCGGAGCGCGTCGATTCGCGAGGGTTTATGGTTGTCGCTTCGCTAAGGACAAGATAGCACATGGTCATCGCCAAAAAGTGGTCCACCCGTGCGTTCTTTTGTTCGAACAAAGTCTCTCTGTGTTGCTCAATGAAACCGGTATGGACCAGTCCTTCGCTGAAGGCTTTACTTGTGCTTAGAGATTTCAGAAACTCAATGTTGGTTGTGACACCGCGCACGCGATAGGCGGCCAGTGCTTTTGTCAGGCGACGCAATGCAAGCTCACGATCCCGATCCCAGACAATAAGTTTCGCAATCATCGGGTCATAAAACACACCAACGTCATCACCTTCACTCACGCCGCTGTCGACTCTGACATGGTCAGATTCAGTTGGGGTTTGTAACAGTTTCAGACTGCCGGCAGCTGGCAGGAAATCATTTTCTGGATCTTCAGCGTAGATTCTCGCCTCAAACGCATGTCCCTGTATTTGAAGTTCAGCCTGAGTGAGAGGTAGCGTTTGTCCGTCAGCGACACGCAATTGCCATTCGACGAGATCTTGACCGGTAATCATCTCAGTCACGGGATGTTCAACCTGAAGGCGTGTGTTCATTTCCATAAAGTAAAAAGTGCCATCCGCGGATAACAAAAATTCTACGGTGCCTGCCCCAACATAGTCGATTGCTAATGCTGCCTTGACTGCAGCTTCTCCCATAGCTGCTCGCAGCGCTGGCGTCATACTTGGTGCGGGTGCTTCTTCAATAATTTTTTGATGTCGACGTTGTACACTGCAATCACGCTCAAACAGATAGACACCATTCCCCTGTTCGTCGCAAAACACCTGTACCTCGACGTGTCTGGGATCAAGTAAGTATTTTTCAACCAGCATCACGTCATCGCCGAAGCTTGATAGGGCTTCTCGTTTAGCTGCCGCTAGTCCCTCGTCAAATTCAGCCGCTGAGTGAACTTGGCGCATGCCTTTGCCGCCACCGCCGGCTGCTGCTTTTAGGAGTACCGGATAGCCAACGGTATCCGCTGCATCCTTCAGCACCTTAATCGCCTGATCAGCGCCATGGTAACCGGACAAGACGGGTACACCGGCGGATTGCATAATGTTTTTTGCTGCTGATTTTGATCCCATTGCTTCGATTGCGGCAACCGGAGGTCCAATAAATGTAATACCTGCCGTCATACATACGTTGGCAAATTCCGGATTTTCAGAGAGGAATCCGTATCCCGGGTGAATTGCTTGGGCACCGGTGAGTTTTGCTGCTTCCAGAATACGTGCCTGTTGAAGATAAGAATCCGCCGGTGCAGAACCACCGACATGTACAGCTTCGTCAGCCATTGAAACATGTAGGGCATCGGCATCCGCATCGGAATAGATAGCGACAGTTGCGACACCGAGTTTTTTTGCCGTTCTTATCACTCGGCAGGCAATCTCACCGCGATTGGCAATTAGAATCTTGGTAAACATGGTAGCTCCCTACATTCGGAACACGCCAAAGCGTGTTTCTGCAATGGGTTTGTTTAGTGCTGCGGATAACGACAGAGCGATGACGCGGCGGGTGTCTTGCGGCGTGATAATGCCGTCATCCCATAGTCGCGCGGAGGCGTAATACGCGTGCCCCTCTTCTTCAAAGTTATCAATTACTGGTTGCTTAAACGCGGCTTCCTCTTCCTCCGACCAGGTGTCACCTTTCGTCTCAATCTGGGTGCGCCTTACCTGGGCTAACACGCCAGCAGCTTGTTCGCCGCCCATGACCGAGATTCTGGCGTTGGGCCACATAAATAGAAAGTTTGGATCGTAGGCACGACCACACATGCCATAATTTCCAGCACCATATGAGTTGCCGATGATAATCGTAATTTTGGGCACCTTCACACAGGCGACGGCAGTGACCATTTTGGCCCCGTGTTTGGCGATGCCCGTGCTTTCGTATTGTTTACCCACCATGAATCCGGTGATATTTTGAAGGAATAGAAGTGGTATTTTGCGCTGGCCGCACAACTCAATAAAGTGCGCGCCCTTTTGCGCTGACTCGCTAAACAGCACGCCGTTATTTGCCACGATACCGACAGGGTAGCCGTGAATTCGCGCGAAACCACAGACGAGCGTTGTGCCATAGCGTGCTTTAAACTCATCGAAATCTGAGGCGTCAACGAGTCGAGCGATAATCTCGCGAACATCAAAAGGTTTCTTGGAATCCCGCGGGATAATGCCATCTAGCTCGGCGGCATCGTACAGCGGTGCCTCGGGTGTCTTGACATCAAGCGTCACTTGTTTGATTCGATTAAACCGGCTAACTCTGTCGCGGGCAATGTTGAGTGCGTGATGATCACTGACAGCATAGTGGTCCGCAACACCCGAATCTCTTGTGTGTACATCGGCCCCACCTAATTCCTCCGCTGTGACTTCTTCTCCGGTAGCCGCTTTAACAAGTGGTGGCCCTGCTAAGAAAATAGTGCCTTGGTCTTTGACGATAATTGACTCGTCTGACATTGCCGGCACGTATGCGCCGCCAGCAGTGCATGAACCCATCACCACCGCAATTTGGGGTATGTTCTCAGCAGACATGTTTGCCTGATTAAAAAAGATTCTTCCGAAGTGGTCTTTGTCAGGAAAAACCTCATCCTGATTCGGCAGATTCGCACCACCGGAATCAACCAGATAGATGCAAGGCAGGTGGTTTTCCCAGGCAATAGTTTGGGCGCGCAGGTGCTTCTTTACTGTTAGAGGGTAGTAAGTTCCACCCTTAACTGTGGCATCGTTAGCAACGATAATGCATTCCTGGCCATTAACGACACCGATGCCCGTGACAATACCAGCAGACGGAATAACATCGTCGTAGGTTTTGTGCGCGGCCAACTGAGACAATTCGAGAAAGGGCGTGCCGGGATCAATCAGCGCGTCAATTCTGTCCCTGACGAGAAGTTTTCCTCGACTGATATGACGGGCCTGGTTTTTCTCTCCACCGCCTTCTTTAATCAGTGCCACAACTTGCGTGAGATCGCCGATAAGGTCTGACATATAGGCCTGATTATCGGAAAAGTCCTCAGATCTTGGGTTAACCTTTGAAACAATGATGCTCATTTTCTCTACCTTCTAAAAAGACCGTCTGGTGAGTCTCCGGGTTTTGTCATGCAGACTCTGCAAATAACTCCCGACCAATTAACATTCGGCGAACCTCGGATGTTCCCGCACCGATTTCATAAAGCTTTGCATCTCTTAGCAGACGCCCGGTCGAAAAATCGTTGATGTATCCATTACCACCGAGCGCCTGAATGGCCTGTAGCGCCATTTGGGTTGCCTGTTCGGCCGTATAGAGTATGACTCCCGCGGCATCTTTCCGGCTTTCGAGACCACGGTCACATGCTCTGGCCACGGCGTATAGATAAGCGCGGCTAGCACTAAGTGAGGTGTACATGTCAGCCAATTTGCCCTGCATAAGCTGGAATTCACCGATCGCTTGACCGAATTGCTTACGGTCATGGACGTAGGGCAATACAACATCGATACATGCTTGCATAATGCCTAACGGCCCACCGGAGAGTACCGTACGCTCGTAGTCGAGCCCTGACATCAACACACCGACACCTGCATTTTCTTTGCCCAGAATATTGGTCGCGGGTACTTCACAATTCTCGAACACGAGTTCACAGGTGTTAGAGCCTCGCATGCCCAGTTTGTCGAGCTTGGATGCTCGTGAGAATCCCGGGGAATCTCGTTCGACAATAAAAGCGGTGATACCCCTGGAACTCTGTTCCGGATCTGTTTTAGCGTAAATGATATAGGTGTTAGCGTCCGGTCCGTTTGTAATCCACATCTTGGTGCCGTTCAGGACAAAGACATCGCCATGTTTCTCAGCCTTGAGCGTCATGCTCACGACATCAGATCCTGCACCTGGCTCGGACATGGCGAGCGCTCCGATGTGCTCTCCTGAACATAATTTCGGTAGGTAGTTACTGCGTTGTTCATCTGTACCGTTCTTCGATATTTGGTTGACGCAGAGATTCGAATGCGCCCCATAGGATAGTCCGACGGAGGCGGAAGCGCGGCTAATTTCCTCCATGGCGATGACATGTGCCAGATAGCCCATATTGCTGCCGCCAAACTCTTCGCTGACGGTAATACCCAGTACGCCAAGTTCTCCCATCTTTTGCCAAAGGTCCATTGGAAATTCGTTGTTTTTATCAATTGCATTCGCCCTGGGGGCGATCTCTGCTTCGCTAAAACGACGCACAGTTTCCCTTAGCATGTCGATATCTTCGCCAAGGTTGTGGTCGAGCATGGCGTAGGATGTGCTCATTATTTCCTCCTATTTATTCTTTGTGACAAGTTATTAAGTGCTTCATGCATTCGATAACGCTTCAGTGCAGTTCTTTTCCCAAAGCTTGAGATCCTCAAACATAGCATCCAGGTCTTCCTGCTGGCGGACGAGCTGAATTTTCTTTTCCCCAATTTTCGCGAGCAGTGCTTTTAGCTGTTTTTGATTGTTTGTGCCTGGGTTGTACATGGCGATGATTTCACTACTCTCTTGGAGATCTAGCCCTAGACGTTTACCCCGTAATATGAGTTTGAGCCTGGTACGGTCACCCGCATTGTAGATTCTGAGCTGGCCCTGCCTGTGAGGAGACAGCATCCCTTTCTCCTCATAGAAACGAAGTGTGCGTGTAGTGATGTCGAATTCTTCGGCCAGGTCGCGGATGGTATAAGTTGGCATCGGGGTACGCATGAGTGTTGTATTACTCACAGAGTAACGTTTACGTTAACGTAAAGCAACGATCGATTTTTTTAAGGCGTATCGGTTTTTCAAGGCGTATCAAGTTTCACAGATACTGACTGCCGTTTCGATTAAATAGTTTTAGCTGATATTGGTCCGGGAGTGACTAGCTTTGCTTGACGCCAACCGCGCAGTGCGTTAACCAAAAAAAGAGCATCAACACTCGAGAGCTCTTCCACAGAGAGAGAGCGCACCCCTATGTCTCCGTTGGCTATGAGCGATTCTCTCAACGTACCCGGCAACAACCCATCACTGACAGGCGGGGTAAATAATTCTCCCTGCCACTCGAACACAATATTTGCGATTGCTGATTCCGTCACAAATCCTCTGTGGTTATGTAGCAGTGCTTCAGTGCCTACAGGTACCGATGCGGTAGCGGTATTGTATATCTCGCGCTTGGTTGTTTTGTGGTATAGCAGGACATTGTCGGCAGAGACTGGTTCTTTCGACAGAGCGACTTTTTGAGGCTGCTCGTATTCAAACAGCGGTTCGCAATCCAACTGCAGCTTTCCCTTTCTAGTCAGTTGAAGGCGGATCCGGTGGGGTAGGCTAGGTAGGCCCGTCGTCGCCTCGATGAGTTTTTCTTCGAGGACCGGGATATCGATTTTAAAAGCAAAATACGCCGCGCTGTTTGAGAGTCGTTTGAGGTGACGACTTTTCAGATATATGCCCTCGCCGGGTGTCCAGCGCATGGTCTCCAGCAATAGGAATTCCGGGTCAACCTTGCGAAGAATCTGTGTTTTTGCTTGTAATTCTAAATATTCATCTTCGGCATCAGAATCCCAGACGATACCACCACCGGCGCCGTAATGACTGGTGCAAGTGCGTTTGTCTGTCCACGCCGTTCTGATGGCGATATTGAAGAGCGCCTGTCTTTCGGGTGCAATTAACCCTATGACTCCGGTATAGATTTCGCGGGGCGTGGACTCAAGGGCGTTAATAAATCTCATGCTGGCGTGTTTTGGCGCACCGGTAATTGACGCGCCAGGAAATAAAGCAGCAAATATTTCCGAGGTAGTTGAATTTGTTTGAGCCGACACCGTTGAGGTCATCTGCCAAACTGTTGGATGACGCTCTACATTGAAAAGCTGTGATGTGGTCACTGAATTAGCATCAGCCACTCGACTGAGATCGTTTCGGACCATGTCGGTAATCATGAGGTTTTCAGCCTGGTTCTTTTCAGAAGAACGCAGCCAGTCTGCCTGTTCCATATCATCCAGATAAGAGAGTCCGCGGGTCGCGGTACCCTTCATTGGTTTGCAGATGATTTCCCGATCGTTTCGCTGAAAAAACAATTCCGGCGAAGCAGAGAGGATACTAAAATTTCTACCATCCAGAAACGCACCGTAAGTTGCTTGTTCAGCAATTCGCCCAAACGTGTCAATGTTAAGCGCGCTATCTAGTGCGAGTCTTGACGTATAATTCACCTGATAAATATCACCTGCTTCGATATGAGTTTTCAGGGTCGATATATGTGCTTTGTACGCTTTGATATCGCTATCTAATTGCCAGTCACCAGGGAGTATTTCTGGCTGTTTCGGCAACTCATCCAATCGGGTTCGTTTGTCGAAAAGCCCAAAGCACAAGAGAGGTAGCTGTGCAGGTGCATGAGTGACGAGTTGCGTATCGAAAGCAGAAGCTGCCTCATAGCTCAAAAATCCTGCTGCAAAATACCCATCCTGTGCCACCAGTCGCTCTATTTTTGTGAGTAGCGGTACAACATCGTCAACTTTTGTGGTGTGAATAACATGAACAGGGTCGGTGTATTCGAACCAACAGCTTTGCTCAGGATCTCTGAGAATGACACGCGAGAGTATTTGTTGTTCATTCATCCTTAAGTTGAATATCCAAGAGATGTTTTGAGTTTTCACCGGGTATTTCACGAACCAGTCGTGGCAGAAGATACCCAGGCAGGTGTGCTTGCATCTTGCCGTAAATTATTTTGGCCTCTTCGTCATTGACGTGAAAGTGTGAGGTGCCTGCGACACGGTCAGGCATATGTAAATAGTAAGGTTGGACGCTTTGATCGTAGAGCTTCTCGGCCAGCGATATCAGCACAGAAGCTGAGTCATTGATACCTCGAAGTAAGACGGACTGGTTTAACAACAAAGCACTCGCTTGTTTCAAGTCGTTGAGAACCCTTGCCGTCTGATTATCAAGTTCGTTTGGATGGTTAGCGTGTATCACAAGTGCTGTCTTTAGCGTTGTTTTTTTCAGTAATGATAATAGTTGAGGTGTGATTCGCTCTGGAAGCACTACCGGAATCCGACTATGGATACGGAGTCTTTTGAGATGGGGTATCGCCTCAAATTTTTCGATGAGTGTTGCCAGCGCTTGATCATCAAGTAGTAACGGATCGCCGCCGGATAGAATGATTTCGGAAATGCTTGAATCTGCTGATATTGCGGCAAGGGCTTGCGTGTGTTTTTGGTCCCTGTGTTCTGCGTATGGGAAGTGTCGTCGAAAGCAGTAGCGGCAGTTGATCGCACAACCGCTGGTGGTGATCAACAGCGCTCTACCATGATACTTTTTTATCAGCGCGGGAGCAGGGTTAACGTCTGTTCCTGTTTGCGTCTCTGCGAGTGGATCTTTGATGAAACCTGGCGCGTCGACAAGTTCAGCCGGCATCGCAAGCACTTGACGCAACAGCGGGTCCCCAGGGTCGCCATACTTCATGCGTGACGCGAATCCTCGCGGCACCAGCACAGGAAAATCCGGCTGTTGAAGCACTTCGGGTCGCAGCAGGGGAGACTTGACACCCACAAATTCAAGCAGCGCCTTGCTGCTACGAATAGCGTGACGCAATGCAGCACGGTAGGGTTCGTTTTCACTGGAAGAACGGGGGAGCAAAGGCATTCAGGTCGTTTTTGCAGGTAAGGGTTACGAAAGGCGGTATTGTAGCAGTGAATTCAACTTCGTCTGAGTCTTCAGTTGCTTTCTCCCTCTTTTCGCGTGACCGGACCCGAAGTTCTTAGTGCATAAAGAACACGTCCTTTTGCGCAAACCACTCCCTTGTCACTTTTGATCTCTACTTCAATGGTACAGAGCTGACGACCCCGTTTGATTACCCGCGCTTCAGCGTCTATCCATTCACCGTGCGCCTGCCGCAAATAGGTTACCTGTAAATCAGCGGTGCCGGCAGGCTCGCTGCCTTCCCTCAAGTTGCTAAACACCGCTGGCACAGCAGCCATATCGACCATGGTTGAAATCACCCCGCCATTGACACTGCCACCAATACCGGTCGGGGTCGTTTCTTTGATAACAAGTCGAAGCCGTGCAAAATCTTCACGTGTGTCGATGAGTGTGAGTCCTAGGTATTGATGAAAGGGATTATCATCAAAGTTTGCGAAAAAGTTTTTGTCTGCAGGCATATCTCTCTTCTTGTGACCTATCTTGAGGCTCAGGGTGGACCAGCGGCTAAAAATACAATATCGAGAATTGTGATCTACTGAACGGTCCCCAATCCGAGAGTATATCGTGATCCGCTCTGCCATTCATCGTTCCTTGCGCTATCCGGAAGCTGGCGCAAGACAGTAATCTTGTCTTCGGCTGGCATAGATAGTGGTTCGATGAGACACTGCAGTGATAATCAGGAGAAATCCAATGATAGACAAATCCCAATTATCGACCGGCGAACGGTATGGTTATTCGCTCTATCACCTCTCTCCAATGATTGGTACGGAGATTCGTGGTATCAATCTAGGTGATAAATTAGCAGACGAAGTCATCGTCTGGTTGTCAGACCTGCTTGTAGATCGGAAAGTAATATTTTTTCGTGATCAGACAATTTCGGTCAAACAGCATGTTGAGTTTGCTCGGAGATTTGGCGATATCGAAATACACCCATTCACAAACAATGATGATACGTATCCGGAAGTCATTCGCCTTGATAATGACAAGGCTCGTCCGCCAAGAATTAATCAATGGCACTCCGACGTCACCTGGCGTCAGAACCCTTCGCTTGGTTCTATCTTGCGTGGTGTTGAAATCCCCGAAGTCGGGGGAGACACCCTGTTTGCCAACATGGAATCCGCCTATGAAGGTCTAGATGATGAAACAAAAGAATTGCTTGATGGGTTATATGCCATTCATGATAACGAAGTGTTCCTTCAAGGCATGAAACAGCGGGGTGCAGGGGAAGATGAAATCGACGCGATGCGAAAGAAGTTTCCACCCGTTAAACACCCTGTGGTGCGAACTCACCCGGTGAGTCAGCGAAAGTCTGTTTACGTCAATTCGACCTTCACCCGCTGTATCGATGGTATGGATACAGAAGTTTCTGACAAGCTATTACAAAAACTGTATCTGACGGCATGGAATCCAGATCACCAATGCAGGTTTAGATGGCAGAAGGACTCCTTCACTTTCTGGGATAATCGGTCCGTGCAGCATTTCGCCGCCGCGGACTATTGGCCCAATGTTAGGAAAATGGAACGCGTCACGGTAGTGGGTGATCGTCCGGTCTAATGCTGTTGACTCTGCTTCAGGACTTCTATGTTTTACAGTTGTGGTCTTGCGAGCGGTGTGGCTAAAAAAATTTGTGATATGGGCTTGTGAGAGCGTTATCCGCAAGCTGCTACCTTGATGTCTTGCGCGGGATAGCTTGCAAAAAAACACCCCATTGTTGCAAGGGTTGAGGCTGAAAAATCCATACAGCCGCCGCGCTATTGTCGCCGGTCACGATGTTTGAGCCTGTTTGAATAAGCTTGCAACTTTAATTCATACAAAGCGCGTGCTTGCTCGTTTTGAGTATTATTCATTGCAAGTTCAAGCTGGATCTTACTTTCTGCATCTTGACCCAGATGGGAATATGCGCGGGCGAGTTGATAGTGTAATTCGTGCATGTAAGGTGCGCGTTTAATTGCCCGCCGATAATAGTTAACTGCATCCCTGTATTGGCCTGTTTTAAGCGCTAAGAACGCCAGTCTTTGCCAACGGTATGGACTTGGGTCATCAATCTGTTGAAGTTTGGTTTCGATAAGCTTGGCTTCGTCAAGTCGATGTTGCTCTACGAGCAAAAGTTGATAATTTTTCAGTAGCGTCAAGGGCGTTGGAAGCGAAGCGATGCCATACTGATAAACGTCTTCTGCTTTACTTATTTCACCAATCTTCTTATAGATAACAGCCAGCATATTAAATGCTGATGCGCTGGAATTATTAAGTGCGAGTGCTTCTATTACTAACCAATACGCCAGATTGAAATTTGCCGACTCGATAGCATCGGCTGCTTTATTGAGATAGTACATAGAGACATATTTTGGTTCGCTCAGATTACCAACAAAACGGCTCGTTTCATTAGGGAAGTAGTCCACGATGATGCCTGGCTTTAGGAAATATACGACGTTTTTTGCAGGTGGTGCGGTTTTTCTAAGCAACTTTGTCCTGACATGGACGCCTTTGATAATGACATTTTCCCCTTGCTCAAAAACAGGGGCATCATCCATCAGTTGATATTCAATTTTGATGTTAGCGCGATTGGCCAGTGCGGTTGTGAGCATCGCCAGGGACATACAATTACCCTGTTGCTGTTCCAAAGCTTCCGCGGCGGTGAGGGTTTCACCGAGATAAGAGAACTCAGGTGTACTTTGTTCCAAGTAATTGTATAGCCTTCGATTAGGTAAATGCTTTCTGTTTCTGGGGGCGTTAAAGTATTCGTCGAACGCGCGATATTGCGCTGGCGTTAAATCGTGAAGTGAATGCGGCGAGATGATTTCCGGCCGTGTACCAAATAATTCGTCGGCGGTGTAGTCGAATGCTGGTTGTGCCGGTGAATCTGACTCGATGGGTGTGTTCACGGCGCAGCTTGCTAGCAAGCCTAAAAGCAAGATAAAAAACATGATTCTGCAGGGCATCGATACTGCCTCCGGTGTGCGCGCAGGGTGCCTAAAATTTTGATTATCCATATATTTTTTTCGAGTAAAACTCTTCAGTTGATCGAGATATGTTTTGCCATCAAAAAAGTGTGTTCTGTCAATGCAATTTACATTGATTTGCTTGACCGACTCAGTCATATTCAGACCATATTCTCTAAGTTGGATATATCGTGAACAGAACATTTTGGTTGTTCTTTATCATTTTTACGTCTGGGCCAGCGATCGGTTCTGAAACTGAAAACTGTCCCTACTACGAAGAAGAGACAAAAAACGTCTATTGGGGTGATTTGCATGTTCACTCTGCCTATTCGCTGGATGCATGGGGTTATGGCACCATGCGAACGCCCGCAGAGGCCTATGCATTTGCACGAGGAACGCCAATAAAACTTGCCGGGTCGATACCGGTGCAACTTGACCGCCCCTTGGATTTTATGTCAGTAACTGATCACGCTGAGTGGTTTGATCTTTTATATATCTGCACTGACCCTGAGTGGAGCGATGAGCCGTATTGCAACATCATGACAGAAAATAATAATGCCTTGGAAGGCCGCAAGGTGTTTGTAGAGTACGTACTCCCGACGATAACAGAGGCCGTTCCTGCGCCAACGCCGCTGTGTGCAAAAAATCCTGAGCATTGCAAAACCGCGCAGCAACTTCAGTGGCAGAGAATTCAACATCAAACGAACCAAGCCAACGATCCATGTAGATTCACCTCTTTCATTGGCTTTGAATGGTCAGCAACACCCGACTACAGTCACAATCATCGCAACGTGATATTTGCGAATGACAAGGTCAGTCACGAAGCGATCGACTATATGCGATTCGAGACGCCTGAAAAACTGTGGCGCGAACTGGACAAGCAATGTAAGGCTGAGGATGGGTGTGAGGCGATTGCGATACCGCACAATTCGAATATGGGTGATGGTAAAAGCTTTGATGTTGAAATTGAATCTGATGTTGCTCTTTCGCTGAGGGCCAAATATGAAACCCTGATTGAGATTCATCAGGAAAAAGGTAACAGTGAATGTCTGCCCGCGTTTGGTACCACGGATGAGGACTGTAATTTTGAGCGCTCTCTTACTAAGAGTTCCGTGCCTGCCACACGTGAAAGTTATAGCCCGCAAGAATGGGAAAAGATGCGCCGTGGATACGTCAGAGGATTGCTATTGAGGGGACTGTTGGCTTACGACAAGTCCGGGACCCAGAAACAGAACCCGCTCCAGATGGGGGTTATCGGTTCTACTGATGGGCATGCCGGGACGCCTGGATTTGTTGAGGAGAGCCAGTGGATGGGCTCTGTGTTTGGTCTTGGCAATCTCGACAGGACTATGACCCGTGTCAATTGGAATCCAGGCGGACTCGCCGCGGTCCGTGCGGAACAAAACACCAGAGCGAGTCTTTTTGCTGCAATGAAAAGACGTGAGGTTTATGCCACGAGCGGGCCGAGAATCACGATGAACTTTACCGCATCAGCGGCCCCTCTGGCCTGCGATTCGAAAACGCCAGCAGGGAAAATAATTTCAATGGGCGGAGAGTTTTCCAGAACATCCAATGCGCCGCATTTTCGAATCGATGCGTTATATGACCGCACACCCATTCAGTCAATTGAAATCGTAAAAGGTGAGCTGGTGAACGGTCGTCTCGAAGAGTCTTTGATTGAAGTCTGGCGTTCCAATTCTGGATCATTGAATGTTTGTGCAACCTGGGAGGATTTATCGTTTAATCAGACCTCACCGGCGTTTTGGTATGCGCGAGTGATAGAGGCGCCATCTCCACGCTGGTCAGCCCATCACTGCAAGGAAGCTGGTCGCTGTGATGAATTCCCGGAAGCGCAACGTACTGTCCAGGAGCGGGCCTGGGCATCACCCATCTGGTACTTACCCTGAAACAGGTAGTAATAGGTTTCTATTGCAGAGGAGCAAAAAATTGGTTGATTCAGCAACAAACGATCCGGTTGATGTATTAATTATTGGGGCAGGGGCGTCAGGTGCCGCGGTAGCATGGAGCCTAGCCGACACGAAGATGCGAATTGTCTGCCTCGAGCAGGGCGACTGGACCAACTCGGCCGAATACCCCACAACGGGAAAGAACTGGGAAGTACTACAACACGGTGCCTATAGCATTAATCCTAATGTCAGGGGCCGAGCGACTGACTATCCCATTAACAACAATGATTCTCCGATTGATGTTGTAAATTTTAACGGCGTGGGCGGGGGCACTATCATGTATGCAGCTCACTTTCCTCGTTTGCACCCTTCTGATTTCAAGGTGAAAAGTCTTGATGGCGTTGCGGATGACTGGCCGATTAGTTATGACACCCTAGACAGTTATTTTACACAGAACGATAGAATGATGGGCGTGTCTGGGCTCGCAGGTGACCCGATGTATCCGCCGAAGCAACCGCCGCTGCCGCCGATCCCGATGGGATTGGTGGGTGATAAAATTGCCAGCGGCTATGACAAGCTTGGTTGGCACTGGTGGCCATCTGACAGCGCAATTATCTCACAACAATACGAAGGACGAGACAAGTGTCTTAACCTCGGGCCTTGCATGTCGGGCTGTTCCCAGGGTGCTAAAAGTAGTGTGGATATCACCTATTGGCCCGAAGCGCTGCGCCAGGGTGTAGAGCTTCGAACCAGGTGCAGAGTTCGCGAGGTGACCGTTTCAGAGGAGGGTATGGCTAACGGCGTCATTTACTACAATGAAGCCGGAGAAGAATGTTTTCAGGCAGCCGAGGTTGTGGTGATGGCTTGTAACGGTGTTGGTACACCAAGAATCTTACTGAATTCGGTATCAGAACACTTCCCTGATGGGCTTGCTAATAGCAGTGGTTTAGTTGGCAAGAACCTGATGTTTCATCCCATTGGATATGTTCAGGGGGTGTTTGATGAACAACTAGATAGTCATCGGGGGCCGACGGGTTGTTGTATTCTTAGTAAGGAGTTCTATGAGACTGACCTAGATCGGGGCTTTGTGCGTGGTTATAACATGCAGATCAGTCGAGGTTCAGGCCCATTTAATACTGCTATTCAGGGTTACCACTCGGGCAGAATTCCTTGGGGCGCCGATCATCACAAAGCATTTCAATCCATGTTTGATCATACGGCGGGGGTTGCTGTTCTGTGCGAGGATCTGCCTGAGTTACACAATACCGTGACGCTTGACCCAGACTTAAAAGACTCCGATGGTATTCCAGCAGCAAAAATAAATTATACGCTCAGTGAAAACTCACAGAAAATGTTAGCACACGGGCTTGCTCGCGCAGAAGAGGTGATGGAAGCGGCGGGCGCAAAGGAAATCGTGAATAATGGCATGATACGTTCCGCAGGTTGGCATTTGCTGGGTACAGCGAGAATGGGAGAGGATCCAAAAACCTCAGTGGTTAATCACTGGGGACGTAGTCACGACGTAAAAAACCTGTTTATTGTTGATGGCAGTATTTTTGTGACGTCGGGCGGCGTGAACCCTACCAGTACAATTCAGGCGTTGGCACTTTATATTGCCGATACGATGAAAAAGAATCTGGCTAACTTGTTTGATTAAGGGGTGTGCGAATGAATGATTCAACGAAAGACAGTAATGTGATTACGTCTGATCAACCTTTAACATCTGAGCAAGCGGAACTGCTTTCAAGTTTGCTTAACGTCATCATACCCCCGAGTGACGATGGCGTGATGCCCGGCGCTGGCGAGCTTGACTTGGTCTCATACCTGCGTGAGCAAACGCCGGAAGTCGTCGCCACTATCAGACAGGCGAGCAGTTTTTTTGAGTTCGACTTTCCTTCGAAGTCTGCGACAGAACGTCATCAATTGGTCGTTGAATTCAGTGTGACAGAGCCGGAAATGTTCAATACGCTGCTATTTCAGAGCTACGCTTGTTACTACCAGAATGATCGTGTCCTGACTGGACTTGGGCTGGCAGCGGGGCCACCTTTTCCTCGTGGTAACAGTGTTGATTCGGGTGACCTGACCACTCTTGATAAGGTTGTCCAAAATGCCAAAGGTTATCGGCGGGTTTGAGTGAGGCGCGGGTAACGCTTGTTCGCAACGGCAGCCGAAGGAAAATAGCTCAGTGAGTACTGCGGTCTCACAATGTGGACCGCACCTCAGATATGTCTATCCGCCGGTTATGCGCCTGGGCGATTCAAGACTTCCGCGAAATACACGTTTTGACCCGTGCAGGTAGCATACGAAGTTTGGTAAGACTCGCGCTGCCGCCATCCATCATTATTCGCATAGTTATTCATATAAGCATTCAGACCTGCGTTGTCGCTAAAACTCAGCATGTGCATATATTCGCCGGGAGCATTCCGCATACCGAGCCCCGTATACATAATGCTCCAGGCTTTTACGGGGGAATCTGGCGAGCGGTTTGCGAGCATGCCGTCGTGTTTGTCTTGAAGATGATCATAGCTTACGCCCGGCAAGCGCGAACACCAATCCATGGTAATAATACGCGTGTCTTTCGCGGTAATAGTCTCGTCAGCGTAAAGTGTAAAAATGGGATTGAGACTTACGCTGCAGTCAGCAATAGATTGCCAATCCTCGTTGAGCGCTTGGCCTTCTTTGGTGGTTTGCCATTTGTCCCATGCTTCGCCGCTGACTTCAAACGGGGCAGCAAGCAGCTCTATCCACTCGTAACCGCTTTGATTATTTGGTTGCGAGTGGTACATAGGCGTCAGACGCAAAGCAAATGTTTCAACACCTTGCTTTTTAGACCAATCAACATACGCATCAAAATTAGCTTTGTAGTCCTTCATTTTTTTGCCCGGTTTCAACGAGCACAATTGCATTTGTAAGGAATTGCCTTGACTTAGATCCAAACCAGCCACGCGTTTGGTTACCTGATCGTCAGCGACGACCGAACCACAAAACAACAAAAATGCACTAATTAACAACTTTATTAACATTTTGTACCCTCATCCCAATGGTGTAGAAGTTCGATTTATACCATGCGCTAGCAAGCGGGCAATATTAGTTCGATTTTGGTCGAAAAGGGGATAGACGATATTAGGAATAGCGTTATCAATGATAAATAGGATCAACGGTCCTCTGTTTTGAGTGCCGATCTATCTGAATTTCTTCAGCCGGTTTTTTTCGGAATTGAAGAAATATTGAGCACTACTAGGAATCTGGACGCAGCGGGTGTTGCTGAGGAGTTCTATTAAGATGGTAGTTTGATCGAATAAACCTAATCGTGAGTGGGCGGGGAACCTTTGTGCAACCTGTCAGACTGACCTAAAGCTAAATGCAACCCCGCGCCCAGAGATAGCCAGCGCCATCGCCTTACAGCCAAGGCTCGGCAGTAAGGCGGGCACTAAATTACTCAGCCGTTGAAATCAGATTGCGCCGAGAATTTTGCTGATATTCTTTCGAAATTTTTCGCCAAAGGGCGGACGCGCGCCAATGATAGGCAACACATCGATCATCGTTTGACTGTAAATGGCGCGCGCGTGGCTCATGTTTCTGAATCCCTCCGGACCATGATAGGCGCCCATGCCAGAGGCACCAATGCCGCCAAATGGTAGATCCTCTTGTACGTATTGAAGCGTAATATCATTGATACAAACACCACCACTTTGTACGTGATTTAGTAAGTACTCTTGCTCACTTTTATCTTTGCCAAAGTAGTACATGGCGAGGGGGGTTCGGCGAGGCTCAATCATATCCGGAACCTCAGAGATGTCATTGTAGGTCATGACCGGAAGAACAGGGCCAAAAATTTCTTCGTGCATGACCTGCATGTCTTCGTTGACGTTCTGGAGTATGTGTAAAGGCATGCGACGATTGTCTTTGGAGGCGCGAGTCTTATCAGCACCCACGATCGTCAGTTTCGCGCCCTTAGCAACGGCATCATCAATGTAGTTCTGCAACCTCGCAAAGTGTCTTTCGTTGAAAACGCCTGCGTAATCGGCATTCTCGGTGATGTTAGGATACATTGCCTGCGTCTCGTCTATTACCCTGGCAATAAGTTGCTCTTCCAGCTCCTTCGGCACAAGAACGTAGTCTGGCGACAGGCATAGTTGACCGCCATTCAAAAGCTTACTGAAGGTCAGGCGCGTGCCGGCGAGATCAAGCTTCGCACTGCGTCCTATAACGACGGGTGACTTGCCGCCAAGTTCTAGCGTGACGGGAACGAGGTTTTTTGATGCGGATTGCATCACTTGCGCACCGACGCGAGTGGACCCGGTAAACAAAAGGTGATCGAACGGCAGCTCCGCAAATCTTTGACTGATATCTGCGCCACCGGTGACGACTGCGACTTCATCTTCTGAGAAATATTTGGGGACAACTTCGGCAAACAATGCCGCTGTTTCTGGAACGAATTCTGAAGGTTTCAGTAATGCGCGGTTGCCGGCAGCCAGCGCGCTGGTCAAAGGTGCAACCGTTAGGCCGAAGGGTAAGTTCCAGGGAGAAATGATGCCGACAACACCCTTTGGAAAGTGCCTGACCTGGCTCTTTCCTCCCAGAAAGTTCATGGGTTTGTTGGTGCCTCGTTTCTCTGGTTTCATCCATGCTTTCAAATGTTTTATTGAATAGTCGATTGCTTCGACCTTTGACGCGAACTCTGAGAACAGACTGAACTCATAGGATCGAGCACCACCGAATTCCCGTTTGGTCGTGGTAGCGAACTCGGTCTTGTTTTCCACAATCAGCGCCTTGAGTCTTTTTAGGCGATCAATCCGAGTGGCATAGGTGACCTCGCCCTCAGCACGGAACTTGCTTCTCTGCAGTTCAACTAGTGCTGTCAGGTTCTGAGTTTCTAATTCAATGACGTTGTCGTGTTCTGCTGTGCTCATAATTTCTCTCCTAAATTGTTCTGTGTTGTTTCTATTGAGTGATTCGCCTAAGCGTCTGATTCGATTAGATGATGGATACGGCTTCCGCGCGTATGCCCTCTATGATGCGAACAGCGTTCTTAACAAAAAGAGGTTCAGACGAAAAACTGTCAATAAGATCCTGCACATCTTCAGGCAGCGCCTCGTTATCGAGTGATGGACCCTGGTCAGCTCGAGTCGCACCTATCAGGAGGACCCCCATTGTTTTTACTACCTCGTTTGCCTGCGTTTTACTCAAATTCAGTGAAGTTGACGTGGGTACCGCAACAGCCTCCACTTGGCGTATGAACACGCGTTTCGACCTGATTAGCCGAGGAATCTCGACATTGTGTTCAATGATATGTTCAAGTCTGATGAGTAAAGGCAAGAATGCCCCGTCCGATATGGCCGTGCGATATAGCATTTGCGCATACGCCTTACTCGTCATGGAATCCGATAAGCAATCGATGAAAACCTGGCTCCATCGAATCAGGCTTTGCTCATAAAGGGTCAGGAATAGCTCTTCCCTTGTTTTGAAGTGAAGGTAAAGGGTGCCCTTGACGACCCCGGCTCGCTTGGCCAGTTTAGCCATAGAACATGCCTCGTAGCCGACCTCAAGGAAGTAGGTTTCGGCTGCCTCTAGTAACGCGCGCCGCCGTTTCTCCTTTTGTTCCGGGCTTCTTGCCCTCTGATTGAACACAGCGACTGAATTCATAAGCGTCTCCACAATAGTTTTAGTCGGTTGGTGGATCGGGTTTGATTGTCTGACATCGAGCGATAACTGCCCATTGGTCATTTATATAACTGACCGCCGGATATTTCAAGTCATTTGTATCACCTGACTCACTTTTCGACATTCAAGGAGGTCTCACTGTTGAACCTAAATCCCTCTAGAGCGATAGCACTAAACCCATTGTTTTGAGTCCCATGGCATGTAGGCAAGCATGAATAGGGCGCAACCATCGCGTTTCTGATGATCCCGGTTAGATTAGCGGCACATCGCATAGTCGTGCGCTATCCAGGTTTAGAGATCTGTTTGGGTTGTCTCATCAATATGATTTTCTATCGCCTGGAAGGCCCGGTGAACAAGCTTTGTGTCGGCTAGCCTAATGCCTAGCGGGGTGCATCAGTCGATGTGATAGGTTTTTTTCCTTGTTGCTTTATCTCGATGGCGATACGCTTCCCAGTAGGGTAAAGGAAGCGCCGACGTATGAGTCAAGTGAATTCGAAAACCTTAGCACCAGAGCAGTATAGTGAAATCCAAGCCGATGCCATTCGCTTCAGGGATGTTATTGAGCTGTTCTTACGTGCTTGGCCTTATATTCAGCCGATGCGATGGCATGCCAGTGCCTATGTCATTTCGGTTATTTTCCTATTTTTGTGGCAGACCGGGACCGGGTTTATTATTTTTGGTCTGATTTATAACAACGTCGTTCTAAATCAACCTGTCGCTGCAATCTCAGCGAGTTTGCTGTTTCTTGAACCGCAGCAGTGGGTTGCCGTCGAGGAAATCTCTAACCAGCAGCGACTCTCGCTAATTATGCCGGTGTTGGTACTGGCCATTATCGCCACCGGCGTCGGCGAAGCCCTGGGTCACGTGATAGCTTATTACCGGGTATGGATTATGCAAAACGTCAACCAAGCTTTGCGGGTCCATATTATGAGTCAGATGCAGTTACTGTCGATGAACTTTCATAATAATGCAAAAACAGGAGATGGCATCTACCGGCTACTTCAGGACAGTGCCATGGTCACGCAGATATTACAGACGTTGATGATAGACCCCTTTCTACGAGTCATTCGCTTTCTACTGGGTATTCTAGTGGTGTCTGCATTCAGCCCGCTTCTTG
Organism: uncultured Gammaproteobacteria bacterium; assembly: GCA_913050215.1. Taxonomy (GTDB): domain Bacteria; phylum Pseudomonadota; class Gammaproteobacteria; order Pseudomonadales; family Azotimanducaceae; genus UBA4582. The sequence goes on from CAJXBG010000004.1 coordinate 67,781, forward strand.
GCACGATACTACTGTTCAGTTGGCTGCCCATGCTGTGGGTGGCCAAGAGATTATCACCAACCCTGAGACGACAGTTTAAGCAGGCGAGGAGTACCAGTGCCAATTTAACGTCAAATATACAGGAGAGTATCGAGGGGATCAGAACGGTTAAGGTAAACAGCCTAGAGGGTAACCGTCAGGCTGCGTTTGAAAAGGCTTCGGTGGAGGCGTTTTCAGCATCACATGATGCCAGGGTCACGCTGTTGTTCTTTGGTTTTTATATTTTCTGTTGCACCGCCATACCGCTGATCGTAGTGGAGTTGGCAGCGGCCTACCTAGCCTATCAGGGCGCGGACACATTCCTGAGGGATTTGCTGCTGGGGTTTGGGTTTGCTGTCTGGAACCTAGGCGGTCAGGATCAGGCCAGGGCTCGGGCCCGGCAGGCAGCAGGAAGTGTAGAGGATTTGTTCACCCTGTGGGGGCGGGCACAAGATATGGCAATGGGTTTGAATCGAGCATACCAGGTGCTTGATCTGAAGCCGGCGGTTGAGGATTTACCTGATGCAATACCGCTGGAGAGCGTTGTTAAAGACGTTGAATTTCGTGATGTACACTTCAGCTATCCCGAGAGGGCGTTGTTTGATGGCGTCAGTTTTAAGGCGCCAGCGGGTCAGATCACGGCGTTGGTTGGTCCGACGGGCTCTGGCAAATCCAGCTTAATGTTTCTGCTGTTACGCCTTTTCGAGATTGATCAGGGTGAAATACTTATCGACGGCACTGAGATACGAAAATTCACTAAGGATTCTGTGCGTGAAAATATAACCCTTGCTACCCAGGAGAATATACTTTTCTCGACAACGGTCATGGAAAATATTCGGTATGCCCAACCCACAGCAACCGAAAATGAGGTCATGTGGGCGGCTCAGGTCGCCGAGGCGACGCAGTTCATAGAAAAGCTTCCTCTTGGCTACCAAACGGACCTTGGCGAAAAAGCAGCGAGATTATCCACTGGTCAACGGCAGCGGATAGTCATGGCCAGAGCGCTGTTAAAGAAGACGCCGGTACTGATATTGGATGAACCTACCGCCTCACTCGATGTGGTGACTGAGCACCGAATTCTAGAGAATATCAAAAGGCAATTGGCAGATAAGACCATTTTTCTGATAACCCATCGGTTATCAACAGTGCGTCAGGCTGATCAGATCGTCTATCTGAAATCCGGTCAAGTGCAGGAGCAGGGTACCTACCAGGAACTGGCTAACGGCTCTGGTCCGTTTAGCCGATTTGTTGCCGCTGAATTGGATGAGGTGTAAGCGTGCCTGAAGTCGACAACGATCCCGAACTGATCAGCAACACCCGAGCACTCGAAGTGATCGGCCGCGCCATGGTCTATTCGTTCCAGTATAAATTTGAGTTGGCAGTGAAAGCGGCGACCCAAATGACCAGCATATTCTGGATTCTGTTTCTGCCCTGGCCAGCGAAACTGATTGTGGATTATGTGGTGTTGGGTCAGGTTGAGGTGAGCAGTTCGACGGTGTTGCCCTTTTTCTTTCTGCCTCTGGTCGAACTATTGGATGGCCGAGAGGCCTTGCAGATTACCTTCTTACTTGGCGGCATATTCTTATTGATGATATTCCTAGTGGGCGCTTATGGCACCGATGGGGCGCAAAGAGACGCTGCAACAGCGACGTTAGCTGAAGGAGAAGACTCAGCAACAAGATCTGAGAATCAGGCTAACAGTATGCATTCGCTGGTCAGCGGTTTTTTTGGCCTGTTTGAAGCGCTTTGGCATATTCGGATCGCCCATCGAATGAACCATCAGTTGCGTAGTGAGTTGTTTCATCACTTTCAAGCCCAGTCTCTGACTCAATACTCGAGTCGATCCATTGGTGATGTGGTGTACCGATCTATGTATGACACGCCGTCTATTTCTAACATTGTTTTTAACCTCTGGGTGGGACCCGCAACTAGCGCAGTTAATCTAACGGTGACCATACTAATGATGTATCTGGTGTTCAGGAGCGAACCGGTGGTGGTCTGGTGTGCCTTGGCTATTGCACCTCTTAATTTTGTTATGGTGCTTTATTTCGCAGGTTTGGTGCGTAAGTACGGAAGTTTTGCTAGGGAAGCCGGCGCTAGAACCACGGCGCTAATTGAGGAAAGCTTGGTCAATGTGCTGGCGGTCCAAGGACTGGGTATATCGAATCACCAAGAAGCTCAATTTGAGGCCGCCAGTGCAGAGTCGTATCGGCGTTTCAGGCAGTTGACCTTGGTGAGAATATTGGGGTCTTTTACGGCGGCTTTCGTTGGTAACGCCATGTTGTTTGTGGCTTTCTATTTTCTTGCACCGTCTTTTATTGCCGGCAAATTTGCCCCTGGGGACTGGTTCGTTATTTATGGCTATTTTGGGGCGATTGCCGCATCGTCGACCTATCTCGGCAGGTTATGGCTTGACCTGCAGGAAAATGTGACGGGTATGGATCGTGTCTTTAGTATCCTTGATTCACCGAGGGAGAACCTAGAAGAACAGGACGATGAGGTTCAGCCGTTTCGTTTTGAAAATCGAATAGAGTTAAAAAAGCTTAACTATCAATACCCGGATGGAACCGAGGCGCTGCGAGATATCCAATTCCACGCTGAAAAAGGTGAAATGATCGCGTTAGTCGGGCCCACTGGCGCCGGCAAGACAACACTCGCCTACCTGATTCCTGGGCTAATAGAACCGGGTTCAGGTCAATATCTTGTTGATGGTCAGACGCTGAGCGGGCGTTTGCTTGCAGCACTCCGCCGACAGGTCGCGTTTGTATTCCAGGAAGCCAGTCTGTTTGATGTCAGCATTGCTGAAAATATTAGAATGGGCAGAGCCGAGGCAACCGATGCCGAGATTCGGCGTGCGGCTGAAATTGCCAATGCCGCAAGTTTTATAAATAACCTGCCCCAGGGATACCAGACTCGGGTGGGGCGCAGCGGTGGTAAATTATCTGTGGGTCAGAAGCAGCGTATTGCGATTGCCAGAGCATTGGTGTCGGAGAAGCCGATTATTATTTTAGATGAACCAACCGCAGCGCTTGACCCGGAAACAGAGCGGGGTCTGGTGCGCAGCCTGAACGAAATCAGGACGGATCATCTGGTCATTCTGGTTGCGCATCGATTGGCAACGATACGTTCAGCGGATCGAATTTATTATCTCGAAGACGGCCAAATTATAGAGTCTGGCAGCCATCAGGAATTGCTCGCCTCTGGTGGGCCTTACTCGAGATTCGTTGAGTTGCAAACAAAAGGGAGTGAAAGCTAATGTCTTTTGATGTTGAACATGAAACCGCCACGAAATCCAAGCAGCTGCAGATAGTCGGCATTGGCGTGATACTTTCGTGCCTCTGCCTTAGTGGCCTGTTTGGCTGGGGTATTTATCTGGATTTAAACAAGCAGCCCTGCGAGTGCAGTTGTGACAAGTAGCGCACTCGTTACTTTTATGATGGATGTGGCTTCCGTATTGGCCGTAGATTGAACTGACTGGGATAGTTTGGTTTGCTGACAATGAAGCGAGAGGGAATGCACCAGATGTTAAAGGGACTAAGCGTCGATCTTGCTCGTTGTGACCAGCGCGTAAGTGAGACAGGTCAGAAGCGGTTTAAGCGATGAGTTCAACGTCGAGCGTGATCATCGTGATGGGTGTGATGGGATCTGGCAAAACCACAGTCGGCCAACGGTTGGCGACGCGGTTGGGCGGGGCTTTTTATGATGCTGACGACTTTCATCCCGACAGCAATCGCGCGAAAATGATTGCGGGCGATGCGCTGACTGAAGCAGACCGAAAACCGTGGCTCGCCACACTGCGTCGTGAAATAGAGCAATGGCTGCAGAGTAGTGAAGCTGTCGTTTTGGCTTGTTCGGCACTGCGCCAACATTATCGCGATCAACTGACGGTCGATAATCACCGAGTGGTCTTTGTCCATCTCACAGGCGACCCTGCGCGTTTGCTTGAAAGGGTAACGAAGCGGACGGGGCATTTCATGCCTGCAGCTTTATTAGACAGCCAGCTTGCAACGTTAGAGCCACCCTTGGATGCTTTGACGCTCGACATTGAATTAGCACCAGAACAATTGGTTGACAAGATTGTTCAAGCGCTTGTCACGAAAAAGCGTTGAGGCTTTTGGCTCGAGACCAGGCTGACGGGTCCCCAATCGTTCTCCACCTAACGAGCACAAGTGTTCACTTCTTATCGTCGTCACAATCGTTAGTAACAGCGAGTTCACGCCAGTGTGTTACCACCAGGTTGCGTACAAAGCAGCTAAGATAAGAGCCACCAACACTGCGGAGAAGTTAAACCCATTGGTAGTTGCAAATTGGATATCACGAAGTGACACAGCGCCATCTTGGGTACGATTGCCTGCAAAGACTGAAAAGGACACAGCAATTGCGACGCAAAGCAGGAAAACGAGCCCGACCCGGTCTATGAACGGGAGCTCCGGCCAGAGTATCTTGAATGCAAAAGACAGAACTGCGGAACCGATCGCCGCGGCCAGGGCACCGCTTGAAGTGGTTTTCTTCCAAAACATGCCAAGCAGAAAAATCACAACAATGCCTGGCGTAAAGAAACCGGTAAACTCCTGAATGTACTGGAATGCCTGATCAAAATTACCCAGCAGGGGTTTGGCACATATCATCGCTAGCAGCATCGCCGCGACTGCGACGACTCGACCAACCATTACCCGGTTGCCGTTTTCATCTTTCTTGCTGCTGAAGCTGGCATAGATATCCATGGTGAAAATAGTTGAGATGCTATTTGTCATGGATGCGAGCGACGAGACAATCGCCGCGAGCAGTGCTGCAAAGACCAGTCCCTTGATTCCGGATGGCAGCATTGCCATCGCTTCAGGGTATGCGTGATCGGGTGTGGCAAGCGCTGGGTTTAACACAAAGATAGCGATACCCGGCAATACAACAATAATCGGCATCAGTAGCTTCAAAAATGCGGCGAAAGCGATGCCTTTTTGCGCTTCACGAATATTCTTGGCTGCCAGCGCACGCTGAATAATGTATTGATTAAAGCCCCAGTAGGAAATGTTCATAATCCACATTCCCCCCAATAGCACAGAGAGGCCTGGCAGGCTGGCGTAGTGTGGGTTGTCCCGGCTGAGAATCATGTCAAATTTTTCGGGCGCTCGTTCAGTCAGTATCTGGAACCCGGCTAACACACCTGAACCCTCCGCCACCTTGTCCAGCATAATCCAGGCGATCATCAGACCACCAAGCACAAGCAGAACGACTTGAATGATGTCTGTGAATGCCACAGCCTTGAGGCCACCGTAGAGTGAGTAGCCGACAGCAAAGAGCCCTAGCAGTACCATTCCCTGCACGATGTCGAGTCCTGCTACCGTGTTTAGTGCCAGCGCACCCAGCCATAGCACTGAGGTTAAATTGACAAAAATGTAGACACCGAGCCAGAAGAAAGCCATCACCAGACGCACCCGATGGTCATATCGCTGTTCTAGAAATTGGGGCATGGTGTAGATACCACGTTCCAGAAAAATCGGTAAAAGGTATTTACCGACGAGAATGAGCGTGATGGCTGCCATCCACTCGTACGAAGCGATGGCGAGGCCAATAGCATAACCGGATCCGGACATGCCGATGATTTGTTCAGCAGAGATGTTGGCGGCTATTAGTGATGCACCAATTGCCCACCAGGGCAACGATTTCCCTGCAAGAAAGTAGTCCGAAGTGTCTTTGTGATGGCCTGCTTGCTCCCTTGAAACCCATTGTGCCAGCGCGAACAGGCTGATTGCGTAAAAAATAACAACTGAGATATCCAAATTCGACAACATGAAAACTACTCCTCAGAATTTACATTTAGTTCGAACAAGGTTAGAGCCTCAAGAACTGAAAAAGGGGCATCTCGCAGGTTTTGCCGCCTAGAGACACAAACTCTTCTTCATCCCAGTACTTGCTGTCTCTAAACAGACAATCATAAATTTTACCTTTCGCTGCAGTTGTAGGGAACGCGTTATCTTTGAGCAGGCGATGTTTGAGCACGGAGAAAGTGACCGCTTCATTGTTCATACGTATTCCACTATCACGTTCACTGTCTAAGATAACAAACTTACCTTGGTTAGGCTTCTCATCCCACGGCGTCCAATCAGTTTGTGTACCATCGCGTCCCCTGCCGGGTGAGCTGTTGTATGCAAACTCAGCCCAATAGGATGACATCTTTTTAGATAACTCTGTGCGGCTGGGAATATTCTCATCCGAGAACAGGACCCAATTCATCAATCGATCATCGAAGCTCTCAAACACAAATGGGATCTCTGAGGCGTGTACGGCACCCATCAGTTTTGAGAGGTCAACGCCCAGTATTGTCGGTAGTTCGTCCCAGTCGAACCTGTAGGCGAAAACAGGGTCAGATTGAGATTCGGCAAGACGCATCGACACTTCGTCAACACCGCGTGCTTTCCAGGCATCGTTGAAGTAGCTGGTCACCGCATGAAAGTATGCCTCATTAATAATTTTGGGTAGGAAGCCCATTTGCAGTTCGACAAGGCTGCTGTCTCCAGCAAAGAATGGCTTGAACTCATCACGGTTGGTTCCGATGATAATCGGCACTGCGTTGTAGTTAGCAGCATCAGCAAAGACTTCCATCAAATCCTCAAGAGGCACAACCGTGCCATCTCGGAATATCATCGGCATGGAGGGCATACCATCACTACCTAGCAGCATCAAAACTTCGTTGGCCGATTTTCCTCGAAGGTAGCGACTGATCTCAGCATCGCTCATCTGGTTCTGATGTGATATCGCCTCTTGCCTTGACGCGGCAGTCGCATCGGCAATCAGCAGTTGATTAGTAATCTCTCGGCCACTGTTCAGATGGCCTGAATCTTCGATATAGTTTGTTGCGTGATCCATAGGGGTGGAGATGGGAAGCCCGCTTTGGATGATTGCCTTGTGAAAAAGACCTTCACCTCGTTGCGAGGCGAGAATAGCAAAGATGTTTATGCCGCCTGCAGACTCGCCGAACAAGGTCACGTTGGTCGGGTCGCCGCCGAATGCTTCAATATTATCCTGCACCCACTCGAGAGCGGCCAAACTGTCAAGAATACCAAAGTTACCCGACTTGTCCTCCAGCGAGCCGTCGAGGTTGAGAGATGGATGTGAAAGCCAGCCGAAGAGGCCTAACCGGTAATTGAAGTTGACCACAATCACGTCGTGATTCTTGGCCAGATTGCGACCGGAGTATTTAAATTGATTTGCGTATCCGGCGACGTTTCCACCACCGTGGATGTATACCATGACCGGCAGCCGGTCATTGCCAGTTGGCACTTGTTCGTTGGCAAATTTTGGTGCAAAAATATTCAGATACAGACAGTCTTCTGATCCGATCGGTTTGCCGTGCTCTTCCCGGGGCCTGCTCTCGCTAACAGAACCAATCTGCTTACAACGGTCAGATGCTTTGAGTGCGTCGAGTGTCCCCTGCCAGAGTGCTGGTTCAACAGGTGCTCTCCAGCGCAGGTCACCGACCGGTGGCGTCGCAAAGGGAATACCCATCCATGTATGCGATTCTGAGATATCAAGGAAACCTACGACATCCCCGTATGCTGTTTTTCTTAACGTTTCCGGGTCCGCGAGCTGTCGTTGTTCACCGTAGTCATCGCCCGATTGAGAAAATTTAAAACCAATAAAAGAGACAAGCACAGCAACGACAACCACAAGGGCGCTTAGAGCAATGAGTGCGGCCCTATTTTTTGCGATATCAAGGATCACCGCGGCGCGCTCCAGGCGTTATCCAACCGCGAGGGTTATCAGTTATCTCATTCTGTTTGAATTGCAGCGCCTGCATTAATGAAGCCGCTTCTTCTGCAAACAGATTCTTGACATCGTGAGCTTCCGTATCACCGTCAAGATGTGACAGATGCATGCGACTACGACCAAAATCCCCCGTGTCTTCTGTCAGCTTGAATTCGCTATTGCGTATTGCGTCGGGCAAGGTTTGTATGACCGGAAAATAGTAAAGAAACGCGTGTGGTGAATCGCTCTTCCCCTGCAGAAGGCCGGAAAGGTCCCGGCCATCGATTACCCGGTCTTTAGGTAGTGTCAGGCCAGAAGCCTGCAGGAGCGTAGGGAAAATATCGATATTCATCGCCATCGCATCAGTCACGCGACCGGATTCCACCCGGCCGGGCCAACGAACAATCATCGGCACACGTTGCCCGCCTTCAAGGGTCTGTCCTTTTCGTCCCCTTAGATAGCCGGGACTGCCGTTGTAGTCGGCGCCATTGTCGCTGGTAATCAGCACGATTGTGTTGTCCGACAAGCCCAGTCGATCCAGTGCGCGCATAAGTTGCCCTGTGCTCCGGTCAAGATCTTCGATTACATCACCGTAAGTGCCACCGCGTGACGTGTTAGCGAACTCATCTGATGAGTAGTGAGGAACGTGGGGGAAAGAATGTGCAAGGTAGAGGAAAAATGGGTTGCCTGCGGTTGACTCCACAAATTCGATTGCCTCTTGAGTATACATTTCAGTTAGTTGGCGTTGGTCAACACCTTGGCCCGGAAGAGGTTGCAATTCATCTCGCTCACTGGCAAACAAGCCGCCTTCTCGTCTGTCTTGAATCAAGACCTCCTTGTTGCGGTAGAGGTTCAGAGGATACTGATCATTGCTGAAGTGAAGGCCAAAGAAAGACTCAAAGCCAAAATCGTTAGGAAGATAGCCTTTGTGATCGCCAAGATGCCACTTGCCTATCATGCCAGTGCGGTATCCGGCATGTTTCATCACCTCGGCGATCGTAATTTCTTCTTTCGGCAAAGCATTTGCCCACCCCAGCATTTTCCTCAAAGTACCCATCGTCGAATCTGTAGGAAAATAAACATGTCTGTCGGTTCTTGTCCTCGGCGGAAACCTGCCTGTCAGCAACGCAGCACGAGAGGGCGTACAGACAGGTGATGCCGAGTAAAAGTTCGTCATCAACAACCCTTCCTGAGCGACCTGATCTATCTCAGGTGTCTCTATCAACCGGTTCCCGTAACTAGAAAGGTCCCCCCAACCCAGATCATCGAAGAAAATCACAATAATGTTCGGCGCATTATTAGATATTTGCGGCATCGTGGTCAGGTATTCGAGCTTCGCACGCTGATGGACGGCATCGACAGTTGGGTCTGAGAAAGCTACGTAGAAGAACCGAATGACCAGACCAACCACAGTCAGCAGCAACACGCCAACAATGACTCTGCCCAGCCAAAGGGCGGACTTATTAAATATCATAGACAGCATGTTAACTCCTGTTAAAAAACATAAACCCGGGTTGACCAAACCACCCGGTAATAATCAAGTCTGTAACGATCGACCTTCTTGGCTTCAAGATTTGCTATCTCTACCTGCTGCTAACAGGCAAACCCAGCAACGCCTTTAACCAATCACCATTCATCACATGAATCAATCTGGCCATTAATTTTGGACTCAGTTTGCCCTGACTCATCAAGACCATGGTGCGAAGAGGCATTTCAGCAACAATCGCCTCGATAACCATTTTGTTATGATCAGAGGGCTCGCCAAACTGTGCGTTCATCATTTTCTGAACTTGTTGCTTTAGTTTTCGACCGAGCCAGTTTTGTTCAACTTCTAACAGGGTCGAATTAAACTGGAAAGGGCGAACAGGCACTGGTTCGGGTATAGATCGGCCCAACAAGGCTGTGAAGGCGTCGTCGTTGAAGTCGAGGTTGGCGGGTTCGAAATATGGGCGAAGCAGAGGGTCACTATCGACAAGCTTTTCATCCCCGCCGAGATGCAATATGTGTGAGAGACGAATATCCTCTACAGAGGCGCCAATATCAATTGTGTAACTGCCAGCTTCGACAACCCAATCATTGATCAACGTATCCCATCGAGCAAAGGATCGAAAATCAAGGTTAAGCGCAACCTCGTGCTCTTGCCCAGCTTCTAAATGTACTTTGCAAAATGCTTTTAATTCCCGGGTCGGGCGATGCACAGATGGGTCTTGCTGCCCAACGTAGAGCTGAACAACTTCAGATCCGGCACGGTCACCCGTGTTTTTTATCGTTGCAATAACAGACACCTTCATTTCGTGATTGGGCTTTAGTTCATTCGTATTCGCCACTACAAGGTTGCTGTAATCGAACTGCGTATAAGAAAGGCCATGGCCAAACGGGTATGCCACCGGGTTGCCGGTTGTATTAAAGAATCGATATCCAACCCAAATTCCTTCACGGTACTGTGATTGTCGGTTTGTGCCAGGGAACCAGGCGTGACTGGGAACATCTTCCAGCCTCCTGGGGAAGGTTTCTGCCAGCTTGCCACTGGGATTGCATACACCAAACAGAATGTCCGCCATCGCTGACGCGCCAGCTTGTCCTCCCAGATATGTTTCGAGAATCGAGGGAACCTTACTGACATCCGGCAACACAACTGGCGCGCCATTTTGTAATACCAGCGTGATTTTGTGATGAAACTGGCTTAATGCTTCCAACAGTGCCATTTGGCCTTCGGGTAAATCCAAGTGGGTTCGATCAAAACCTTCGGACTCGCATTCCCGGGTCAGACCAACGATCAGGATAATTTTGTCCATGTTTTCTGCGAGCGCGATAGCGTCATCTATCAAACATTTTGGTGTAGCCCCAATCAATTTGTACCCTGGTTCGTACTCAACACCGGCGTTCAGCAGGGATATTGCTTCAAGTGGTTGATCAAGATGCGTGGGATTGATTTGCGAACTGCCTGACCCCTGGTAGCGGGTATCCTCGGCCAAAGCACCAATGACGCCTACTTTGTCGCTAGTAGATAAAGGGAGATTTTTTTGCTCGTTTTTTAGCAATACACAAGCCTCAAGGGCGGCTAGTTTGGCGACTTGATGATGCTCGTTGGCAGAGTGTTGATGGTTATCATTGAGTAAGCGACGTGATTTAATAATGAGCGCTAGAAGCCTGGTCACACAGGCATCAAGTGCGTCGTTAGAGAGCTCGCCGCGCTGTACAGCCTTGATAATTTTATCGGTATTGAGGCTGCCGCTGGCGGGCATTTCAAGATCAAGCCCCGCTTTAACACCTTCGACACGCTGGTTCGTGGCGCCCCAATCAGTCATGACGAGGCCATTGAAACCCCACTCATCCCTCAGTATCTCTGTTAGCAACCGATGGTTCTCAGACAGGTAAGTGCCATCGACCTTGTTGTAGGAACACATCACCGTCCAGGGTTGGCTTTCTTTAATGGGAATCTCGAAGCCAGGCAGATATATTTCCCGCAAGGTGCGCTCATCAACAATGGCGTCGACCACCATGCGACCCGTTTCATGATTGTTCACGGCGAAGTGTTTTATACTGGTGCCAATCCCTTCACTCTGAATGCCCTCGATAAGCCCGCTAGCCAGTTTTCCGGTTAGAAGAGGGTCCTCAGAAAAGTACTCGAAATTTCGTCCGCCGAGGGGATGACGCTTGATATTGACGCCTGGTCCTAATATGACGCTTACCTGTTCTGTTCGACACTCTTTTGCGAGGGTGACACCTACCTTCTTGATCAAGTCGATGTTCCATGTTGCAGCAAGGCCAGAGGCCGTCGGAAAACAGGTCGCAGGTACAGATTCTGCAAGCCCAATATGATCGGCTTCCTCCGGCTGTTTACGCAACCCATGGGGACCATCTGTCACCATGATGGACGGAAGATCTAGATGATCGATACCGTGCAAGTGCCAAAAATCCGATCCAGAGCACAGTTTTGCCTTGTCATCCAGAGTGAGTTTTTCCAGCAGTGACTGTATTTCAGAACTATTGCTCATGATTGATTAGCTCTATTGATTGGTCGGCGCGAGCCCGGCTCGCAAGATCGCCAGATGGGTCTTCGAAATTTTCTTTCGGTTACGCTGATTTACTTCTATGAGCACGTCACCACGAAGGATAAGACGCTGTTGTAGTGCTCGACAGGCGTTTATCATTGTCACGTTAAGTAATTGGGCAGGAATGTCTTTGCGCACGCTGCCATCAGCCTGTCCCTGTTTCAGCAGTTTGGTGAAAAAGGATACACCTTCAAGCTCGACAGATTTTTGAAGGCGCGCCTTGAATGTTTCGGTGATTCTACTGCCCGAAAAGTAGGCATCGAATTCTGCCAGAAATCGTTCGTCAAGAGATGCTTGTGAGGGGCTCATAAAATGCTCAATGGCATGGATATATCTGTCGAGAGCTGTGCTGTCTTTGGGTAAATCTGGATCGTCAATATATTGCTTCGATTCCTGAACTAGTTGATGTAGTGCTCGCTCAAGAATGGCCATGGCAAGCTCAACCTTGCTAGGGAAGTAGCGGTATAGGGTATTTCGGCTCATGCAGACTGCGGCCGCTACATCTTTCATCTGCGTCTCGAAAAAGCCATTACGACTAAAGCAGGTCCTAGCTTCGAGTAAAATTTTCTCTCGGGTCTCGTCTGTTTGATAACGCTTTGCTTGAGGCATTGCTATGTGACACGTGTACTATTTTGAAGAATATATGCCCCTTCAATCTAAATGTCTATTTATCGTTGGGTCTCAAATGAATAAACTATTCGCAAGAAGATATCGATTGCGGCGACATTTGACTTAGACGGCTCTTCAAGCATCGCCTTACTTTGGTAGATAAGTGCTTGTAGATCATGCCGCAGCTCCACAATCCCAACCTGCCCCCGTAGAACACAACCATCGCTTCTGCGTCTTTTGTATAGATCAAAATACGCTCTAAAACGCTCATTCAGTCGCCTCCAGTGTTAACAGTGCCTGTAATCCCGCTCGGTAATCAGGATATTTCAGGACAATCCCCAACTCGTCTTTGATGCGGTCATTCTTCACCCTCTTGCTCTCGGCGTAAAAACTCCGTGCCATTGGCGTCATATCTGCGGTGTTATAGTCAATCGCCTCTGGCAGCGGCATGCCCAACAACTCCGCCGCATAGCCGATCACGTCTTGGGGTGGCGCCGGATCATTGTCGCACAGGTTATAAACCGCGCCCGCGTTCGGCTGCGCAATACTCGCCGCCACCACTTGCGCGATATCCTCCACGTGAATGCGCGAAAACACCTGCCCATCCTTAATGATCCGCCGCGCTGTGCCAGCCCGCACCTTGCTAAATGGCCCACGCCCGGGACCATAAATCCCCGCTATTCGAAAGATATGCAAGGGCAGGTTCATTCCCTGCCACTCTGCTTCGGCAGCCGCACGCCACTGTCCCCGCCGCGTTGATGGGGTCAGCGGTGTGTCCTCATTGACCCAACCACCCTGATGATCCCCATATACCCCCGTGGTGGACAAATACCCGACCCACTCGAAATCCCTTTTCGCAATCTCGTCGCGTAATTCGCGCAACACAGGATCACCTTCCTGGTCTGGTCCAGCCGAAATCAACAGATGCGTTGCTGCATCCAAATGCTGGCCCATGTCCTCACCCGGAAACTGAACACGCTCAATCCCGTTCTGCACGCGTTTGCCCGCTGTGCGCGACGTACCGATCATCCGCCAGCCACCCAGCAACGAAGCCAGCGCCTGTGCCGAATACCCGTACCCAAAACTCAGTAATGTCTTACCCATTCAACTGCTCCCGCCAGCTTAGCGCCCATCTATTCTGACCGCCTATGATACCTAACATCAGCTGCACGTTCGGCAAACTTGTTCGCTTACTCGCGTCCGCCGGGTAGTATTTTTCTAAAGCGTTACTCAATAGGCTATAGTCTGGGGGTTGGCAGATGTGACCGAGTAAAATGTTAACGCCGTGAAATACAAGAGTACTTTCATAAGGCGTGCTTAAAAAACAAGTAAAAATCAGGTTGGATAAAAGTATTCAGAAACTGACAAGAAGCATCATCAGAGTTTTCGATCGCTACATGCCAGAACCATTTGCGTTCGGCATTATCATGACACTTGCAGCCTTGGCGCTGACCTGGTGGCTGACGCCGGCTAGCGCCGAAAAAGTGGTCATGTCTTGGGGTGACGGGCTGGCTTCACTGTTGCCTTTTATTACGCAGGTCTGTCTCACCATCCTGTTTGCATATGCGCTGGCCCATCTTGGGCCGGTACCCGCCTTTCTGGAACGACTGGCGGGTTTGCCCAAAACCGCGCGGGGGGCTTATGCATTTGTTGCGGTGTTTGCAGGGTGCGTGAGTTTGGTCGCTTGGCCTCTGGGAACCATTCTGGGTGGCTTAATGGCAAGGCAGGTGGCACTGTCATTTCGTGATCGAGGTCAGAAAGTCCATTATCCTTTGCTGGGTGGTGCAGCATTCAGCGGTTTTGTCGTCTGGCACATGGGTTACTCAGGCTCGGCACCTTTGTTGGTAGCAACACAAGGTAATCCCATGCAGGAACAGTTGGGCGGGCTGTTGCCTGTCACGCAGACGATCCTTGCCTCCTTTAACCTTGTAACCATCGTTGTGACACTGGCTACTGTTGCCCTGGTGGCCAGTCTGCTGGCACCGGCTGATGCTGAATTGGAGGAAATTGATGACGCTAACGAAGTGCAGGACCCAGAGCGACGCAATCAGGAACCACCGTTGGAAGAAGGCCGTTCAGGGCCCGCTTACCGCTTGGAAAACAGTCGCTGGTTAACTTCCTCGATGGGGGTGTTGTTGATTATCTATGTGGCTAACTGGTTCTATTCAAAAGGGATACAACTGGACCTGAATATTGTGAACTGGACATTTCTTGCAGCTTGTCTTTTGTTGACGCGATCCGCTTCAGAATTCAGTCAGGTATTGATGCAGGCTGGCCGTGCAGTGGTGCCGACCCTGCTGCAATACCCACTTTATGCCGGCATTATGGGAGTGATGCTGAACACGGGTCTGGTCGCTCAGATGGCAGACTTTTTTGCCCGAATTGGTACAGCCGAAACACTCCCGTTGATTGCCTTTTTCTCGGGTGGTGTCATTAATATGTTTATTCCTTCAGGTGGTGCGCAGTGGGCTGTGCAGGGGCCTGCATTTCTTGCAGCCGCCGAAGCACTGGGCACGAAGCCGGAGCTGATTGTGATGGGTATTGCCTACGGCGATCAGTGGACCAATATCATTCATCCTTTTGTGGTCATTCCATTGTTGATCATGACCGGGTTGCCGGCCAACAAAGTCCTTTCTTATTCGTTCATTCTCTTTCTGGTGGCGACCGTACCGCTTGCCGGGGGATTAATTGTTGCGGGGTTTTGGTAGTCACCATTACACCGCCACCACGGTTTATCGTTTCGCCGTTCGAT
>CAJXBG010000005.1 GCA_913050215.1 uncultured Gammaproteobacteria bacterium
ATTAATTTAACTAACACAAACATGTTACTAACAGATGTTGCTTAACGGAAGTGCTCACGAAGTGCTCACAATGGTGCACTATCTATAGGAGTCATCGATCGTTATGTCGACGCGCAGAGGTTCAGCGCCCGCCAGTAACCACTGACATCAGCAGGCGCTAAATTCCTTTCTTGATGGCTTTCTTATATGGCGTCGTAATAAATCACTGTGCCACAATTGACGATGTCGTCTTTGTTGTCATCCATCCATTGAACAGTGCCAGCCCACCACTCTCCGGCCATCATACCATCGGTAAATTTGCCGTAGGCTTCATGAGAGTCAAACTCAATGGCGTAGTAGGCTCGTTCTACATCGCCACCTGCACTAGCACGCCAAAGACGGGCGTTTTTTGCCCCTAGAGACTCGTGGTAAGGTGCCGATAACTTTGAGCCCTCTACCAAAAGCTCGAGTCCTTTAACGCTTCCTTCCCAGGTTGTTACCGCTTGAATAGTCATAATTTCTCCTAATATTTTCGTAAAGCCTTACTAATCTTAGCTGTCACTCTGGTAGCAACAAAAACAATCAGAGCCACGCCTACACCACACGGCAGGACCCGAGTATTTCTTTGCTAGAATTTGGTGTTCAGACTGACGATGGGTGCACCCTATTTTCTTGCTTGCGACTTGGTACCCAGTTGACGGTATTACAGTAAAGTAAGTTTCGCAAGATTAGTCCGATTTCGGTTTGCGATTAATTTTGCTCAGAAATATCGTCCAAGGGATCTTCTCGTGGCTTGGAAAAATACCGGGTGAAAGCTAAACCTGAAGCGCTGAACCATCGCTTCTGACGGTTTCTTTCTCGCAGATAAAAACGGTCACTTAGATTTTACTTCAAACCCGTCAGGTGAAGAGGAAGGTTATACGATTGCAGCCGCTGCCGCGTTGGACATGATAGCTGACGTTGAATACTCAGCATTGCTACAGCACCCCGGAAAGAGGTGCTGCAATGGTTATTAAATTCTCCTAGCGTTTATCCGCTTCAGGCCTAAGCCTGCCAAGCCAAGTAGAAAGCACATGAGCGCAGCAGGTTCAGGAACAGCATGGGCAATTCCTTGGTACTGGATACTAGTGTCGCTCCATGAGAATTGATTCAATTGAACCCCGGCTTCAGAATAATGGTAAATCGAGTTTCCGGAGGTAAGGTACATGTCACTGTTTCCACCAGCGACCAGATTATCGACAGTAAATCCGGGATCGAAGAAGAAAGACTGAGCCAAATTGGCTGAGTCACGAATCGTCACACCGTTTTGCGCACCTGTATAGGCTGCATAAATACTATTCCCAAGAGAGGCCATTGAAATGCCTTGATAGTTTATTCGAGGATCAGGAAAAGCCATCTGTGCAAGTTGCACACCATTATCATCATAGCGATAGATACTGTTACCGGAGGTTAGGTACATTTCGTTGCCATTTCCAGCGGCAATGTTGTCTGTTGCAAACCCCGGATCGAAAAAATTCCTTTGCGCCAGATTATTTGAATTTCGAACCGTTACACCATTTTGACTGCCAGAGTATGAGGTGAAGAAGTCTTCACCTGAAACAGCGATGCCGTCATAACTAAGGCCCGGGTTTCCCCATGTAAAGCTGTTCAGTTGCACTCCTGCGTCTGAGTAGTGGTAGATTGAATCTCCAGATGTGAGGAACATGTCGTTGTTACTACCTGCCGATATATTATCGACCGCAAAGCCAAGACTGAATGAAAAGGATTGAACCAGCGTATCTGCATCACGGACCGTCACTCCATTCTGGCTTCCCGTATAAGTTGTATAGATTTGTCCTGCGCTTGCGCTCAGAGAAAACAATCCAAAGAACAATAGTCCCATTATTTTTTTCATATTTTTGTCCAAAAACAATTATCAAATTCATCAGGTTGTCGTCATGAGAAACTCAGGCGAGATTGCACTCAGCGGATGACGACTCGAACGATGTCACACATGCGACCATCGTCTTTACCTGAGCAATATTTGTGCCTAAAATAATTATCCATATAGATCAGCTACTTGGATGGTTTTTCAGCGCGGTCATTTTTGGACTGGGTGCATTTTATTGTTGGCGATCGCAAATGCGGTTGCGGTTCGCAATACCGGGTCGGGATGCTGACGCCGGCTGTTTTTTCTGTCGCTGAATAGCGTTAAAATGTCCAACAGGAAACATAACGGCAGAGATCTAAACGCACGTGGGAAGCCCTAAAAAAGCCAAGATTTCTGCCGGTTTTACCGCAGAAAGAAGGAGGTCCCGCACTTCTGCTAAACATCAAGCACTGTTCAACATTAGATCAAGTTCAGACGCGAGGTCGCCACAATGAGCCGTATTAAAAAATTTTTCCAACGTATCAATCGCGCCGCCACTGAAGTTGGCACAGAACATTTTGACGATGACAAAGATTGGGACGAACGTGTCAAGCTGCCGGCTTGGCAAACCGCTCGTCTGCGCGAACGCTACGAGCAAAAAAAAGCCCAACAGGCGGCAAAAAAACAGTCTAAAAAGCCAGAAAGCAGCGAAACGAAAACAGACTAAGTGATCGAACCATGAGACTGGAAGATATTTGATCAAGTGTAAATTGAATAATCGCTGATCAATTTTTGGAACGGCAAAAAAAAGAGGAGCGCATGCCCCTCTTTTTTACCGTCGAGACGTTGCCTATTAAGCAGGACGCGGTCTAACCAAAACAATGTCATAGCCCTGCTCGTCTGAGCATGTCATCACCTGATCGAAGGCATTTTGTATTTCTGCACCACTCTTCTGCCAAGCACTGTCGCCCATGGGCTTTTGAGTTTTGTCACCCCAAAAATTGCTCCAGAGCAAATCGAATTGCGGCGGGACCTCGTTATGTCGCTCTACTGCAGCTGAATCGAAATCAGGTATTTGAACAGTAAAATTGTATGTCGTGGGCCCTACTTCCGACTCAAACGCCGAGAGAAATTCCATGTAGTCGCCCCTAACAACCGCGCGCAGATCAGCAGGTTTCTTGCCCTCGTTAAACGAACAAAATTGATATCCTGCATACCCAACTGCATCGGGCGCTAGGCCTGGTTGCGAAGGCGCGCGTGGCTGGTAGACATCGAAACCGTAAATATTAGACCAATTAGTACCTCCACAGGATTCTACACCCGGAAAAGTAGCCGCAAGATCTTCTTCGATGCCGGAAGCCTCATAGGATGCCCATCCTGCATTGCGTACCTCTTTATTTGGCCACATGAGGAGCGTGAGGCGATCAAAGTCGTCACTTTCCCATCCACTTGGCGAGAGCGAGGCACTCGCAAAATTGTTCGCGTCTAATTTTGCGACTGCATCGAGCCAATGAGCTTGGCGCGCTGCCAAGCTTTCGGTGGTTGCGTTTTCACCATTAGAGCACCAAATAAATTCGTTATAGCGGATCGGTTCTAGCGGCTTATCGTTAGCATCCGCAGGCGTTGCTGAAACGGGCATGGAAGCAGTGTTTGACTCAGTAGCAGGATTACAGGCCGCCACAAAAAATGCTACGAGACCCCATAATAGTACTTTAAGGGCACTGCTTGATTTTTGATTATTAGTTATTAAAGCAATTTTATGCATATTTTCCTCTTTACAATTGATGTAACGGCGACGTGAATGTGCCGATAGCGTGATGACGCGCTCGGAAAATTGCATGACCGTTAGAAATAGTAAACGATAGTTCGGTTTTGGTTAGCTGGTCAGGCTCTTGTCCCGCGTCATCGCCGTGAAGGCTTTCGGTATCTGACCTTAAATAGCAGAAGGCGATTAAACGGAGGGCTTCCTGCGGACTTAAAAAGGAATATCGTCGTAGTTATCGTCATTGGGTGGCGCTGGGGGCATAGAAGAAGTACCACTGTCATAGGGTGGCGCTGAATCTTGTGTGGATGGTTGTGAGGTTCCGGAAGGTGACGATATTCTCCAAGCCTGCAAGCTGGTAAAACACTTCTCACCCTGACCGTTACCGGACCATAATCGCCCGGAAAGATTAAACTGCGCCTGAACTTCATCACCCACACTATAATTATCCATCATTGCGCAGTTGTCTTTGATCAACTCCATAGCAACATAATTGGGGTAGCGTGGGTTTTCGTCCTCGCCTGAAAGCTTCATCACAAACTCACGCTTGGTAAAGCCGTTGTTGCCGTATTCTGTGGTGTCTCCAATAGAATGGAGAACTCCCTGAACTTCATAACTCTTGGACATATTTAGACACTGCTCCATTCGGGCTGAGATTGTCGGACATTCTACCGCCCAGCAAAAATTTAATTATCCCAGATGGCAGGTCTCAATCCAAATACTGTTGCAAGATGCGCTCAAAAAATTTAATGGCTCGTCTGGGACATTGCCCTCTTTGGTCAACACCTGCTGCCAATGGCTATTGGTTAACAATGTCAGTTTCAGGTAGGTGTCTCGAGAGCAAACTAGTAAATGCAGCGTATCCGGCTCCACCCACAATCAGATCTGCTTTAGCAAAGCGCGCCATCTCGGCACTAATCGGTTGGGGATTTCGCGCTTTCATATGCACCTCAGCAACGCGTTCCATGATGACAAAAAGACCAACGGCTTCGGCGACACTATCGGCGCCGGTTAACAACCCGTGGTTCCTCAGAATGATGGCTCTGTTATCCTCTAGCGCCTTCGCAATGCGCTTGCCGGCAGCGACACTTTGCACTTGAACTTCTTCATCATCCCACAAGCTGTGATCTTCAAAAAATATACAGGATTCCTGAGAGATAGGTTCGAAGAGTCGCGCCTCTGCCGAGAATGGCGTTCCCCAACCTGTGTGTACATGAACCGCACTGATAAGGTCTGGTCTGGCTTCAAGAATCGGCTGATGGATGTAGTACCCTGCCAAGTTCACAAAACCGTCACCGTCAACTAATTGGCCGTCCGGGCCAACCAAGACCAAATCTGAGACAGTGACGGCGTGATATGACACGCCGTATTGCAACATCCAAAAACAGTCTGTTCGTTCAGGGTCCCGGGCGCTGATATGTCCATCACCTAAATCACCCCATTTTTGAGCTGCGAGCAGACGATAGCCGAGTGCGCATTCGAGCTTTCTTTGCGCGCGTATTTGCTCGGTGGTGAGTTCGGCGTTTCCTTGCTGTTGTTCGATCTGATTCGCCACGCACATTCCCCTATCAATCTGATTTATCAAGCGGGCTCATGAGCCCACATGATTCCTGGCGTTCCTTTTCAATCTGTCGAAAGCCTGGGACAGCTTCGCACATCATTTGCAATCGGCTTCTATAATAACCGTTTTACTAGCGCCAGCGGAACGATTTAAGCATGTCGCTACTCTGGATAAAATTACATGAAATTCCGCAACCGCGACGTACATCAGAGGGCGAAGACTTTAGCAAAAAATCCCGTGCAAAGAGGGCGCATTATTATATAAAGTCAACGTTTGGCGATGACAAGTTTGGAGACACGAAAATGAAGAAGAATGTGCTGTTTATCACCGCAGATCAATGGCGGGGAGAATGTCTCAGCGCGCTAGGTCACACTGTCGCGACACCAAACCTAGATCAACTCGCTTCAGAAGGCACTTTGTATAAGCAACACTACGCGAACGCCGTACCCTGTGGACCATCAAGGGCAAGCTTACATACTGGGATGTATCTGCAAAATCATCGATCCGGCACCAACGGCACTCCTCTCGATGCACGTCACACTAACTGGGCGCTCGAACTGAGGGCAAAACAATACGACCCAGTACTGTTTGGCTACACAGATACAGCTAACGATCCCAGAATGTTTGACGCGGACGACCCCATCCTGAAGAGTTATGAAGGACCACTTCCCGGCATCAAACCGGTTTGTATGATGGGCACATTTCCCGATGCATGGGCAAGCTGGCTAAAAGAAAAAGGTTATGAGATTCCAGAGCCAAACTACAAACTCTACACAACCCGCAACGGAGTAGAGTTTGAGGATGGCGCGCCACATCCGGCGCCATTGGCGGTACCAGCGGAACACCACGACACCTGGTTCATGACCGATCAAGTGATGAATTACATTGATGAATTTCAAAGCAAACAATTGGACGATTCATTCTGCGTCCACCTGTCATTGCTCAGACCGCATCCACCCTGGATAGCCCCAGCGCCATACAACTCGATGTACCCACCGGAGAGCCTAAACAATTTTATTCGTGCCGAGAACAGGGAGATAGAATCAGAGCAGCACCCCTTTCTCAAACATTACCTGAATCATCCCTACTACAGCGCGCCAGAAAACGAGCAAAAACTGTTGAGGTTAAAATCCGCTTATTTTGGATTGATGACTGAAGTCGATGCGAATCTTGGTCGTCTATTTAACTACCTCAAGGATAATGACCTCTGGGACAACACACTGATTATCTTTACCTCTGACCATGGAGAACAGATAGGTGATCATTGGCTGCTGGCGAAACTAGGTTATTTTGATCAGTCGTTCCATATTCCGCTCATCATTCGGGACCCTAGTGAGCAGGCCGCAGCTACTCGCGGCCTTCAAATGGAGGGCTTTACCGAAAATATTGACATTATGCCCACCATGCTTGAATGGCTGGGGATACCCACACCCGTTCAGTGCGACGGTATGTCATTAATGCCGTCAATTAGACGCGGGCAGTTCCCGAGTAACTGGCGGAAAGAGGTACATTGGGAATACGATTTCCGTGATATACCAAAAGGCAAGGCGATGGAAGACTCGCTATCATTGACTCATCATCAATGTACGCTAAATGTTATACGAGATAACCGATACAAATATGTCCACTTTGTTGGACTGCCTCCGCTGTTTTTCGATCTTCAAAAAGATCCGCAGGAACTGAACAATCTTGCTGATAGCCCAGAATATCTGCCGTTGGTGCTGGCATACGCGCAGAAAATGCTGTCATGGCGCATGAATCACGACGAACAAACGCTCACCCACATGGCACTCACGGATGAAGGTGTGGTTACAAGGGAAAGTCAACGCACTCGCTAGGCAATACCATCCACCGGTTCATGACGGGTATTTTTCTTTATCGTCGCAACCAGTAGCAAAATGCCCAGCGCAACAAGCCACGGCACTGAAAAACCAAGCACCCAGTTCCAGCCGAACTGGATCAAGAGATAACCGGAACCTAGCGCGGCCATGGCCTGAAACGAAAAAATAAAGAAATCGTTGAAGGCCTGAACTTTAAACCGCTCCGCTGCGGTATAGGTTTTAGTCAGCAACGTCGTCCCGCCCAGAAACAGAAAATTCCAACCCACGCCCAGCAACACCAGCGCAACCCAGTAGTGCATCAGGTGGCGCTCAATGTATCCCACGACTAGGCAAACAGCCATCAGCACAAGACCTGAGAAGACAATCTTAACCGGACCAAACTTGTCAATAAGAAAACCACTGAACAAGGATGGAAGATACATCGCCATGATATGACTCTGAATAACCCAAGTTGTATCTTCGAGGCTAAAGTGGTCAATGGTATGCATACTAACCGGCGTCGCGGTCATCACCAGACTCATCACACCGTAACCCACGACAGCCGCGCCAACGGCTGCCAAAAACATGACTTGTAGAACAATGCTGGTCAACGCTCGTGCCTTGTCTTCAACGACATGGGATGTCAGCGGCTTATCTTCATAGAAACTGAGACTTATCAGCGCCACGAGCATTAATGCGCTCATGCCAAGAAAAGAACCGGAAAATTCACCCCAGGGGCCCTTATCGTGCAAACTTTGCGCAACTGCGGGTCCCATCCATGCGGCGACAACACCAGCAAGCATCAGAATGGAGAGCGATTTACCCACCTGATCAGACGCTACTGATTCAGCGACGGCAAATCGGTACTGCTGAACAAAGGCGTTGTTGCCGCCAATAATCATCGTTGAAGCACAAAACAACCAGAAGTTACTCTCAGAGATTGCATAGGCCGCCAGCACCCCGGCCAATGTTGCCGCCAGAGCCGACAACATGAATCCGTTTTTGCGTCCAATTCTACTCATCAGTAGCGCTGCTGGAATGGTGGTGACAGCCGTTCCAATGATCATGAATGCCACTGGCAAGGTCACGAGATCAGGACTGGGGGCCAAGCGCGTCCCAACGATACCCCCGAGCAAAACAATCACAGGGGCTGCTGTCTGAGAAAATGCTCGAGCGATACTTAATACTGGGAGCGTTCGAGACATAATTCTTCCATAATATCTGCTGATGCAATCGGAAATACCGGCAAGAAGCCTGATAGAGATTTCCGAAAAAGGAAAACTATAACATGAGTCCCGGATCATTTAGTAAGCGCTCGCCTCATTGCATCAATGGTTTTAAGCATTCAAACTCACGGTACCTGATACCCTCTGAGGGTCACTGTGCTAGATTGAAGAGACTTAATGTTTAAATTATTCCAATCAAATCAAATGCCGCTGCTTGTTGAAGCCTACACACAACGCAGAACGAGCATTGAAACAGCACCATTCAATCCGGAAATTGTGCTGGTACAGAATCACGGTATGGGGCAATGGCTAAAACTTGAGCTAGCCCAACACCAAGGTATCGCCGCAAACATCAGCGCTGAGCTTCCTGGAACTTATATCACGGGGCTTTATCACCAATTCCTGCGCACCCCGGTTGAAAAAGAGTCCGCCTACTCCAGGAACATTCTTACGTGGCACATTATGGATGTCTTAAATTCAACAGGGACAGCCAATAAGACAAGCAACCCCTTCCTTCCCTTGATCAACTACCTCGACGGCGAAGGAGACCGCGATCTCAGGCTCTATCAACTGAGCCATCAACTAGCCGGCCTGTATGAACAATACCTCATCTACAGACCTGCCTGGATCCATGCATGGGATAAAGGCGCACCCGGCCCTCTGATCTGTCAGCAACACCCATGGCAAGCGTTACTTTGGCAAGAGATTATCCGTCGCACGGACGAACGCCATCGAGCTAACCTGCATCTCGAGCTTCTGGACATCATTGATTCAATCAACCCAACTGAGTTGCCCGCGCGTGTTTCTCTATTTGGGTTTTCCAGTCTGCCCCCCATGCACTTCGATACGTTCCGCGCGCTCGCTGAAAAAGTTGAAGTGGACATCTATTTTCTTAACCCGTGCCAACATTACTGGGGAGACATCGTATCCTCCAAGGACATTGCACGAAGATCTGTACGCGATTTAATTGAACAGACCTCCGACGCTGCGCTGGCTGATGAAGATTATATGGATATTGGCAATCCGCTATTGTCATCGATGGGTAAACAAGGTCGTGAGTATTTCGAGCTACTGCTGTCAGAAGAGAGCCTGGATGACGCAACACATTTTGCTCCGTCCGCGCCAAACACTATTTTGAGTCTGCTGAAAAACGATGTACTAAACCTCGAGTTCGGAGGTTCATTTGGTGCAGGAGCCCAGCCTGAAAAATTACCTCATGCGGCAAACGATACTTCCATTCGAATCCACAGCTGCCACAGTAAATCTCGTGAAGTCGAAGTGTTGCTTGATCAGATCTATCAACGCTGTAGTGACGATCCTGAACTGGTGCCCAATGAAATTATCGTCATGATGCCCGATGTCAACGAGTATATTCCGCACATCCAGAACATCTTCACCGGAAAATTTAACTACAATCTTGCCGATCAACCCACCGCTGAATATTTAAGTATCGTTCATCTACAGCTGGCGCTTATTGATTTACCCAATGCGCGTCTGAGCAGTGTCGAGATGATCGACTTGTTGGAACATCCTGCTATTTCAAATAAGTTCGGCCTTTCCAGGGAAGATCACCGCCTTATCAGGCGATGGGTTGACGCGGCTAAAATTAGGTGGGAAATAGACGGCGCAAGCAAACATGACAAATGGCAGGTGCCCGTCGATGATACAAACACATGGAGGACGGGCATAGGCAGACTACTGCAAGGTATTGCAATGGAACAGGCATCTGGCATGTGGCTCGATAACCTCTCTGTAGATGTCGATGCCGAGGAAACAAGATGCCTAGGAATACTTGCTCACTTCGTATCGCAAATTGAGCATTTTCGCGGACAGTTTTCAAAATCACGGTTGGGTACGGATTGGCTGTCATTGCTCAACGAGATGAATGACGCCTTTTTTGATGAATCGGGACCAGAACAGGTCTTAGTCACGGAAATCATCATCGCAGCACAAGAGTTAGTCGATCAAAGTGACACTGCCAACTACGAGCAACTGATATCGCCTCGTTTGTTACATCACTGGCTGACAACTAGGCTCGATCTGTCCGCTCAAGGGAACAGCTTCATCAACGGCGGCATCACCTTTGCCACTATGGTACCCATGCGCAGTATTCCTTTTAAGGTTGTGTGTTTATTGGGAATGAATGACAGGAATTATCCCCGAGAAGATCGGACGATCAGTTTCGACCTGATGGCAATGGATGGGCTCAAAAAAGGTGACCGATCTCTCCGAAACGATGACAGGTATCTGTTTTTGGAAGCAGTGCTTTCCGCTCAGGCACATCTGCACATCAGTTACGAGGGAAAAAGCATCAAAGATAATTCAAAAAAACCGGCTTCAGTACTCGTTGGTGAACTACTCGAATATCTAGCATGCGTCTCGGATCAAAGTTTTCTAACCGAACACCCGTTACAACCCTATAGCGAAAAATATAACTCACCAGAGCATCCTGAGCTGACCAGCTTCAATCGACAATGGCAGCAGAACAAAGCTTTCGGGCAGCATGAAACAACTTTTATCAGCCAACCGCTCGAAGACGTTAATGAGCAATTACCCGGAAACATCAGCCAGCTCATCGGCTTTCTTTCCAATCCTGCTCAATACTTTTTCCAGCAACGTCTCGGTGTTCGTTTCGATACTGAAACTGACCAGCTTCGGGAAACGGAGTCGTTCGTTCAGGATAATCTCGAAAAATATCAACTAGCAGAACACGCACTCGCATTGATGATAAGCGGTGACTCTCTTCATGTATGGGAGCAAGAGCTATTTGCTTCGGGACAACTGCTAAAGGGGCATCTTGGAGAATCACAATTAAAAGCGGCCATTCACAAAGCAGGAACTATTTACAACAACCTGCTTTTGGAAGGACAAGCCACTATCTACAGCGGCTATGTCGATTGCGGCACGGTTGAACTGACAGGACAGGTTGAAAATGGATATCGAGATACAATTTGGAATTACCGAACTGGACAGATACGCAAAAGACAGTTACTCAAGGCATGGATCGAACAACTGTTTGTAAACGCCCTGGGGCACGATTCAGCCACTCGACTGGTTTCGACGAAATTACAAAGCGGCATCGTTAAAGTAGAAAACTCATTTTTAAAACCAGTGAATCGTGAAGAGGCAACAACATTACTGTCTGAATTTGTCGACCTACACCAAAAAGCGCTAACTTACCCTCTTCCTTTTCTCCCCGAGCTCAGTGGCCAGTGGTTTGAATCGATCGAGAAAAATGAAGCCGAAGCGGCGCGCACCAAAAAGATTGTTACGGCATGGAATCAAGACATGGCGGGCAGTGAGGGTAAAAATCCCTACTACACGCGACTATTCAATTTTCCCGAAGACCTCAACGCCGAGTTTGACCAGCTTGCTCAAAAAATTTACCAGCCGCTGCTCAGCAATTGGGAAAAAATCAAATGAACGAACTGGATGCATCGACGTTTCCGTTAGCCGGGCACAAGGTCATTGAGGCTAGCGCAGGCACCGGCAAGACTTATACGATTACCAATCTCTACCTACGACTTCTACTCGGCGAAAGTAAAACCCAAAAGCGACTGCTACGGGTCAACGAAATACTGGTGCTGACTTTTACCAACGCGGCCACCGATGAGCTCAGGCGCAAAATCAGAGAGCGCATTATTAAAGCTCGCGACCTGTTTCGTGAGCCAGACGTGGTGACTTCAGATATCTTTCTGACTCATCTGCGAAGCGTAAGCACAAACTTGCAGGCCGATGCGAAGGTCTTATCAGCGGCGGTTCAACTCATGGATGAAGCCGCCATCTTTACGATTCATGGATTTTGTGCCCGGGTGCTGAACGAGCAACCTTTTGAAACGGGCATTTTGTTTGATCAACAACAGGATGCAGATACGGAGCAATTATTGCGCCTTGCGAGTGAAGATTTTTTCCGTAGCTACATACAATCACTCACCGGCTCAGCATTGGAGATAGCCATCGGGATGTGGCCAAATCCCGAGGCACTGGTACAGAAGATCAAACCCATTATAGGCAGATCTGATATTGTACTTGTACCTGATTACTCTGACAGCCTGGCAGGTGTGCATCAACTGGAAGCTGAAATCGATGACTTGAAGCTATTATGGATTTCATCCGAGATACCTTCACTACTGCGTGATTGTGGCATTAACCGCAGGACAAAAACCTTTACACGAATTGATGTAATGACCGAGTTCTGTAAGGGAACCAGTTATATAACTGACTTGTGGGAGAATTTTTCTACCGCGACTATCGCCAAAAATTTGACCAACACTGGATCGATGCCCAATCATATGATCTTCGAGCGTATATCTTCACTCGTCGCGTCCCTCCAATTATTTGAACAAGTCAAAATCGACCTCTGGCACGATGCAACAAAATGGATGACGACACGAGTCGAACAAACAAAGGCAAACCTCGCGAGTCTCACGCAAGACGATCTGCTTTCGAAGGTTGATCGAGCAATTATTCAGGCCAATGCTAACAACTCAAATTTTTCGCGATCACTCGCTAAAAGATGGCCGGTAGCAATGATTGATGAATTTCAGGATACCGATGGCGCCCAGTACAGAATTTTTAGCAATATTTATGAAGATACAACAAGCTCCAGTCTGTTCATGATTGGAGACCCCAAGCAGGCGATCTACCAATTTCGCGGTGCTGACATCTATACCTACATCAACGCGAAACGGCGAGTTAGACCGGAAGAAGACCTTTTTTCACTAGGTACCAATTGGCGATCCACACCAGGACTGATCCGGGCTGTTAATCATTTATTCAGCAAACCCAATGTGTTTTCTAACGATAAAGACATTCCCTTTGTGCCGGTAGACTCACCGCCCTCGAAAGCAGATGAACTTCTCGAACACAATGGCAGAAAAATGACGCCCGTTGAAATATTCACCTTCAAGCGTGAAGGAAAGTCCATTAACAAGGGAGATGTTCTTCGGTCAGCAATGGCATACACCGCGCATGAAATCTCGGGCCTGCTCGACGACCATTCAAAAGCGAGCGAGGACCGATCCACGCCGGATATCGCTGTGCTCGTTCGCGATCGATTAGAAATGAGAGCGGCTAAACTTGCGCTAGATTCGCGAGGTATCCGGAGTGTTTATGTCACTCAGGATAGCGTCTTTGACACGCATACCGCATCCGATCTCTTATTACTTTTAACCGCTGCCGCTGAACCAAACAACGTCAATGCAATCAGGTCAGCGCTGGCAACACGACTTTGCCAGAACACTGCTGCTGAAATTGACGCGATTATGCAAAACATCACGGTGTATCAGACATCGCTTGCTGAGTTTCAACAATATCACGATCACTGGGCAAAGCTCGGCGTTGCCGCGATGATTGGTCGCCTTATAGAAGACAGACAATTAGCCCAAAAATGGTTATGTCAGGTTGAGGGCGATCGCGAATTAACCAATCTTCGCCATCTCGGAGAACTGTTACAGCATCAGGCGGCCACAGTGCCGGGGATGAGAGCGCTGGTGCAGTGGTTTGCCGATGAAATTCAGCGGCTAAATGTTAGCTCGCAAGAAGAGCGACAACTTCGCCTAGACACAGACCGCGAACTCATCAAGCTCGTGACAATGCATGCCTCGAAGGGACTCGAGTATGATTTTGTGTTTATTCCCATGTCCACTATCTCGGCACGGAAAGTTCAAAAAGACAGTCCATCCCTGTTTCACGATGAAGCAGCAAATGACGTTGATCAAGTAGGCAGTGGATTCATCACAAAAGCGGAGATCGGGAACAACCCAACGCATATTGCGCTTTCGCGACAAGAAACAGCGTCTGAAAACATGCGTCTTCTATACGTTGCCATCACAAGGGCAAAGCAAAGATGCTATTTGGGTATTGCGCCGCTGAAGGGTGCTTCCAACTCACCCATTTCGACGTTACTCGGACTCACAGAGACCCTCGAAACAGACACGCCTTTTACCCCGCTAAATGATCTACCAACAGACCTCTTTAGTGTCATCGATGGTGCAGATCGATTAGCCTCAATACCTGAGGTTTCTGTTTTATCCGATTCGTCTGACAAGACTGCGGGTATTGCGTTTTTTCCAACACCGATACCCCTACCGGCTATTAACGATACCTGGCGAATGAACAGTTACACAGGCATCTCGAGGTTACTTGCTGCGCGCGGTCAACGTTCGCCGGAACCGGCATCGGCACCAGCAGGTCTGCCTGGATATCTCGACGACGACCCGGTCAACGACCCCAACCCGGTAGAGACTGAAAAGGCGACAACAATCTTCGATCAGTATCATTTCCCGAAGGGGCCAAAAATTGGTGTTGCTCTGCACGATTTGCTAGAGAACCTCGATTTCACCAGCGCTAGCGATTCTTGGACAAACCGACTAACGAGATTTGTACAACGCGTCGGCATTACACAAGATCAAGCACGTTGGGTGGAAGTACTACGGAAATGGCTGATTAACATTCTGTCGACTGACATTTCTTGTCTGACAGCACCCGACGCCTACTTTTCACTCAAGCAGGTCTCGCAGGTCAATCGCCTGAATGAACTTGAGTTCTTCTTCCCTCTTGATAGTCGGGAGGATCCAATCAAACTACTAATTGATCATGGATATCTGAAAAATGATAGCGCACAGGCGCGATTGCAACTCAAGGGTGTCATGACTGGGTACATAGACTTAATCG
Source organism: uncultured Gammaproteobacteria bacterium (assembly GCA_913050215.1). Lineage (GTDB taxonomy): Bacteria > Pseudomonadota > Gammaproteobacteria > Pseudomonadales > Azotimanducaceae > UBA4582. The sequence continues at coordinate 14,873 of CAJXBG010000005.1, forward strand.
TAGAGCAACAAGGCAAGTTCTACGTTATCGACTATAAATCTAATATGCTAGGGACCGACCAATCGTCGTATAGTCAAGAGCACATCAAGCATCACATGACAACGCACCGATATCATCTGCAGTATTTGATTTATTGCGTCGCGGTTAATCGATACCTCGCCACCCGAATCAGGCACTACGATTACGACACTCACTTTGGCGGTGTTCATTATTTGTTTTTGAGAGGTATGCAACGACAAACAGCGATGAGCGGCGTTTACGCGGACCGGCCGGCAAAAAGTCTCATTCAACAACTCGACCACTGCTTGATGAACCGAGGCTCTGATGATGTTTGAACCTAAGATCTCGGATCAGCACAATATTGATCGTCTTAGTCAGGGTTTAATCTCGCACGCGGACTTCTACTTTGCGCGCTATCTTGCGACTGAAGGCCAAGTGAATGACTCTGAGCTCATTGGCTTGTTCGCAGACCTGAGTCAATCACTATCGCAGCAACACAGCTGCCTGGATCTTGAAAGATACGCTAACACTGAGCGATTACTGCATTTACTCAAAAACTGCCGTTGTGTCGGTACGGAAGACAGAAAAAACGATCAAACGAAACCTCTGATGCTAGAGGGCAACCTGCTATTTCTTAACAAATTTTTTCAATTCGAATGTCGCATTGCTGAGCAATTGATATCCAGAAACAGGCAGGTTGCTGACGTCGACCACAACAGACTCAAGAAATTATTGAATGCGCTTTTTTATTCATCACCTACCACTCACGCTAGTAAACATGAGGTACCGGAAATTGACTGGCAGCTTGTGGCGGCCTACCAGGCCCTGGTCAGCCATCTCACGATCATTACGGGTGGACCAGGTACAGGCAAAACAACAACCGTGTTCAAAATTCTTAATATCTGGTCTTCGCTCCAAATAAATGAGGTGTTGCCCGGTGATATCCGGCTAGCCGCACCAACAGGCAAGGCAGCAATGAGGCTATCAGAGTCTCTAGCGCGATCTGCAAAAACAGAGGAAAACACCGCCCTGACAGCAGTTGACGGTACGCCCTCAAACACGCCTGAAAGGGTCGTCACACTCCACAGGTTGCTCGGGTATCGTCCACAGGATAACAGTTATCGTCACAATGCCAGCAATCCCCTTCGTGTAAAACTGCTCATTGTCGATGAGGTATCGATGTTGGACCTTGCGATGATGGATCGACTATTGGCCGCTATTCCAAGTGACTGCCAGCTAGTACTCATCGGCGACCCAAATCAACTGCCCTCAGTGGAAGCGGGGAATGCTCTAATGGATATTTGCTATCACGCGACCCCTTATACCGAATCCTTCGCACAACAAGTAAAACGTGATCTCGGTTTGCTACTGCCCTATGAAAAATCCGATCACGGCTTGGCTAACGCCATTTGTCGACTAACAAGAAGTTATCGTTTCTCCGACACAACAGGTATTGGCAAGGCAGCCAGAGCTATTCTTGACGGCTCAGCACTAACAAACAACGAAGATGTCGTGATAGAAGATTTAACTGATTTTTCCAATGATCTGTCACCACTGCTGGCACCACTGAACGAATACCTCGCGGCCGTCGATCATCTCGGGTCCACACCCGATGAGCTCATTCGCCTCTTCGAGTCATCTCGCATTCTCTGTCCCGTGCGGGAAGGTCCCCGGGGCGTATTGGCGATAAATACGGCGATAGAACAGAGAGTCACGCAGAAATTTCAGCGTGACCTCTGGCATTCAAATAGCCAAAACTGGCTTGATGCTGACCGTGATGGGGATTACTACCATGGGCGCCCAATCATGATTCTCCGCAACGACTATCATTTGGGATTGTTTAACGGCGATATTGGTATTTGCGTCATGAGCAGTGAAAAGACAGGACAGGGCGTCGCGTTCCGCAAGCCTGATGGCGAAATTGAAATCTACCCCATTGCTAGGTTGCCGCAACACGAAACCTGCTTTGCCATGACAATACACAAAGCTCAGGGCTCAGAGTTTAATCATGTCTCGCTAGTATTGAGTTCCGACCTGTCCCTCGCACAACAAAGCCTCATGACCCGAGAGTTACTCTACACAGCGGTAACCAGATCGCGCAAAAGTGTCACCATTTTCGGCAACCCGCATGAAATAGAAGATGCTCTGTTACGCAGAATAATGCGCTCAAGCGGGTTAGGTTCAAGACTGGAAACTGTCATTGAAGGCCAACGAAATACATGATTTAGACAGCGTGCAACAAGTGTCCAACATGAAATACATTGACAACTACTACAGCCGAACAAAATCAGTGCAGGTTGCCTCGGCATCGTTGGGTGAAAAGCTATCGGCAGAAGTTTGCGTCATCGGCGGTGGACTAGCAGGTGTGTCGACTGCATTGGGGCTTGCTGAAAGGGGCCGCAGCGCTGTTTTGTTAGAAGCCAATCAAATCGGTTGGGGAGCATCAGGTCGAAATGGTGGCTTTGTGGCGAGCGGCTTCTCACAGAACCCACTGGTATTAATTGAAAAATTAGGGCTAGCGCACGCAAAGCAGCTCTATACCCTGACTCAAAAAGCCTACGAGCTTATTCAACTCAGAGTTAAAGACGTTGAAGCAGAAATTAAATCCCCCATACAGGGAACAGTGACGGCTTCATGGTTTAACGACAGTGACGGCTTACAAGACTACATACATACAATGAACACCGAGTTTGGTGAGTCATTTGAATACTGGTCAAAAGAAAAAATTAACGATATGTACCTGACCAGTAGATACCACTGTGGCTACCTTGAACCTGACACGTCCCACTTTCAATCACTTAATTACGCGCTTCATACTGCAGATATGGCGTCAAATGCGGGCGCAAGAATATTTGAACAAAGTCCGGTGACAAAGGTCGTTGGCATCAACTCGGATTCAGCCAGATGGAAAATTTCAACACCAAACGGCGAAGTTACAGCCGATCACATCGTCTATGCCTGCAGCGGTTATATCGGCTCGCTACAATCTAAACTTAGCCGCGCGACACTGCCTGTCGCCACATATGTTTTGCTCACAGAACCTCTCGGCGCACGATTAAAAACAGCGATCCGCGCCCCATATGCAGTATCCGATAATCGATTCTCATCCAACTATTATCGGATAGTTCAGAATGATCAGCTACTGTGGGGTGGTCGGGTATCAATGTTCCACCCGTCTCAGCAGGCGCTTAAGAAGATCATGCTAAAAGATCTGCTCTCGGTTTACCCGCAACTACAAGGCATAAGAGGCGAAGTAGCCTGGGGCGGTTACATGGGTTACGCCCGGCACAAGATGCCCCAGTTGGGACAACTTAAACCGGGTGAGTGGTATTGTCAGGGTTTTGGCGGTCATGGCATGGCCACGACGACGATGGGAGGCGAGCTTATCGCAAGCGCGATCGCAAACAATGATGACACTTGGCAAGCGTTTGCACCCTTTGGACTCGATTATGTGGGTAAACCTTTTGGTCCTGTTATCGCTCAACTGGCTTATTGGTCATATCAAATACAGGATGCAATTAAATCGCAGCTTTCGAGATAGCTCAGTCGGTCGCTTTTAGATCGGTATCAAGCATATTCTTCCCGAAACGCCTGCCCAGAAATTGTATTGTCATAAACAGAACAGCCATCGCTAACAAAATAAGCCAAGGCGAATCGTATACCCCGGCACACAGAAAAGTCACAAAGGCCACACCTCCGGTTACCATCGCGTAATAAAACTGAGTTGACACATGATCAATGTGCGGACAGTCGGCACCAATAGAAGCGAGTACGGTTGTGTCTGAGATGGGTGATGTGTGATCACCAAATAAGCCACCGCTCAGCACAGCACCAATGGTCATGTACAACGGCGCGTCAACGGCGACAGCCACAGGCACCGCCAACGTCATTAAAATCGCAAAAGTGCCCCAAGATGACCCAGTGGCTATCGAGATAATAGCGCCCAGCACAAAGACAATCGCTGGTAACAACGCGGGATTCACATTCCCACCCACGAGGGTCGAAAGCACTTGCGCTGTACCGAGATCCTTAATCACCGAACTCAGCGACCAGGCTAGAATCAAAATGATGACCACAAAGACCATACTCTCAGCACCCCTGATAAACGTATTCAACGAATCGTTCATGGGTACGCTCTGATGTTTAAACATCAGATATGCACAAGCGATAGATGCAGACGCGTAAGCGATGGTCATGGTAGACCGAACATGAATACTTGTAAGTTCATCGTTCATCGCATGCCATGCGAGCAAAACACCAATCAGGCCTAAGAGTATCGACAAGGGTACAACAAACAAAGAGAGCCGCGGCGGCACCGATGGGTCGTGATCAGGCTCCGCAGCCTGACCCGGTGGATGCCGATCCTCAGAGAGGAAGTGCTGTTGAGCCTTCCCCATGGGGCCAAAATCACGTCCAGTAATGATAAAAAAGAGAACCGCTGACAGTGTAAGAATGGCGTAAAATTGAAAAGGCAGAACATTGATCAGTACCGAAAGCGCCGATTCTGTTAATCCTGCATCGCTATATGCCTGCTCTATCAAACCCATAATGTAAGCACCCCAGCCAATAAATGGGATCAATATACAAATTGGCGAAGCTGTAGAGTCTAGTATGTATGCCAACTTTTCCCTGCATATCTTGAGCTCGCGAAATATTGGTCGAAACAGCGGACCTATAATTAACGCATTTCCGGAATCTGTAAAAAAGATAGACATTCCCGAGGCCCAGCTAGCGAACTGTGCTTTTCTGGGACTGGATATAAAACGAGTCATTCCCCTCGCGAAAGCATGGGCACCACCAGAGACTTCGAGTAAACGGATGAACCCACCAATTGCCATCATCGTAAAGATAATTTGAATGTTTGAGCCCACGGCTATCTGAACAAAAACGCGCTTTTCAATGAGGTCAAGTGTCGCGGCAAACGGATTGTAACCAACCAGAATCAAAGAACCGCTAAACACCCCGAGGCTAAGAGATACAATAATATTTCGGGTCCATATCGCCAATACAACGGTAAGCACCGGAGGTAGTAAAGAGAGAATGCCGTAACTATCCATTCGCCCAACATAACCTGTTGTTAGGTGCCGTGCAATCTGAGAAGAAACACTAAAAAGAAAGGATAGGAAAGCACTGATTTTCTGCGTAGCCTTGCTATACTCATTTTCTCTGTCATTTTTTGTACTTTGTTCACCCTTAGTTTTTAGTTTTTAGTTTTTAGGGACTCACAAACATGTTGTTGGCATTCGGGGCACTTGCCGCCGGTATCATTATCCTTATTTTTAGCGCCGACAAATTCGTCGAGGGTGCCGCCGTCGTCGCAAAACGTTTGGGTTTACCTTCTATTTTGATTGGCATGCTGGTGATCGGCTTCGGGAGTTCTGCCCCGGAAATGGTAATTTCAGCGCTTTCTTCCTATCAGGGTAATCCCAATCTGGCGCTGGGAAATGCCTTCGGTTCAAACATTACCAATATCGCATTAATTCTTGGGGTGACCGCGCTAATCAGCCCCATCTCGGTTGAATCTTCAGTACTGCAACGTGAATTACCTCTACTGGCTTTCGCAACAGCCACTGCCGCGGGTCTACTCTATCTAGATGGAAACCTCAGCCGTGTCGACGGCCTTATACTCATCGGATTATTTTCAATTATCATGGGTTGGTCAATCAGGGCAGGCATGCAATCCAACCAGGATAATCTTGCCGAAGTTGTAGAACAGGAATTCAGCGAACCAATGAGCATGTCAAAAGCGCTCGTATTTCTGATAACGGGACTGATTTTTCTTGTGCTAAGTTCAAGATTGCTTGTCTGGGGCGGTGTCGAGATCGCACAGGCACTCGGTGTGAGTGACCTCATTATCGGGCTAACAATTGTTGCTATCGGCACCTCACTACCTGAACTAGCCTCGTGCATTGCGGCGGTAAAAAAGAACGAACATGCACTGGCACTGGGTAATGTTATTGGCTCGAATCTATTTAACACGACGATTGTCGTGGGAATTTCTGGGACCATCGCACCGACGGTAGTGGAGACTGATTTACTCACTCGAGATATGCCAGTGCTGGCGATTTTAACCGCTGCACTTTTCATCATGGCTTATAGCTTTAACGGCCCAGGCACCGGGAAAATTAATAAATTCGAAGCGGGTCTATTGCTCGTTGCCTACGTCGCATACAACACCAGCTTGGCAATTACCGCAGTCTCAAGATAACATTTACCGCCTAACTCAAGTGAATTGACCTACTTCAGCAGCTCAGCAGAACCCAAATCTGAAATTGCCGATAAATTACGTTCAAGCATACATTCTGCGAGCGCCTGCCCTCTCTCGTTAGCGAGGTCCAGCGTGCCACACACGGTAATTGGATAGATCAGGCAACCCAACACCATTCGACGATAATCACTCCAGCACTGTTCGAAACTGTAATCGGTGACCCCCCCTTCTCGCAGTTTTTCAACATAAAACTCGACAAGCTGCTTCTCGATACGCTTTCTCACATCCGACTTCAAGCTTTGGCAAACGAAGTAAGTAAAATCGAAGACCCCTTTACCGCAACCAGATATTTGCCAATCAAGAATGACAGCATCGAGACTATCCTTTGGATAAATAAAATTATCTTGTCGGAAGTCACCATGGATGAATGTTTCCTGAGAGAACATGTTATTCGCCCAGACATCATGGTATTGCTCCCCAGTTCTAGTAAGAATTGAGCTGGACTCAGCATCAAGAAAAGCGCCAAAATTTTCTATCGTCGGCGTTAAACCTGGCATGTAGAGCAACGTTTGCAAACGCTCCGCCTCATGCACCGACATAAAGTCGTACATCCAGCTATGCTCAGGGCGTCTTACCTTACCCCAGTAGATCGCGTGCATACTGGCGATTCTTTCAATAGCGGAAAACGCCTCTTCCTCACTTGCACCTACTAATTGATCATTAGGCGAAACATCACCAAGGTCTTCCATCAAAATAACACAGTCGTAGGTTTCGTCATTAACCTTGGCAAAATAACTTGCAGGTACGTTAAACGGAATCTGATCGGCTACCCTGTTATAGAAATTAGCCTCGCGGTTGTAAAAATCCAGAATTTTCGCGACCTCACGATTTTCATTCTGTGCCGCAATCTTGGCGATGATGACAGAAGGCATATCCTCGGGGGATTCGAAGGTCATCTCGAGACGGGCGAGCTCGCCCATTAAACCTACGCCGGCGCCAATCACACCGAGATTGACATCGGTGACAGAAGATTTGATCGAACCATTGGCCCGCAAAGCTTGAGTCAGCCATGCTGGTGTTATTTGAGAAACGTTCGCTACTACATCAACCATACTAACCCTCACCACTAAAGCTGTTGCTCAATAGTAGGCAGGATAGATGGAGGAAGCAATGCCTAAATCAAGGGTTTCTAGGCCGTTTGTCGATTAAAAAAAATGTTTAACTTTATCTTTATAAGACCTGCTCATTTTTACTGCTGAGCCATTATTCAGCTTCAAATAAAACTCGCCGTTCATATGAGAGCAGACTTTAACCACTCGCTCGAGGTTAACGATCGTGCTGCGATGCACCCTTTGAAATGTCGAAGGATCGAGCTGCGCCTCAAGATCTTTCATGGTGATTCTCATCACGTGAGTACAATCGTTAGCATGAACACACATATAATCACCGGCCGCATCGACCCAGTCGATGTCTTTGGTTTCGACAAGGGTTGTTTCACCACCATCTTTGATCGCTATTCTTTCCGGGTAAGACTTGACCCCCGAGTGATCTTTAAGCAGTTGCGCAACTGATGTTTCGGACTTGCCGGTAATGCTGATAATCAGCTCCAGCAGGCGCTGCTTGTCTGTGATACTGCCTTTGCGCTGGAGATGCTCTTGAGCACGTTTAACCGCATCCGTAAGCCGTTCATCGTCTATCGGTTTGAGCAAATAGTCCACCGCATGCACATCGAATGCTTCAACCGCGTATTGATCGAAAGCTGTGACAAATACGACCAGAGGCATATTGTCTTGTTGCAAATTGCTAACAACGTCAAATCCGCTCATACCGGGCATCTGTATATCCAGAAACATGATATCGGGTTTTAACTCAGTGACTGAATTTAGTGCTTCTTTACCATTGACGCATTCACCAACGATTTCAATACCAGCAATTTGTTCCAACCGGATTCTTAGTCCTTTTCTCGCCAGTGACTCGTCGTCAACCACAATTGCTCTGAGTGCTTCCATCGATATTCCCCTACTCGGTCTCGAAAGGTATCCGAATTTCTATCATCAGGCCCGAAGGTAGTGCCTGATTAAATTTGATTGAATGCCGGAGACCATAAATTGCCTCTAACCGCTCTTTTGTGTTCACGATGCCGACCCCATTGAAAACAGGCATTTGCCCGCTGATGAATTCTATGCCGGGTCCATTGTCACTCACCTCAAGTAATAGGTTGCCCGCGGCGGCTCGAGCGCCGATAGTGATCTTGCCCCCTTTTTCACTATTAGCAACGGCATATTTTATCGAGTTTTCAACAAGTGGCTGCAACAGCAGACTCGGTACCAGAGCTGTCTTAACTTCGTCTTCAACATTGAATTCCAACTGCAGCCGCTCATCAAACCTTACCTTTTCGATTTCGAGGTAGAGCTTCATGGTGTTAATTTCATGGTCGATATCGACTTTCCCCATCGGATCTTTATCCAGAGAATAGCGGAGAAAGTTACTCAGTTTGCTGAGCATTTCGTTGGCAATTTTGTTATCTCCGGACAGGATCAAAGTTGATATAGCATTCAAGGTATTGAACAGGAAGTGAGGGTTGAGTTGATAACGCAGCATGCGTAACTGCGCTTCGTGCGCCATGCTCTCGGCTTTAATGCTCTTCTGAACCTGTTGCTGGAGCAGACGATAGAACTTGAGTGCGAAATAGAGCCCACTCCAGCAAAGAATAAGGAAGTAGGAATAGCCGATGATGCCGCTAAAGTATGCAAGCTGACCATAGGCCTCAACAGCTCGATAGTCATCATAATAGGCGAATTGAAAGTAATTTTTAACTGGCTGCCAAATAGCGGCCATTAGATAAGAGGCTCCCACAACAACCATGATTCTGGTTCTGATCGGATGTTCCCACACCGCTTGATAAATATATCGCAAGCCGGTCGTCAGAATAAGTCCTGCCAGGGCTTGCACGCCTAACAACGTGACCCGCTCAAGTGGTTGGCCCCAGTAGAAGTCGCGAATCGTAAATAGCACAACCCATCCGCTCCAGCCAACAATTTGCAGCGTCCAAAACTGATAATTGCTGTTGGTAGGTAGTTCGTTTAGTTTCATATGATGAAGAGCGCACCCGCAGCGTTAGGTTGATGGGAAGCAACAGAATGGACGATCGATTATAACGCATATCAACCTTTTCTTTGCGGTTATAGCGACCCTCTGAGCGCCAAAAACACTCGGTTCATCGCAGCTCTCTTGTAATCAGTATTTTCGGACAGCGTTATCATCACTCTGGTCTGCTATATTGACCGCTGGAAATTCAGTGGCAATAAACGTGATCGAATTCAGCGGGCGTCTTGGTGCGCTTAAATATCCCTTTTTTCGTCGATACTGGCTAGGGTCATTTGCGTCGGTTGGCGCCACGCAGTTGCAGGTGATGGCGCTCGGGTGGTTATTGTTCGAGTTGACAGAATCAACGCTGATGCTCGGCTATCTCGGCGCTGCAGCATCTATACCTACCCTTGCCATGACGCTTTTTGGCGGCGCCCTCGCCGACTCTATCGACAAGCGCAAGCTCATGCTGGGCACATCCTTTCTGATGACCTTGCTGCTCGCCTGGCTCGCAGTGCTGGATTATCTTGAGATCGTCACGCCATGGCACATTATTGTGATCGCCGCAGCGATCTCTTTTATTACCGGGTTCGACTGGCCGGCAAGAACGGCGATCATGCCCTCTTTGATTGAACGCGATGAAATGTTCAGCGCGGTCGCCCTGAGCGCAATCGTCTGGCAAAGCTCACGAATGATCGTACCGGCCTTGGGCGGGCTTATATTGGTTGTCGCCGATACTTGGGTTGCTTTTGTCCTCTGTACGGCCGGTTTTTTCTCAATGTTCCTCGTCATGCTCAGTATGAATCTAAAGCTGCCGGGGCTTTCCTTTCAAGGCTCGCCGCTTGAAAAAGTCGCAGAGGGCGTCAGGTTCATCTGGCATGAACCGACATTTCTAATACTCACGATTCTAAGTTTTGCCGCGATGGGTTTTGGCTTTGCCTATATACAACTAATGCCAGCTTTCAGCGCAATACTCAGCTTGGACGAATCCGGCTACGGTTTTTTGATCTCAGCAACAGGCTTTGGTTCTGTTGCGGGCACCCTTCTAATTGGTGACTTTCAACGCTCAAAAAATCTTGGTCGCCTGATGCTAGCAACCGCGCTAGCTTCCTGCTTTTTTCTGTACGGGTTCACCGCCATGACCAGCATATTCAAGCACTCTGATCTCGCCTTCGCAATTTGTATCGGTTGCGTTTTTGCTGCCTCTGCACTCAATTCAATGTTCATGATAATGGCGCTTACGGTGCTGCAACTTAGGGTCCCCGAGGAATTAAGGGGAAGAGTGCTGGGTATTCATGGGATGTGCTACAGCTTTGGTCCTCTCGGCGGGTTGGCAGCCGGAGCGCTCGCAGGTTATGTTACGACCTCAGGGGCAATTGCTGTCCTCGCAAGTTGTTACGTCGCTTTGATCGCTGTCATTGCGCTACGCTACAGTGTCATACGGAATCTCAGCGGTCAGACGACCTAAGCTGTTATGTCAACAACACCATATTGCATAAACTTGTCAATCGCATCACTCACACCATCGGGCTCATGTATCGCCACTTCATGACCCGCGTGCGCAAAAACCTGAAGGGTCGCACGAGGTAGAGCGCGATAATCCTCTATATTTGACGCCAGCAATGCGTCAACAGCTCCTGCCAACATCATCGTGGGTACGTTGATTTCTGCAAGTTTGTCAGCCGCGCGTAAAGCAAACATCGACCTCATGCTACCCAACAGGTGCCCTTCTGAAACCCTCATGAGATGATCAACCCGAGACTCAAACCAATCGTCTGTCTGAACATCCGGTCTAAATCTCGTCGCCAGCATGTCTGCCTTAAAGAAATCCCTGTTGTTATCCCTTCTCGCTTTCAATCTCGCTTCGATGTACTCAGGATCTGGCTCTCCTTGACCACCACCAGCAGGAATCGGCGCCATCAGCACCAACTTGTTTAGTCGAGCAGCATGGTTTAACGCCAACAGAAACCCAATACCACCACCCATGCTGTGACCTGCATAGGTGAAACGGGTAATACCAAGATAGTCCATCATGCCAACGACGTCGCTAGTGTATTGCTCGAGGTTATAACCATCACTCGTGTCTTCACTTTCACCAGACCCCCGGCACTCCATCAGTATGACGCGATAGCGGTCTTTAAGCCGCTCTGCAACGGGCATCCAGTTTGCCCGGGATGCTGTATAGCCATGGTGTAGCAGTATAGGCTCACCCTCTCCCATTGAGTCGTACCAAAGTTTGGCGCCATTAATCATCGCGTGTGGCATATTAGGTTTCCGCCTTTAATCCGTTTTTATTTAATTTTTATCCGAACAGAGAAGTGAATTTCACCGCCTCATTGCTGGTTCGACTTTCGCGAACACACTGAGCCAAAACCGGAATCCCCTCGACGATGAGGTCATCAGGCACGTGCCCAAAAGCCAGCCTGATGTAAGGATCATTTTTTCGGTCTATGTGGAAAGCCGCTCCTGGCGCAAAGAACACTTTTCTTTCGCGGCTTACTGCCATTAACTTATCCATATCGACATCTTCTGGCAATCTCACCCACATAAATAAACCACCTGCGGGTTTCGACCAGACGCAAATATCTGCCAATTGTTTTTGTAGTCCGGCATCAACCAGATCTAACTTATTTTTGAGCACTGGGTTTGCTATCTCACAATGGTCCCAAATGCCATCTTTATAAAATTCAGCGACGACCGAGGCGGCAAAATAGTTACTGCCAGCATCAAAACGTTTAGACACGATGTCCGAGAATAAGGGTTCCCTAGCATGCAGATAGCCGAGCCTAACGCCAGGCGCGAGAATCTTAGACAAAGAACCAATGTAGATATGTTTCAATCCGTCGTCCATCGCGAACATTGAGGGCACTTTCTCCCCAGTGAAATGTACATCCCCATAGCAGTTATCTTCTACGAGCGGAATATCATAATCCGCGGCAATTCGAATGAGCGCTTCTTTTCGTGAGCGGGGCATCATCGTACCTGTTGGATTTTGATACGTGGTTAAGGGATAAATGAAGCGCGGTAATGTACCCTGGTCAGACAGTTGCGCTAGTGTCTCTTTCAGCGCATCCATTCGCATTCCATCATCATCTAGAGGAATACCAACCATCTTAAGTCCGATGCCCTTATAAGCACCAATAGTGCCGGAGTAGGTATACTCCTCGGTAATAACAATATCGTCTTTGCCCTGCATCAGCGCCTGCCCGACAAGAGTCACTGCCTGCATTGATCCATTGGTAATCGCAATGAGATCCTTTGATACCTCAACGCCTTCTCGCTGACTCTCTCGCTCCGCCATCAGTGCCCGAAGACCCTCATGACCCAGATTACCCGGATACTTGTTATAAGCGTCGTGCTCGGCCTCAATGGCTCTCAGCGCGGCTTGCTTGAAAGCCTCTACAGGGAACGTTTCGGGGTTGGTTTGACCTACAGCAAAATCATAGACAGGCATGAAAGCTCCCGGAAAGCAGTTTAGTTTGGCTGATTATTTCAGATAACCTCACCCCTTTACCAGCGGATTGATCCTAAATTCTTCTCATGTGTCTATTGAACTGATCTAACGCCCTACCCCACACTCCCTTCGTTGGCTCGTCGAGCGTCAATAGCGCCTGAACTAACTGATGAGAATAATCTTGGCTAGATTCGAGTGGTAACATTGAGGGTAGATGGTCTATCGCGATGATATCAAGGGGCGGATCTTCTATGGGCAGACTAATCACTGGCTCTTCAAAGGTCGTACATCGGTGGTATATCGGTATCGGGTTATAGAGACTTTCGGGGTCACAACTAACATCTACAATGACCGATAACACCCTGTCCTCGTTGGCAATATCTTTCTTAGTAATAAATTGGGGACAATCTTCATTTGCTAAAATGCAGTTGACAAACAAATTATGTTGTTGAAGCTCCGGAAATGGACCGCCACTTGCAGTTTCGGCCATGTCCCACTTGCTAACAGTTAGTCCTAGTTCATTGGCAAGATTTACTGCGCCACGACCAGATCTGCCAAGCGCTCCCATCACAATCATGTTCGGCAGTTCATCGCACTGAGTCAGTGCTGATTTGAGAGCTTCAATAAGCAAATCAACATTGGGAAAACTTCCTAGCTTAGCAAGTGAAGGATTGTCTCCTCGATTTTGCCCGCACCATGACATTACGCCCGTGGCAGCGCCTGCAAATCCAGCCCAATAGCCAAAAGCAGCAACGCGGCGATTATTTTCATCAACCAGACACTCCAGATCATATAGCACGCCCCCGCCCGCTCTGTATCGACCCAGCGTTTGATGCCAGCCCGGCTGATCTTTATAGACGTGGCCAAAATAGATATGTCGATGTTGAAGCTCAATATTCTCATCTGGTAGTTCTTTTACGCCAAGAATGAAACATTCATTGGGCGCAGACCGCCAACTTCCTTCCGTCGCAGATAAACACCCAACAGCCTCATACTCTGCCAGCGGAATAGCCCGTTGATCAGACGCTTCGACCGTAATAGTAAATCCATCAGCAATCAGTCTCGCCGCATCTTTGGGCGTAACCGCAACGCGACGTTCGTTTGGTTTACTTTCTGCGCGCAGCCAGATATGCGTGGTCATAGGGTAATCCTCAATGATTTTGAGCTTTTCGTTGAGCAATGAGCATGCATAGGAAACTAAGGATAAATCAGGTGGGTTGCTTCGGGTTGTTCCAAATATCTCTTGTGATCTTCCACTCACCATCGAGCTGCTTACGTAAAATCCACACGTGCCTGCTAACGGATCTTAGAGGGGGCGCAGACCCGTCATTTTTAGCTCGAAGATAACCATCAAAACTGACCCTGACATAAGCCATATCATCGACTACTTGGAGCTCTTCAATAGCGGTTTCCTGATCAAAGCGGAATTTTTTTGTGAAACGATAAAAAGTCTTGGCTTCCTCTTTACCTACATCCTTGAAATTGGAAGGCATCATCCAAACTGCGTCGTCGGTAAATAGATTGAAATAAGGAGAAAAGTCATCCGAGCGGATAACCCTAAGCGCTTCAAGAATTAGCTTACTGACTTTGTTATAGTCTTCAGAGGGGTTAGAGACCTTGAAAAGCGCTGGAGGCGACATAGGTTTGATCACTATATTCTCGGACGATCGATATTACTCCCCTAAATCGAATAATCAAGTGAATCGGGCTCGTTTTAAGCGCTGAACCCGCGGCTTTACGGCTGTTTGGCCGTAAAAGTGACATTATCTCTATCGTGTAGCACCTATTACGTACGCAACTGATTAGAATATGTTGTGTGCAGAAACTTGCAGCGACAATTTGTGACGGGGTTCACAACACATTGACCGAAATTAGATCAAAATAGCCCTATCGTGCTACTTTATAGCTTCGCACTCTAAAGTTGAGCAACTCCCGTTCGCGCCAACCTGCGCATAAAAAGGGTATAAGCACCCCCGGTTAAACTGAGACTATGAGAATGAACGTTACTTCCAAAGCGAATCTAGGGCTCACCAACGACGGTGAATTATCACTTTTTTTTATTGGTGTTGGTTCAGCGTTCTCAAAAAATCTAAACCAAACCAACGCCCTGATTGTTAAGGGAGATGATCACCTTCTCATTGATTGTGGCACCAGATGCTCACAGTCCTTGCATGAGTACGGTATTCCCATCACCGGCATTCAAAACTTTCTCATCACGCACAGTCACGCGGATCATATCGGTGGACTCGAAGAAGTGCACTTACATGGTCGTTATGTACAGAACAAAAAGCCAAACATGGTTATCGCACCGGAATATGAACAGTTACTCTGGTCACAATCGTTGAGGGGTGGCTCTGAAATGTCTGAATCGACGCCGCTCAAATTTCGGGATCTTTGGCATGTTATCGAACCCAAATGTGTGGTGCGTGGAGGGCGTGATACCTGGGAAGCGAATGTCGGGTCTATCAACATCAAACTTCCACGTACCATGCACTATCCTGATACCGCACCCAGCTGGAGGGAGTCGTTCTGGAGTACGGGGGTAATTATTGACGACAAACTCCTGTTTACATCCGATACTAGATTTGATCCGGAGTTTCTAGAAACCTTCGACCGAGAGTTCAATTTCGACTTTATCTTTCACGACTGCCAACTGTTTACTGGAGGAGTACATTCCTCAATCGAAGAACTGATGACCTTGCCCGCTGAGCTGAAACGCAAAATCTTACTCATGCACTACGGGGACAATTGGAAAGATTTTGAAAAAGTTGGAATAGACGCTGGATTTCATGCTTGGGTGAAACAAGGCCATACCTACACCATCGAGTGACTATTTTTTTCCAGCATCAAGCTTTGCCAATCGCTTTTTGTAAAAAACCCATGAGTATGATTTACTCCTTTCCTCTTTTTTCACCCTAAATATTCAAGCTAAGGAGAAACAATATGGGTCAATTAGACGGAAAAGTAGCCATCGTTACCGGTGCAGGTGGAGGTCTCGGTGAGGCTCACGCTCTACTACTCGCTAAAGAGGGAGCATCCGTTGTTGTCAACGACCTAGGTGGTTCCCGTGATGGTAGCGGTGAAGGTCAAAATATGGCCGATGCGGTCGTTGAAAAAATTAAGGCTGCGGGAGGCAAGGCTGTTGCAAATTATGGCAATGTCACCAGTGAGGACGACGTTAATGCACTGATCAAGACTGCCGTCGATGAATTTGGCAAGCTCGATTTCCTCATTGCAAATGCTGGAATTCTGCGCGACAAGTCATTTAAAAACATGACAAACGACATGTGGGATATCGTTATCAACGTTCACCTACGAGGCACCTATCTTTGCGTTAAGGCAGCTTACGATCAGATGATCGAGCAGGGTCACGGTGGTAGCATTGTTGTCACAAGCTCGACTTCAGGGCTGCTAGGCAACTTTGGTCAATCCAACTATGGCGCAGCCAAAGCAGGTATTGCTGGTTTGGCCAGGTGCTTATTTCAGGAAGGACTGAAATATGGCATTCGGGTAAACATCCTAGCGCCCGCTGCTTGGTCAAGAATGACCTCGGATATTTTTCCGGAAGGACAAAATATGGAAGAACTTCTTTCACCAGCAAAAGTCTCGCCCGTCGTAGTGTGGCTCGGTTCCGATCAGGCCAAAGACGTTACCGGTCGAACCTTTTTGGTTCAGGGTAATTCAGTGACCTTACTTTCTTGGCAATCCCATATGCTTGCCACGAAAGGTAATGACGAAGCAGCATGGTCAGTTGCAGACGTCGGTGACTCTGTGCTGGAGAACTTTGAAAACTGGCCAAAGGGACCTCAGCCAACGCCAAGGGAGTTCTAGCACTAGACTGGCCTTAAACATCAGCAACATGAAAGAGGCAGCTTTGGCTGCCTTTTTTTTGCCTGGTGATTAATCCTGAAGTTCAATCATCCTCGCGCGATATCATTTTCGAGCCGAGAAATTTGCCTATCAGATGATCACGAGCATCCACTTTTTAACGGACAGATGAGCAGTCAGGACGTAAAGCGCGAGTAGCTATTCCACAACCCTTGCAAAAGTATAATCTGGGTCTGGACCGAGCACACGTCTAACAACACCTTTCAGCTTTGGATGTTGTACATAGGCGGAACCCGTTTCAGCAAGCGGAAGCACCGGCACATCCTCGATAATTATTTTTTGAAGTTTATCCGCAGCACTCATTCTAGTTCTGGCATCATTGGAAGTTAGCAAGACCTCTAGCCAACGATCATATTCCGGATTGCTATAGCCTCCGGCGTTGTTTGCATTATAGGAAGCCAACAGGTCGGCATAGGTGACCACATCGTCAAAGTCGGGGTACCAGCTCGCCAAAGAAATATCAAAATCGCCTCGCTGAATTTTGACGAGATACTGTTTGAATGTTTGTTGGTCAACCTTTAAGTCAAGATCTAACGCCTGCTTTAAACGTCCCTGAATAAACTCTGCTATTCTCGCGCCGGTTGGAGAGGTTGTGCTCAAAATAGTTATAGACGGCATTTTTTCAACGCCCAAACTCAGCTTCACTTCTTGCACCAACCGGCGCGCTTTTTCCACATTCATTTGTACGGGTTTAATGGGATATTCCTGAGTGAACTTGCCGTCAACCCCGTTGAGCCAACCAGGGAAAAAGGAATATGCAGGTTTATAACCCGGAATCCCGATCACCTTATTGACGAACTCATCAGGATCAATGACTAAGCGAATCGCCTGCCTGAGCTTTTTTTGTCCTGTCACCATTTCTGACTTGGTGTTAAAACGAATGTAAGCCATGCCACCCGATACAAACGATTTCATTCTTAACTGCTGACTTGCTGCATCTGCAACCGTATCGGCACCCAAACGAGCAAGCGCAATTCGATCATCGCGAAACAGGTTCAAACGCGTTCGATTATCCGCGGTGATATATCCAACATGTAACTCGTTAAGCTTGATGGCGCTACGGTTCCAGTATGAAGGGTTCTTTATCAGTGTCATCTCCGCATCATGGACCCAGCTTGATAACTTAAAAGGGCCGTTGTACAGAAGATTTGAGACCTCCGCACCATATCGTTCACCCTGAGCTTCGTAAAAAGTTTGCTTTATCGGATAAAATACAGCGTGGTTCATTACGGTAACGCAATAACCGCAGGGCCGTTCCAGATCCACCTTAAGCGTGAAGTCATCAACCGCTGTAATGCCCAATGCCGAGAGCGGCAACTTTCCTGCCTGAATTTTTTTCGCATTTTTAATCGGGTCCATGATCGAGGCATAAGGAGACGCAACATCAGGGTTGTTCATCTGACGCCAGCTGAAAACGAAGTCGTGAGCGGTGACAGCAGAACCATCACTCCAACGGGCGTTTTTACGCAGATTGAACCGAATGGTGCGATCTTTTTGAACCCAGTCGGTTGCGATGCCAGGTACCAGCTTACCTCTTCTGTCATAGCGAACCAGACCTTCGGTAACATGTCCCAATACAAAAAAACTGACCAAATCGACCGTCTGCAGGCTGTTCAGGTTCGGCGGCTCTTGAGTGAGTGCGATCGTCACTGATTGACGCTCATAATCTACCGAGGCTGGAAACCCCGTTGTGCTAAAAAAGAAGAGCATCCAAAGAAAGAAATATTTCATTTAACAAACCTAATAGAGACAGGCAGCAATTGTGCCACGGGCACGAGTGATAATCAGTTCTTTCAGCTGCTGTCCGATCTGACTGGCTTATAAAAGCCAGAAGAAGCTCAAGCGAACCTGTCTCAGGGACTGCAAAAAACAGTCGATACGCAAGTAAAGGCCTTATTTAGATGCGATAAAAAAGTCTGTAAAGCACTAGGTTCAAGGCGATAACCGGCCCATCTGGCACCTTGCTATGTTCAATTGCTCGCGCAGCTGCCGTCGACTTGAGCGACCGTTGAGAAGGGTCTAAAGTAGTGACTTCTCTCTAACAGATCATATTCTTATGTTCGATTACAGAAGTGCGACCAAAGATACTGCTCAGGGTTTTGCCGACTCGGCAGACCTTGGTGAACTCGACGTTTCAAACCACTTCCTGTTCCAGCAGGATGCGATTTGGCCTTTTTTTGACCGTCTTCGTCAGGAAGACCCTGTGCACTATCATTCAGACTCTCGCTATGGCCCTTTTTGGTCAGTTACTAGCCACGCTGCGATCAAAGAAGTCGATTCAGATCACAAACGATTTTCCAGCGCTAAGGGGATCGGGATTCTAGACAGTCCCGGAGCGGAATCCTCTTCCTTTATTTCCATGGATCCGCCAAAACACGACACTCAACGCGCGACGGTCTCGCCAGTGGTGGCACCGCCAAATCTTGCAAAGATGGAAGGCCTAATTCGTTCACGGGTAATAGATATCCTCGATGGGCTGCCGATTGGTGAAACGTTCAATTGGGTAGACCGTGTTTCAATCGAACTGACGACTCGTATGCTTGCCACCTTGTTTGATTTCCCTTTTGAGGATCGCAAACTGCTAACGCGTTGGTCAGACATAGGTACCATAGGGCCGCGGTCAGGTTACATTTCAACTTGGGACGAAGCCGGTGCTGAAATGCAAAAATGCCTCGAGTATTTTCAAAAGTTGTTTCAACAACGACTAGACCCCTCTCACGAAGGCTTTGACCTGTTAACGCTGTTGGCACATGACACGGAAACCAGAGATATGCCACCGAGTGAATTTCTTGGAAACCTGATGCTGCTCATTGTCGGAGGCAACGATACGACGCGAAATTCAATCTCCGGTGGTGTACTCGCACTTAACATGTTTCCGGACCAGTACCAAAAACTGCGACAAGACCTCAGCCTGATCCCCAACATGGTTGCGGAAATTATTCGTTGGCAAACACCTCTGGCGCATATGCGAAGGACGGCACTTGAAGATGTCGAATTGCGCGGCAAGTCGATAAAGAAGGGAGACAAAGTTATCATGTGGTACGTTTCTGGTAATCGGGACGCCAGCGTGTTTGAGGATCCAAACAAACTGATTATCGATCGCAAGAATGCTCGCCAGCACGTCTCGTTTGGCTTTGGCATACATCGGTGTATGGGGAATCGATTAGCGGAAATGCAGCTACGGGTACTCTGGGAGGAGATCAGCAAACGCTTCCATAAAGTAGAGGTCGTTGGTCAACCAGAGCGAGTCGTATCAAACTTTGTCAGAGGCTATTCGCAACTGCCCGTTATATTGCATCCGCTAGCGTAAAGACGAAAACCAACCACCGCTAATTCATATTGGGAGTTAAAGATGGCTGATCTGCTTGCGATCTCGACTGGCGTCATTGATGGTACAACGGCCTCTGACGAAGTCGGGCCACTAAACAGAATCAACTTTAAATTATCCGAGATTGGTGACGGCATTGCGATGGTTGAGGCGTTTTCTCACTGCATCTTGTTCAAGACCGATGACGGACTGGTCGCTTTTGATACTAGCAGCGTAAATGGCGGTGAACGTGTCGTCAGCGCGATTCGGGGATGGAGCAAGGAACGCTTCAATTCGTTAATCTACACCCATGGCCATATTGATCACGTGGGTGGTTGTGGTTTTTTTATGGAAGATGCAACCAACAATCGCCACGATGTGCCTAATGTCATCGGCCACAAAAATGTATCCGGGCGATTTGACCGCTATAATAAAACCAGCGGTTATAACCTAGCCATCAATCAACGTCAGTTCGGGCAGTTTTCACGCCGGGGTTATGATATTGCGGATGGCAATATTTTTCTGAACCCAAAATCTCCAAAGCCCAACCTCACCTATAGCGATCAACTTGAACTCACAATCGGCGGCACCGAGATCGAGCTCAAGCATGCAAAAGGTGAAACCGACGACCATACATGGGCGTGGATTCCCAAACACAAGGCAATTTGCGCGGGAGACTTTTTTATTTGGAATTTCCCCAACGCTGGCAATCCGCAAAAAGTGCAGCGGTTTCCGGTTGAGTGGGCTACCGCACTTCGCGCTATGTCGCGCCAAGATGCTGAACTATTTTTGCCTGCACATGGTCTGCCGATCGAGGGCAAAGAAAGAATACGACGGGTGCTAAATGAAGTCGCGGACGCGCTCGAGTTTCTCGTCGAGGAAACTGTACAACGCATGAATGAAGGCGCACGCCTAGACGAAATTATTCATGAAATTAAAATCGATCCGGCAATTCTCGAGAAACCATATCTCAGACCCACCTACGACGAACCCGAGTTTGTTATCCGAAATATCTGGCGTCTGTACGGCGGTTGGTGGGATGGCAATCCTTCGCGCCTTAAGCCTGCTCCGGACGGCACGCTCGCCCGGGAGTTAGCGAACCTTGCCGGTGGCGCACTGAAAATGGCAGAACGCGCTCAGGAATTGATTGAATCAGACATTCGTTTAGCCTGCCATCTTGTTGAGATGGCAGCACAGGCAGCACCCTCGAATACAGACATACATATCATACGTGCTGAGGTATACCAGTATCGTCGGAATACCGAAACCTCACTGATGGCCAAGGGGATATATGGTTCCGCGGCTGGTGAGTCACAGAGCCAGATAGAGGAATAACCTGCGATCATGCAACTATCCCGCTATCTTGAGAGAATTGCCTACAATGGTCCGCTGAACGTCGATCTCGAAACCCTAAATGGTATTCATCAACACCATCTTCGTGCGATTTCTTATGAGAATCTTGATGTCCAACTCGGCATTCCTTTGACAACAAATGTTCAAGCGGCCTACCACAAAATCGTAGCGCTGGGTCGCGGTGGCTGGTGCTACGAGATGAATGGGGTCATGGGCTGGGCATTAGAAGAAATAGGCTTCGACATCATGCGGATATCCGCCGGCGTCAATCGAAATGAACGAGGCGATGCGGTTGTTGGTTCGCACCTCGTTCTACTGACAGAGCTGGATCAACCCTACCTTGTTGACGTTGGCTTTGGGGATGGGTTTTTACTGCCAGTGCCTTTGAAAGAAGGGGAATTTTCAGAACGAGGATTCATTTTCAAAATGGAACACCTCACCGATGGCTACTGGCGGCTACACAATCATCAATTCGGTGGTGCACCAAACTTTGATTTTAAAACTGAGCCTGCAGACGAGTCTCAGCTCGAAACAGTATGTCAAAGCCTGCAGACTGTTGAGCACTCACCTTTTGTTATGACGTTAATTGCACAACGTTTTGTTCAGGATGGATACGAAGTTCAGGTAGGGTGCACAGGGCGCAAAATCACGTCACGGGGCATTGAAACCAAGGTGCTCAATAGCGCAGAAGCGCTTCAACAGCGCCTGCAAAATGCATTTGAAATCAACGTGCCGGCAGTAACAGCACTTTGGCCAAAGGTGCTTAAACGACATCAAGCATTATTTCCTGACAACACAGATTAGGTTCGGTACCAGAAAATGAGAGACTATGAGTCCCCCAGTCGAGATACGGTTGAAACCTTTTACCTTCTTAATCACCGTCTTCAAACATTTGACTTTGTCAAAAATCAATTCAAACGCTTCGTTTCCAAACCAACAAGCACGCGGTCAATGACTTGGCTTGAGGCGCTGACGTATCTCGATACACTGGTTGATGATTCTGATCCGGACACAGAGCTATCGCAATTACAGCACTTGCTGCAGACCGCAGAAGCCATAAGAAGAGACGATCATGAGGACTGGTTTGTGCTCACGGGTTTTATACACGATCTTGGTAAGATTCTCTGTTTGTCGGGAGAACCCCAATGGTCTGTCGTTGGCGACACTTTTCCAGTCGGTTGTCGATTCAGCGATAAGATCGTGTATCCGCATTTTTTTGCCGACAATCCCGATTCAGATAATCCAGCGTACCAAACGCCCACTGGAATTTACGAACCCGCTTGTGGTCTACGTAACGTCACTATGTCTTGGGGGCACGATGAGTACCTGTTCCAATACATTAAAGATTATCTTCCCGAACCCGCGCAGTACATGATCCGTTTTCATTCATTTTATGCCTGGCATCAATCCGGTGCTTACGACGACCTTTGCGATGATCACGACCGGGAAATGCTGCCATGGGTAAAAAAATTTAATCCTTATGACCTGTACTCAAAAGCAGATAACACTGTGAATTGGGATGAACTTCGGCCGTACTATCTTGATCTGATTGAAAAGTATTTGCCTGCGAAAATAGCATGGGCCGTTTGAGGCGAGCAGTCGACTGAAATACCGATTCGAAGACATTGCATTGTAGGTAAGACCAACCTAACCCCTGGCGACTTCAGCCAGCAAAGCCACGCGATTCCGTAAAGATTATTTGACCACGTGAGTCGACCGATTTTGCTGAGTCGCTAGCAGGTGGCGATTATCACGACCACTGATCAAAACGCATAATATCCTCAACTGGCTTTCTCGTGACCGGGCCAAACTTACCGAGAGGATAACCAACAGGGATTAGACACAATGCGGCCATCGTGTCAGGCATATTCAAGGCTTCCCTGACTTTATCCTGATCATTCAGAGCAAGGGTGGTAGGCGCAGCACCAAGTCCCATTGCTCTCGCTGCTAGCAACAAATTTTGGATGCCTGGCCATAAAGAACCACCTCCGCGCTGCGCAACAGTTGCATCGACTTTCTGACCATATTCCATACAAGCGATAATGAGCGCGGGTATTTCATGCATATGTTCCATTTGCCAGATGACAGAATTCAACATGCGCTTACGCTTCTCTTCCGATTGGTGCGGCAAACTCCCTGGGCGCTCAGCCTGAGGTCCAATGTAGGCTTCAACGCCTCCACGATTGAGATCTGCAAGCTTCTGCTTCACCGCAGCATCCCTGACAACAATCCACCGACCATTCTGCATGTTAGAACCTGAGGGCGCCTGATTGGCGGCATCGATGAGTTGCTTCAAGTCAGCCTCTGGTACATCCCGCGTATCTAATTTTCGCATTGCTCGACAATTGTATATCGCATCAAACAGTGACATCTGATCATTAGTCATTTGCTTTTCTCCTTTGTTTTGCTGCAGATTAAATCAGTTAAGGACAGCACACAAGATTCCTTGTCGCCAACTTTTTCGAATGCCGTTGCCTATCAGGCGTAGTATTTAATTCGTACGAGGATCTATAATCTATCAACCCGGATCTCCCTTGCAGGCGTAAAATTGATCATGAAGACGCTAACTATTGACGGTCTCGAGTTTCGAGATTTAGATCACGATGGGGTGCTCTCTCCCTATGAAGATCACCGCTTGAGTGCCGATTCACGTGCAAAAGATTTGTTAAACAGAATGACAATGGCGGAAAAAGCCGGCGTCATGATGCACGGCACCGCGCAGTCCATTGGTCCTCTGGGTGTGATGGGCGTGGGAGCGGAATATAATCAGCAAGCCAATC
Source organism: uncultured Gammaproteobacteria bacterium (assembly GCA_913050215.1). GTDB lineage: Bacteria > Pseudomonadota > Gammaproteobacteria > Pseudomonadales > Azotimanducaceae > UBA4582. Next base: position 38,950 of record CAJXBG010000005.1, read on the forward strand.
AAGAATTGATCTCTGATAGCAAGATTAACCATCTGATTACTCGCCTCGACAGCACGCCCCACGAGTTTGCAGCGCAAAACAACGCCTTGCAACAGATTGCTGCTAACACGCGTCTTGGTATTCCAGTGACGATCAGCACTGACCCCCGACATCATTTCCAGCACGTTACCGGGGCAAGCTCAAGAGCAAAGGGGTTTAGTCAATGGCCAGAAACCACTGGTTTGGCGGCCATCGGTAGCGCAGAACTGGTAGAACAGTTTGCTGAGATCGCGAGAGCCGAATATCGCGCTGTCGGTATTCACATGGCATTATCGCCTCAAGCGGATATCGCAACTGAACCTCGGTGGTCTCGTATATCAGGCACCTTCGGTGAAAGCCCGAACCTAGCGCGAACGCTTGTTGGGGCCTATGTCAAAGGCATGCAATCGGGCACAAAGGGATTGCACGAAAAAAGCGTATCTTGTGTCGTTAAACACTGGGTCGGCTACGGCGCAGCTCCCGAGGGCTTTGATGGCCACAATGCCTATGGCCGCTTTTCGCAGTTAACTGAAGAATCTTTGCGCCTGCACGTTGAACCCTTCCTAACATCATTTGACCACAAGGTGGCAGGTGTCATGCCAACCTACACCATACTTGAAAATTTGGTGCTGAACGGAGAAGTTCTCGAGCAGGTTGCTGGTGGCTTTTCGAAAGAACTTATCACAGAGCTGCTGCGCGCCAAATGTGGCTTTAAAGGATTTGTCCTCTCAGACTGGGCGATATTCCGAGATGCCGGGGAGCAAACCTTCAACCCAACCACAAAACAGACACCCATGGATATTGGCATGCCCTGGGGAGTGGAAACACTGAGCCGTGAACAGCGATTTGCAAAAGCAGTTAACGCAGGCTGCGATCAGCTTGGCGGCGAAGAGGATGTCGCGACGTTGTTGAGCGCTATCGACAGTGGCCTGATTTCTGAATCAAGAATTGATGAAGCTACTTACAGAATGTTAGTTCAGAAATTCGAACAAGGTCTTTTCGAGTCTCCCTTCGTAGACACAACAACAGCCGATGAACTGGTCGGGTCAAAGCGCGCGCGGGCTGCGGGAAGAAAAGCACAACGCAAGTCAATTATATGTCTAAAGAAACCCTCATCTGTGAACTCCAGCACCCGCTATTACCTCGAAAACTTCTCGCACTCACAAGCAGATGAAGTCACAAGCCTAAATGATGCTGACGCCGCGATCATCAAACTTTCAACGCCTCATGAAGACCTTCATCCCAACTTCTTTTTTGGCAGTCGCCAACAGGAAGGGGACATAGATTTCAAACCGACACTGCAAGTTGCCAAAAGAATAAAAGCGCTTTCTAAAAAAGTGCCCACGATCGCTGTCATTCAGATGAGTAGACCCGCGGTCGTCACCGACATCATTAACGACCTAGACGGTTTGTATGTTGACCTTGGCGTTTCAGATGACCTGATGATTAACGCGATTTCCAGCCAGATTGAAACCGAAGGTACGCTACCTTTCGAGCTGCCCCGCTCCATGCATGCGGTGAGAAGTCAAAGGCCTGACTTCCCTTCTGACAGCGAAAATGCCTTGTTTCAAGTCGGTGCAGACTACAAAAAACAATAAAGCGTTGTAGAAAAACTATCGACCCTTAAAGTCCGCCGACCGTTTTTGTGCAAATGAAGTCATGCCTTCTTTTGCATCCTCGGTACGCATCAACTGCAGGAAATTCATATAAACATGATGTACGTGATCATTGAATTGTTCCGCTAATCCCATTCGCATCAGACGCTTGGCAGACTGCACAGCTAGTGGTGCATTAGCGGCAATATCATTTGCTAACGCCTTTGCAAAGGGCATTAATTCTTCGTCTGGTACAACGTGAGCACACAAACCCAACTCCTTGCACTCGTCGGCATTCATATTTTTGGCACGATAGATTATCTCGGCAGCTTTCTCCCAGCCTACAAGTCTGGGTAGCACCCAGGTACCGCCGCTCTCAGGAACAATACCTCTTTTTACGGGTGTCGGAGCAAATTTTGCTCCCTGCGCCATGATACGAATATCACAACACAACGCCATATCCATTCCAAAACCTGCTGCCGCGCCATTTAACGCGCAAATCACCGGCTTCTCGCAGTTAAAAATCACCGCAGGCGGAAATGTTTTTACATTTAGACTGACGGGAATAGAGGCTGGCGTGTTGGTGCCGGATTGAGAACCCGCGCGAGATTGTGCTGAAACAACATCGAGCCCGGCGCAAAACATGCGACCAGCACCTGTCAGAATAATCACCCGAACGTCATTATCCCGTTCAGCCTCATTCATATAGTCACTCACCAATTCCATCATCGAGCCACCTAGCGTATTCATTTGGTCTGGTCGATTAAGCGTGATCGTTGCAATGCCATCTTCCACTTCATAAAGCGTATCGGCGTTTTCTGTTGAGTTATCCATCACTTATCCTTGTCTCGATGTTTTGGTTCGCGGTGCAAACACTCATTACACAGGTTATTTTCTAATTCCACAAACATTTACCTATCTAATTGACGCGGATCAACCGGCGACGTACGCAGCCGCGATAAAAAGCAGCATATTTCAATGTACTGATTGTCTACGTCGGTATCTTCCACGTGGGCGAAGCCAAACCATCTGAACGAATCATCCAAACTGCCTCACCCTGTCTAAGTTTTGATTACCAAGGTGAGACGACTGATTTAGAAAATATTGGTAGTCTCAGATTTCAAATACAACTAGGATGGCAGCTTCTGATAAAGCGTAGATGCACCGTTTATGGAACCTGTTGAAGAAAAATCAAGAATCGAATCTCTGGATTTACTGCGCGGATTTGCGCTGTTAGGCATCTTGTTGCTGAACATTATCGGATTTGGACTTCACTCAGCGGCCTATTCCAACCCCGGCTACGATCTAATTTTGGGTGCAACATCTGACAAGGCGACATGGGCGGCGGTAGAAATATTTGCTGAAGGCGCTATGCGCTGCTTGTTCTCTATTCTATTCGGGGCAGGTATATTACTCTTCACCACGGGCACAAGCGCAAAGGGTGCCGTCTTACATTACAAACGTACGTTTTGGCTGCTGATCTTTGGCCTATTTAATGCCTATATTCTGCTCTGGGTCGGAGACATCCTGGTGACCTATGCACTTTGCGGTTTCTTTCTCTATCTCCTTCGAAACAAAAGTGGCAAGACACTACTCATATCGGCAAGCAGCATTATTTTGCTGATCTCAATCTTCTACGGCATTGTCGGCATCGGCCTGACCGCCGCAAAAGATGCGTCTCTCGAAGTCAGCCACGCGACAGAATTATCTAACATCAATCCCGATACTAGGATCTTAGCCACCGAGTGGGATGATTTTGTCAAAGACTACCAACCTTCGGCTGAGAAAATAACCAAGGAACTTGAACAAAGACGAGAAAGCTACGCAACTGCGTTCTCATTTAACCTTGAAAAGACACTGGAAATGCACTTGGTTGTCGTACCCGTTTTTTTATTATGGGATGCCCTAGCCATGATGCTTCTCGGCATGGCGCTATACAAGTTTGAAGTGCTACAGGGGACGCGTTCCTTAGCTTTCTACAAAAAGCTTGCGATATTCGGCTTCTGCATTGGCATCACCTTTAATAGTTACGAAGTCTACAGAGGCATCACCACTAACTTTGAATTGACAGCGGTCTTTGCGCAGATGCAACCAACTTATCAGATTGGGCGTCTAGGTATGGCAATGGGCTATATTGGGCTTCTTGTCTTGTTTGCGAGAAGCGGCGGGTTTGTCAGTATTAAGACACGTCTGTCTGCTGTCGGCCGCATGGCGCTCACCAATTATTTGATGCACTCCTTTATCTGCGCTGTCATTTTTACCGGTCTTGGTTTTGGACTGGTTGACAAGCTTTCACGGACTTCACTATACCTCGTGGTCATTGCTATTTGGATATTCCAGTTGATATTAAGCCCATGGTGGCTGAAACGATTTCACTTTGGACCCGTTGAGTGGCTATGGCGAGGATTGACCTATGGACGATGGCCGAACATCAAACGAATCCCAAGCGGAGACTACTCATGATTACTCATCGACTCATGCTTGGTGCTTTAACACTCGCAGCCAATATCTACGCAGGGGTAGTCCTTGCGGAAAAAATCAACATGAACAATCTGTCGGAAACCGTTCGCATACTGGCATCGGACGAATACGGTGGTCGAGCCCCGGGCACGGAGGGCGAAACGAAAACGGTCGAATACCTTATCCAGCACTTTGAAGCACTCGGCTTGGACCCAGGCGGTGATGCGGGTGGCTGGACCCAATCAGTACCACTCACCCATACGCGCTTGCAGGGTGATTTCGACGTAAAGTTTTCTAGTGGTAATAGCAACTGGCGTCTAGAACAGGCGACAGATCTGGAGATTAGTAGCGTATTGCCACTGACAAGCAACAAAATACAGGATGCTCCGGTGGTGTTTGTGGGATTTGGTGCCAGCGCACCCGAGCGGGGTTGGGATGATTACGGAGATGTGGACCTTTCCGGAAAAGTCGCTATCTATTTGGTTAACGATCCGGATTTCTCCGCTGACACATCAGAACCTGTTTCCGGATTGTTTGGTAATAAGCGTATGACCTACTACGGTCGTTGGGCCTACAAATTTGAAGAGGCAGCACGACGAGGCGCAATTGCGGCACTGGTCATCCATGAAGATAAGGCTGCTGGTTACGGTTGGAACGTAGCGTCTTCATCCCCGGGGGAAAACTATGCCATTGCAACCGGCACTAAGGGTACAAAACCGGTTCAATTGCAGGGTTGGCTGCACCTAGATGCTGCGATTCGCCTTTTTGAAATGGCTGGATACGATTTTGCTGAACAACGCAGGTTAGCTAGAAATAGTGATTTCGAAGCATTTGAACTCAGTGGTGTTAACTTCAGCGCCAACCTGCAGGTCGACGTCGATAGCATCATTAGCCAAAACGTACTTGCGGTCATTCCTGGCGGAAGTCATGCCGACGAAAGTATCATGGTGGCCGCTCATTGGGACGCCTACGGCATCGGCGAACCTGATTCACAGGGGCGAGTCGTCAGGCCCGGCGCCAATGACGATGCGCTTGGGACCGCCGGCGTATTGGAACTAGCAAGGGTATTCAAATCAAGCCCGACACCCGCGAGAAGCATTGTTTTTGCGCTATGGACGGCTGAAGAAAGTGGCTTGCTGGGGTCAGCGGCCTACGCCGAAAACCCGATTTATCCGATAGAGAAGACTGTCGCCAATTTAACGCTTGATATCTTACAAACAGCCGGATTGGCACGGGATGTGATTCTGGTTGGAGAAGGTCAAAGTGATCTGGAGATTGATCTCGCGAGAGCCGCCGCCAGGCAAGGGCGCACGATAACACCTGAAAGCCTCCCGGAAAACGGCTTGTTTTTTCGTGCAGACCATTTTTCCATGGCGCGCAAAGGAGTACCCGTTTTGTTGTTGATGGGTATCGCTGGCGGCGCTGACCTTATTGAAGGAGGACGTGAAGCGGGTGATCAATGGATCTCTGACTACATCGGTAATTGCTATCACCAGACCTGTGATGCCTGGAGCCCTAGTTTGGATCTAAGCGGCGCAGCACAGGATATTGAGCTATTTCAGATGATCATACACGATCTCGCCAACTCCCGGCGCTGGCCGGTTTGGCGCGATGGATCGGAATTCAAAGCCATCAGAGAAAATAGCAAAGCCGCGCGGCGCTAATCACGATCACTCGTACTTTAAGTGCTCTCTTGCCGTCTCAGGATCACACGGCGAGTGAACGAAGGCCCTGTCTGCTCGCTTGTCGTAGACGCCATACAACATCAGCGGCGCGGCAAGGAATCTCGGATCATCAACCTGGATAGAAATCTGCATGCGCATACCCTGATTGGTCATCCGGTAACGCTCAATCACGCGTTTCTCCGCACTTGAATCAACACCTTCTGCGATGCCCCAGGTCGTGGGTATAAAACGGGACGTGTTTACTACCAGCACACCTCCTTTGTCTTCGAAATGCCCAGTTGATACACCGACTTTGCTTGGCTGTTTATCTTTGGCTAAACGCGCATCTAGGTATATCGTTCTGTTTTCGGCTGGCGTAATGGCCTGCTCTTTTTCTATCTCGATACGGTCAGGATAGCGGGTCCAACGATAACCATAAACATACAGTGGTAAATTGGGGATGCCGCGGCTCTGACAATTAAACTCTGGATCATCCAGTGGATCGTAGTTTTTCACCATGCGTTTACCCTCAACGTTGAGGGGATAATTGTCAAAATTCGGCGCACTCGAAACCAACACACTTCTTAGCGAACGAACATAAGCCCAGTTACCTGAAAAATCCGATGACGGCTGGACCAACGGCGGTATTTTCGGCTTGCCTAAATCGGAAAGCGATACGGCTTCAGGAGGCGGCGTTCGGAAAGGATAAAAACTTATCCCATCAGCACGGGTAAAGTGATCAATCAGTCCATTCTTCTTTGCCGGGTTTCTGTTAGGGCTGAACACCGCGGTCACACGCGTTCCAACCTGAATAGAATCTTCTTTCCAACCGTGATTTAGCATGCCGGATACCGAGTGACCTTCCAGCACCCAAGTACCTGAGTTTCCTTCAGCGTCTACACCCTCAAGATTAATAAAAATATGTGGGTTTCGCCATTTGACCCGAACAACCTCGCCCTTAACTTCTACTTTCCGTTTCAGATCTACCGTTGCTCTTGAATGGTGAGCAAAGCAATCCAGATGAATAAAACTCAACACAAGCAGGCAAGTAAGTCGCAACAAAACATTTCCTCTCAGTTAGTTCTCGTCCAGAAGCCGGCAAATTAGATACTACACACCACTAGACAAAGTTTACGTTGATGGCTCCAAGCGCGCCATAATCTGCGAAGATATGATCGCCGGCTTTCACCGGTACTGGTCGAGTAAAAGAGCCAGACAGAATAATCTGACCGGGTTCCAGAGCAATGCCATGCGGCGCAAACCGCTTGCATACCCAGCGTATACCATGTGCCGGGTGACCCATCACCGCAGCACCTAGACCGGTATCCTCAATGTCATCATTCTGATATAAAAGCGCGCCTGACCACTTAAGATCTATCTCATCAGGTGCAACTTTTTTACCGCCGCAGATAATGCCAGCATTTGCTGCGTTGTCAGCTATCGTGTCAAACACGTTTCGTGTATATCCCGTTTCGGGGTCAACCCTCATACTGCGCGCTGAGATGAGTTCAAGCGCTGGTTGCACATATTCAGTGGCATCCATGACCTCTTCTATCGAAACATCTTCACCGAAAAGTCGCTTCTTCATCACAAACGCAAACTCGGACTCAATACGTGGGTCCAAAAAGTCTGCAGCAGTTATTTCACACTGATCGGGGAACAACATTGCATCTGTGAGGACACCATAGTCAGGGGTTGTGATATTCATCGCAACTTGCATGGTTCGTGAGGTCAATCCAATTTTATATCCAATGACTTTTTCACCGTCTCCAAGTCTCCGGTCAATCCATGCTTTTTGAATGGCATAGGCATCATCCATGTCAAGATCGAAAGACATTGTTAGCGCTCTGATCTGCGTTTGATCTTTCTCTGCGCGATAAAGTCGATTAGCCGCATCAGCTATCTGTTCTGGACTTAGCATATTAAAAATTCCTGTTATTGAACTTTACGCTTTCTTCAAGCTCACGCATTTCAAATGAAACAGTGACAGGCTGACTCGCCATCAGCGGCTCAAGGTGCGTCAGTAAAATTTTCCAGAACATTTCAGCCGCACGCATTCTAGTTGCTTCATCACGACCTCGTCCGACCTTCATACTAAGGTTAAGAAAACCTTTCGCCGGATCTCCATCTGCAACTCGAAAGTCTTCACATTTCATCGCCCTGCTTCGCATACCTGCCATTGGAAATATGTCTGTTTCGGCAGCCTTTTCATGCATTTTTTTCATCAAGCCTTGTAAGTCCAAACGCGTCGCCGGTAGGTTCGCGGAGTACTCGTATATAAAATGTGCCATGACGCTTCCTGTTCGTTCTAATTCGTCAATTTAATGAGAGTCTTTTCAACCGTTCAATCGATCATCGGCAGCACGGGAAATTCCGCATTAATCTGCCCGGTTCCCGAACTGCCAAAATATGGACTGATAACTTCAACCTTACCCTCATACTGATCCCAGCCCAGTGCGCCCAGTAACATCGCCGTGTCGTGCATAAAGCCCTCGCCATGACACTTATCAGCGTATTCAGGCAACATTTCTGTAAAACGCTGCCAGTCGCCGTTTTGCCACATTTCAACGACCCGGTGATCAAAGTCCTCTAGAAAGGGTGACCACACGTTGTGCAGAAATTTGTCAGCGGTACCATTCTGTGCAAACCGGTGCGAAAGTGAACCCGATGCAAATATTGCCACCTTACCATCATAGTCATTTTCTATCGCAGACCGCAGCGCCCTGCCCATCGTGACACTATCTTGTAAGTCATGGACCGTCAGTAAAGCGGCGATCGACACAACGTTAAAATGTCGATCCTCATTCATATATCGCATGGGTACAAGGCTGCCATATTCCAGCGTCAGACTCGTATCATGATGCGCGCGCATGTGGACCCCTGCTTCAGTGACGGCTTTCGCGATTGATTCCCCCAGCGCCGGGTTGCCATCATATTCATAGGGCAAGTTTTTAATAAAGTGGGGCAGTTCGTTACTGGTGTAGACGCCCTTGAAGTGAGGCGCATTATTAATGTGGTAGCCCGAGTTCACCAACCAGTGCGTGTCAAATACGACAATCGTATCAACACCAAGCGCACGACAACGTTTTGATATCTCGCGGTGACCGCTAATCGCGTGCTCTCTACACCCCTTATGTGGACCGTCCATCTCGGACAAATACATCGAGGGTACATGTGTAATTTTTGCCGCGTAAGCGAGTTCACCCATCGTCAATCTCCTTAACTATCGGCCGAGTACCGGCACATTGTGTAGGTCATGAGCAACACACACATTTTTTGTTTCCATATAAAAATCAAAACTGAAGTCACCACCATCGCGACCGATACCGCTCGCTTTCATACCGCCAAAAGGTGATGGCAAGTTTCGATTATTTTCCGAGTTAAACCAAAGCATGCCAGCTTCAAGATTTTTTGCCAAACGCATAGTTCGGCCAACATCTTGCGTCCATACGTAACCCGCAAGACCATAGGGCGTATCGTTCGCCATATTTACCGCATCTTCTTCAGTGTCAAAAGACATCGCGGTTAGAACAGGACCAAATATTTCTTCTCTGGAAACTCTCATACTATTGTCAGCTTCAGTAAAAAGTGTCGGACAGATATAGTTTCCGGCACCCAACTCCTCCATTGCCCGCCCACCCACTGCAGTCGTGGCACCATCGGCTTGCGCTATCTCCATATAGCTCATGACTTTTCGGAAGTGCTCCTGGCTCACCACGGGCCCTACTTCCGTATCAGGATCAAGAGGATGCCCCACCCTCAAATTTTCTACCCTAGCGATTAACGCCGACATAAACTCTGCTTCGATACCCTTTTGGACCAGTAGTCTTGAGCTGGAAGTACAGCGTTGGCCGTTCAGACTGTAGAGCATAAACACAACGGCATCGAGGGCACGATTAAAGTCGGCATCATCAAAGACAATCACCGGGTTTTTGCCACCTAACTCAAAATGCAGTCGTTTTAGGGTTGGCGCCGCCTGACGCATAATGTGTGATCCGGTCGCACTTTCACCCACGAGCGCGACCGCCTTTATCGCGGGATGCTCAGTCAACCTTTTTCCTACCGTTTCACCAAAACCATTAACCGTGTTCAGTACCCCATCAGGAATCCCTGTCTCCTGAGCGACTTCTGCCAATAAATTCGCGGTAAGAGGAGACATTTCTGCAGGTTTGTGGACGACCGTGCAACCCGCCGCAAGCGCCGGGGCAATTTTCCATGTTGACAACATGAAAGGCGTGTTCCAGGGCGTGATCACACCCACGGGACCAACTGGCGTTCGCATGGTGTAGTTCGTATGCACATCCTGATAAAGCGCTTGACCATTCACCGCTTCAGGTGCCTTGTCAGCAAAGAAGCGAAAATTATCAGCACCACGAAGGGCCGCTTGTTTCATAAACCGAATGGGCTGACCACAGTCCATAGACTCAATCAGTGCAATCTCCTCAGCGCGCGCAGCAATGTTGTCTGCGAACTGATTCAACAGCTTTTTCCGCGCCGCGCCGGGCATATCTCGCCAACCAGCAAATGCAACTCGGGCAGCTTCACAGGCCCGGTCCATATCCTCTTCCGTACCGCTGACGACTTCACCCAGCGAACTGTTGTCTACTGGTGACAAGTTCTGAAAAGTTTCAGCGTGAGCTGGCGTGTCAAATCGGCCGTTGATGTAATGACCCGTAATCTTGTCACTGAATTTCTTCAGGTAGGTTTGGGCCTTGCCAAGATTTACCTCATGTTCCGACATCGTTTCTGTCCTGTTTTGCTTTTGTTTTGCTTTTGTTTTGCTTTTGTTTTGCTTCGAACTTGAATATTTCTGTAACATGTTAATCATTTTATCCAACATTATCTGAAAATTCAGCCAGAAAAATGTGTAATATACATAACAGGTTAACTTATAAGGTATCAGTATGCGATTTCTCTCATTTGCAAAAGGGGACACCCCATCAGCCAAAACGTCATGGGGCGCTATTACCGAGGAGGGCATCATTGATTTGGGTAGCAGAATGCACTGTGATTTCAAGCAAGCCCTGACATCGCGTCGACTTGAGGAAGCAAAGCTATTGGCTGCAGAACTATCACCTGACACAGATGTGGCGGACATCATCTATCTTCCTCCTGTTGCGAACCCGGAGAAGATCGCCTGCATCGGCGTGAATTACGCAAATCGAAACGCAGAGTACAATGATGGCTCCGAAGCTCCTAAATTTCCCAGCCTCTTCATGCGCACGCCAGATTCACTGGTCGCACATGGCGACAACCTGCTCCGTCCGCCTGAATCCAGACAGCTGGATTACGAAGGCGAAATAGCCGTAATCATTGGCAAGGAAGGTCATCGTATCGCCGAGGAAGATGCCTACGACTTCATTGCCGGACTAACAATAATGAACGAGGGGACAATTCGCGACTGGCTGCGACACTCGAAATTTAACGTTACTCAGGGTAAAAATTTTTATCATTCAGGCAGCATCGGTCCATGGATGGTCACAGCAGACGAGTTCTCTCCGGAAATCTTCGAAAACATGACAGTGAAAACAAGGGTGAATGGTGAAGAGCGGCAGAATGATACTACCGCAAACATGATGTTTCCTATCAAATACCAGATCGCCTATATGTCGCAGTTTTATAATTTCAAACCCGGAGACGTTATCGCTACCGGAACGCCTAATGGCGCCGGTGCTCGATTTGACCCACCCATTTACCTAAAACCAGGTGATGTCGTGGAGGTTGAAGTTGAAGGTGTTGGCATATTGTCCAACGAGGTAATTGATGAAGTTGTCTGACGAGAATTTTTAATGGCCGACTCAGCTGAACACCCCCTAAGAGGCTTTGACCGCTCCCTGCCGATGGCACTTCTCAGGGCGCGGGAAGCTGTCATGAAAAACTTCGTTCCTTCGCTGCGTGAAAACGGTTTGTCCGCGCAACAATGGCGGGTGATCAGAGCCCTGCATGAAAACGAAGGTCTCGACATCACAGAATTAGCCGACCGGTGTTTTCTTTTGATGCCCAGCCTGTCACGCATTATCCAAAACCTCGAAAAAAGAGCATTGGTCAGTCGAATACAGTCAAGCATTGACAACCGACGCTCAGTCATCTCAATTACGACGAAAGGCAAAGTTCTTTTCAATGAGATAGCGCCCAAATCAGTCGAGCGGTACAACCTAATCACGGAAAAATTTGGCTACGGGAAACTTGAACTGCTGTATGAACTGCTTGATGAATTGATCGAAAAGATTGAAGTTGACGAACAGGCAGAACAGAGCCGGAGCACAAAAGATGAATCAAAATAAAAAAACTAAAACGGGGTGCATACCATTACTTCCAAGCCAGTAAATATTAATGATCTGATTGATCACGGAAAGTTCTCATTTCGGCAGATTCTGATTGTCTTGCTTTGCCTTGTCTTCAACATGGTCGACGGTTTTGACATCACTGCCATGGCTGTGACGGCACACCAGATTGGCGAGGATATGCAACTTAGTGAGGATAAGCTGGGCCTGGTGTTCAGTTTCTCCCTTGCAGGGATGATGTTGGGTGCGATGTTTCTTGCTGCACTCTCTGATGTCATTGGACGACGAACAATGATCATCTTCACCCTTACCTTAGTCGGGGCAACGGTCCTTTTAACCGCAAGTGTGAACTCTCTGCCGGCATTGATACTGCTTAGATTCATCAGCGGTCTTGGCGCCGGCGCAATGCTTGCCAGTGTCGCGACCCTAGCATCCGAGTATAGCCCTGAGAAATTTCGTGCAATGGCTGTCACGGCTGTCACGGCAGGTTACCCGCTAGGCGCTATGACTACGGGTCTTGTTGCGAGTAGCGTGGTGCCCGAATTTGGCTGGCAGGGAATGTTCATCGCTGGTGGCAGCGCAACTCTTTTATTGGCACTCATCGCATTTTTCATGATTCCAGAATCCTTGTACTTTCTTTGCAAAAAACAACCTGATGACGCACTCCAAAGAGTGAACAGGATTCTTCAAATATTCAAGGTTCAATCGCTTCAGCACCTGCCATCAATTGAGGATACCGGCGGCGCAACAGAGGCTGATAGACAGAACATTTATCAAAAAATGCTCACGCTACTAACACCTGAGTTCCGCCGATCAACACTCACGCTCTGGGCAACCTTCTTTCTTTGTATCAGCACGCTATATTTTCTAATGAGCTGGACACCCAAATTGATCATTAACCTTGGCTACTCGGCAGATGCAGGCAACCTGGCTTTCACCCTGTTTAACTTTGGTGGTGTCCTAGGGATATTTATACTGGGATATTTGGCATCAAAGTGGTCGCTCTCAACCTTAATCAGCATATTTGCCATCACATCTGCTGTATTTATGTGGGCATTTGCAGGGGCAGTTTCTCTGGATTTCAATCAGACAAACCTGATGCTGCTTATTTTTATTATCGGCATCAGCCTGCAGGGAGGGTACACCGGTATGTATGCCGTTGCGGCGAAAATTTACCCTATCGAAATCAGAAGTACAGGCGTAGGTTGGGCTATCGGCCTGGGTAGATTTGGTGCAGTGCTCGGTCCGGGAATCGCCGGTTACATGATTGCATCCGGGTTACCCATAACCATCAACTTTATGGTTTTTGCGATCCCAATGTTGATCGGCGGCATATTCGCCTATCAGTTGAGAGTGCGATAATTACTGCTGCGCCGCCTCGACGATTGCTTTTAATGCGGGGGCATCGTCAACTTTAGGTGGTGTGTCCCTAAAGGTTTTTATGTAAGCGTAGATGTCGAGTGCCTGCTGATCGGACAAACTTGACGCAGGATAGTGCGGCATTTTTTGCGAGGGCAACGGCGGATTTAGCTCACTTCGCGCCCTGATAAACGCAAGATAAACCGCTTCACTTGTCATAATCGCACTAACATCATTCGCTAAATTGTGTTTGCCAATGCCGTTATAACCATGACAGGCAAAACAACCATGATCGTAATAGAGTTGTTTACCTGAACTCTGCACAACCCGAGCTTCCTCGTCACTTTTCAGATCGTCACTGGCTATTGCGGACAACACGATGGAAGCACCAACCATACAAAAACCAACGCGTAACATAAACTTGATTTTGTTCATCATCCTCACCTTGGCTGCGTAAGCACGTCTATGAGGTAAGGTTCTCCTCGCTTCACCGCGTCCACCCCACGTTGTAATGCAGCGACCATTTCATCTGGATCGCTAATGGGGCCTTCACTTTTCATGCCATACCCCTCCGCCAGTTTTGCGTAATTGATATAGGGATCCCTGAAGGTCGTGCCTATATGCGCTCTATCAGTACCTCTGCCTCTGACACCAGCCATGTATTGAACGTACATAAGCTCCATATGCCAGGCACGGTTGTTGTGCATAATTGTCAACATTGGTAGCTGGTGGTGGACAGCGCTCCACACGGTCCCCGGCATAAAATTGAAATCGCCGTCACCCTGAATATTGATGACAATGCGGTCTCGGCTTCTCGCAGCCAGCGCTGCACCGGCAGACGCTCCCAAACAATAACCCAAAGCCGCGGCTGGGTACTGACCTAGGTAACTGTATGGTTTGTCGTGATCCCAGAGTTCCCTATGATGTCGGCCCGTAAAGTTCGAAGGCGAGGCAAGACACCAATCAAGGTCTTTTATCATCGGCCAAAGCTCAGCATACATACGTGCCAGACTGACCGGTGTGCCATGCCAGCCTGGCCGTTTTTTCTCAATCGCTTTATGCAGCGAATTTATTCGAGCGCTTCGATTTTTTTCGCTGTGTTTTTCAATTCTCTCTACGATTACACTGTTAAGTGACGCCGTTAATTGAGATTCAATCGCGTTGATAATCAAAGGTAAACTGGCCTCAGCATCCTCAGCAATCAAAGTATCGGGGATAGGCCTTCGCTTCAGGTTGGGATTTTCTTTCCAGCCAAAACCAATCCCAGCAGCATCGCGGTCTGTTATTGATTTGAGATGCGGACCGGTAATGGATACATCTGCTGCAGCTATTTCCAAACCAAGATGAAAGTCGTAATTCTTATCCTGACCCACACCCACAAGGGGATGACGCTGCGGGAAGCTCATCGGACCAAATGTTGCCATTGAGTCGACCGAAGCACCGACAAGTTCAGCCAAAGTAACAGCATGATCGATCCCGGCCTGTGAACGTAATCTTCCCACAGAGATGTGCGGATTTTTGGCTTGCAGAAGCGCTTTAGCGATAATGGTTGCCTGAGACTTGCCGATCGATCTAACGACTGGCGCAGAGTAACGCGGTACCTGAAGATCGCCTGCCTCTTCTTTCTGGATCTCTGAGTTAAGTACCACCAAGGTCGGTGCACAGGGCGGCGTAATAGACTGACGATACGCCTCCTGCAACGCAACCAACGTATCTTCGAGCGTCTTGGGTTGCGCGTCCCATTTTGTATAAGGGCGCACCAACCCTGCTATATCTTCACCGGTATGAACCTTTAGAAAATTGTTTTCATCATTTCCCGCGAGAATAATCATCGGCGTGTGGCCGTGGTATGCCTGGTAAATCGCCATCGATGCGTTTTGTAAACCGACAGTACCCTGCAGCAGCGCACACATGGGTTTGCCCTCGGATCGACCGTAACCATGCGCCATATCAACCGCCGCACCCTCGTGCATTGCAGAGATGACCTCGGGCATATGATTTGGGCGCTCACCATAATTGATGAGTGATTCTTGCAAACCTTCGAAGCTGGAACCTGGATTGAGTGCAACATACTCAATTTCAAGATCACGCAGCACCTGCACCATCAGGTCGGAAGCCGCACGCCGCACAGTCGCCAAAGGTTCCGGTGGCGATGAACTGCCTACTTCCCGTGCCATTTTTTTTGCATCAGGTGGCGTTGAGGCAGGTCTCGAGGTTTCCGTCACTGAATTTTCGACACCAAATGCAACAGCGGGTAAAACTGTGCTTGCGCCACCCGCAACGCTTGCGCCGATAAACCCCCGGCGACTGATGCCACCGCGCTCTGCTTCTAGTTCAACGCCTGCTTCGCTTGGCGTTTTACCTGAAACTATCCCTGATTCTTTACTGGTCATATGTCAGATTCCTAACGTTAAACCTGCAGATACAAGGCACCATACTATAGAAAAACGGGATTTGGCTAACTTTGCTTACCTCCTCTCTCGAGGATACTTGATACAATCAAGTTCATTCTCGCGCCACTTTATGTAACACTTGAGCTAACTACGGGCACAGCATAGCTACTGGAGTTACCGATGTTCTCTTCGAAATCTCACTTCTTCAACCAGCTACAACGATTGTTCTACAAAACCGCCGGCATCACTTTGGTGTCATTGATACCCGTCGCAACTACCTACGCGCATCATTCCCATGCGAATCTTGATAGAACAAAAACCGTTACAAACAGAGGGACTGTCACTGCATACGGTTGGCGAATGCCGCATGCGTTTATCAAGGTAGCGGCACCAAACGCACAGGGAAAAATTGTCAAATACAGCATCGAAATGCTGCACCCACCCGCCATGCTAGAACGCGGTTGGACAAAAACCACCTTAACAAAGGGAGACATCGTTTCTTGGGGTGGAGCGCCTGATAAAAACCCTAATCGCTATTACACAGGACTGACCTGGCTCGAAAAGTCGGATGGATCTCGGCTGACGTTAAAGCTGCAACCCGAAGTCGTTGTACCTTCAAAAGATTTCTCGGGCATATGGTCTCGCGACCTTAGTGTGCCGTTACGCTATTTACCACCAAGCGACTGGCCATACACCCCCAAAGCGCGTATGCAGGTTGAAAACTTCAAAGACAGCCAAAACCCACTGCTCGATTGCGTTGCATCAGGCCCACCCAAAGCGACGCTCTTGCCCTACCCCATACAGATAGTACGCCCCAACGATCAGACTTTGCTGATCAACTACGAGGGTCGGAATATTCCTCGCACGCTCCATTTCAATCAGGATTTGGCCCCGGGCAAACCCTCAATCAAGGGCCACTCAATCGCCCGGTTTGAAGGCGATACACTGATTGTAGAAACCAACAATTTTATTGATGATCGTTGGGGAATCTATACAGGTATCGACTCTAGCAGCAATAAACATTTGATTGAGCGAATGACGCTAGCTGAAGACGGTTTAACCATCGACATCGATATGGTCGTGACCGACCCCGTTTTTTTCACAGAACCAGTCACGATAAAACATAAGTTAAGAAAGATTGCAGACAGAGAATTGGTCAAGGCTAACTGCACCGCAGAAAGTGCAAAAATGTTTCTGGAAGGTCCTTGAATGCGCCCCAAAAACGATTAACGACAACCAAAAATATCGCAGGAGTCCAATGTGACATTCAACCCCCGCCTTATCACAACAGTATTATTCCTGGTGTTCGCGGGCAACGCGATGGCCCATCATGCTGCGACAGTCTTCGACCGGAAACGCTCTATTCAAAAAACGGGCACCGTCGATAAATTTATTTACAGAAATCCTCACCTAATTATTAACATGTCTGTCAATGAACCCGGCAAAGAAACCGTGACATGGAAAATCGAAGGTCAAAGCATTGCCGCGTTAAAGCGAATGGGATTCAACAGAGACTCCATTCACACGGGCGATAAAATTACCGTAAAAATGCGGCCGCTGCGATCAGGTGAACCCGGGGGTCTACTACAAGGATTGATTGGCGCTGATGGTAAGGCGTATTCAATGGACGGTACAGACCTCCAAGAGAACTACGCTAAAAAGGAACGAGTCAGACAAGCGGCGCCGGGCTTGATGGCGTACGTCCCTCCTCCAGCCGGTGAAACCTGGCAGATGCGTGAAGAGAAAACCCGACCGACAGAATTACCGATTATATCTGAGGGACTGGCACCCGGCGATCATGCCACCACCGGCGTTGCAGCCGGAGCGCTAGATCCGGATAACTTAAATAAGCGTCGGGCACCCACCCCATTCGATATGACAGGCGTCTGGCAATATCGCGGCGAAGATGACTACCGCGCTAATTACGGATCATACGAGTTTAAACCCACACCAGAACTCACACCAAAAGCTGCAGAGTACAATAAGCTCTATCAGGAAAAAGCCAAAGAGGGCGTTAGATTTGATGACCCCGCTACCCAGTGTTATCCCGCTGGTATGCCTCGAATCATGACCCGCTATGGTTCTTTAATGATGCTGCAACATCCTACTGCCATATTTATGGTGTCGCGCCTCAGTAATGAATACAGAGTCAT
Organism: uncultured Gammaproteobacteria bacterium; assembly: GCA_913050215.1. GTDB lineage: Bacteria > Pseudomonadota > Gammaproteobacteria > Pseudomonadales > Azotimanducaceae > UBA4582. The sequence continues at coordinate 56,876 of CAJXBG010000005.1, forward strand.
TTACCTTGATGGCCGGGCTCGTATCCCTGAAAGCAATCTTGATCGTAACTGGGGAGGAGAATCTCTAGGCCACTGGGAAGGCAACACCTTGGTCGTTGAGACGGAAGGATTTACCGACGAAAATCATATGATTCAAGCCGGTATCAAGGCGAGTAAGAAACTCAAGATGACGGAACGTTATCGTATGATTAACGACAACAATACCCTCGTTATGGAGCTCACCATGACTGACCCGGACAACTGGGTCGGAGAGTGGAAACACGTTAAGTTTCGCGATCGGGTCCTGAGATCTGACGTTCGTGAAGCTAACTGTATTTATAGTGACAACCTTGCATTACCCGGTCGCTAAATTCACTCGACCATATACAAAGTTGTAATACTGCAGGTTGTCGCATAGATTGGTATCGCTTCTGAAAACCAGATTTCTCCTGTCTGGTCTTCTGTGGCAGCAGCAACACATAATGAGGTACGCATCTCAAAAGCACCGGGGCCTGCCTCAGAGATGGTTTTTTCATCCGTATAAGCGAGCAATGCGTCCTTTCGCTTATGTATCAGCTGATCGAGTAAGACTTGATCCCAATCCTCATTGATCCGGCCAGAATCCGGGGTACAGGGCCAATGCGAAGTGCCTCCGGTGCCAATTAATGCAATTTTTTCAGGAGCAAGATCTATTGCTCTGCGCAGCGCTTTGCCAAGCTCCCAGGTCCGATGAAGCGGGCTTAGGGGCGGATTTTGGCAATTGATGTTCACCGGCACAATAGGCAAATCATACGCGGGCGTCAGGAAGTGAAGTGGCACAGACATGCCGTGATCAAATTTCCATTCCTGCGCGTAGCAAACATCAACGGTGTGCATGACCTCATTGATCAATCGTAGTGACAAATCGGGATTCGCCGGTATTTTAGTTCGTTTAATTTTGAGCCAGTCGGGATCCTCGATAGGTCCTTCATAAGCATCAGCCATACCGATCGAGTAAGTAGGCATATTGTCCATAAAAAAATTGGCAAAGTGTTCGGAGGACACCATGACAAGCGCTTCTGTTCCTGTATCAATGAGCGCCTGTCGTTGACGCGCAAAAGCATCATGAAGTTGTTTCCGAGTTTCGGGCGCGGCCATCTCTGCGCGGGAAGTCATCCCTGGTGCATGACAGCAGGTACCTGCGTAAACTAGAGTCATAACGTCTCCTTGGTCGAAGTCGCGCCTTTGCCGTCAACCATCGCATAGAGGCCTGCGCGGACAGGACCATGCTTCTCTAAACCATCGCGCATGGCTTGAATGTATGCATCCCAGCTAAAACCGTTCATCGTCGCAAAATGCATTAAAAGCTGGCCATTAACGCCTAGCACGTACAGCAAACCGATATCGATAGCTCGAAGCGCACCTAACTCTTCTTCGCTCAAATCGTAATCCCCAACAACGGCACCCTGTTCCGTATCGAAACGCTCTTTGAGCGCAGGATCCCTGTTCAGGTTGTACAACAGTTTTTGTACGTAATAGAGACTCATTTCTATCGATTCCTTTTCATTTACGAGCGCGAGACTATTCCCAAGGAACGATAATATTTCGATGCTTCCGTTCGATTGAGATAACACGTTGAACCGCAGGCCGCTGCCATACTTTTTTTGCAACCGCCTCCCAGTTGGGTCGTTCAGGCACCGACGAGATCCGGGCATCCGTTGTCCACAGATACATGACAAACAGGTAAGCATCAACGACAGAGAAATCAGCGCCCAACGACCATACCTGATCAGTCAGTAAACCCTCAACACGAGCAACCGCGCCCGCCAGATTATTCACGCCCTGCGCATTCACAGCATCATTTGCCACCTGGCTTTCGCCCGCATAAGCAGCGGAGCGGAATATAGAGCGAATATAAGTATGCACACTACTCGATAAAAAGTTCATCCACTCATGCGCGCGATACCGACGGAAGTCGCCAGTAGGAGGCAAAAACTTGCCATCTCCAATGATATCTCCAAGAAACGTCAGAATTGCTTGGGTTTCCGTCAGTGTTTGTCCATCGACAACCAACGCAGGCACCGTGCCCTTGGGGTTAATCGCCAAGTATTCGGTGGCATTGTTCTGCTTTGTCGGTAGATCAACCATTCGGCGCTCGTATACAAGACCAGATTCCTCGAGCACGATATGCACCGCCAGTGAACAGGCACGCGGATAGTAATAGAAAATCAGTTGCTGGTTGCTTGGCATTGAGTTGAATGCGCTCATATTACCGTGTTCATAACGATATACCATGAACGGCCATCTATTGGAATTTTTCTCGCTACATTAGAAAGAGCCGGACAGCAGATAAGAACTCGACTTAATCATAATGATAAAGTTCATGATAACCCCAATCGACCAATAGCGTCGGCGAAACGGTACAAGAAGGATAAGCATGAGCACTGTATGGAAAGCAAAAAAAGTACCGTCATCGGGTAATGTTGATCACTGATACCGAGTGAAGTTAACTCAGGGTATGCAAGATATGCGCGGTGTTTGCTTACTGTTGTCTATCTTTTCAATTAAGTCGATCAGCAGATTGTCACTATTCTCGTTGAAGAAATTAAAGCTGACTTGGCCATCGGCGACCCTGAAATTGGTTTTCTATCCGGAACCGCATGCGCTATTTTTTATGCCGTGCTTGGTATACCTCTTGGGAGACTGGTGGCCGTCTGAAACCTAAAAAGTCTAATCGCCATTGGGCTAAGCTTCAGGAGTCTCATGAAAGCCGCGTCAGGCTTTTTGCGAAAAGCAAACCAATTAGTCGCCGCTTTTCGGTTTGGTGTCGGCAGGGGGATAATGCAACGCCATATTTTCAGGATAACTGCGATGAAAGTAGTTCCATAGCTGCTCACCATAGGTCGAAGCCTTCTGGTCACCTGCCATGTCTGAAACACCACGATTAGTATCATCGGCACTTGCCATAAAGCCCGCTGAAGAATGCCGAGGGCTACTTTTTACTGCCTCCGTAAATTCAGGGGCCAGATCAATTTGAGAAAGTTTCGTATCTAAAGAAGGACCGTGAAAGTAGCCCAACGAAAAACGTTCCGACGCTGTGAAGACACGATGAGGCGTCGCGACATAATAGTTGCCCGTTATCGCCTGCAACATTTCACCCAGATTGATAACAAAGGAGTCAGGAATAACAGGAACCGGAACCCACTCGTCGGCAGCATTCTGAATCTCTAGCCCAGGCGTCTCTCCCGCTGCCAATACCGTTAGGAATCCGGCGTCATGATGGGCATTGACACCGAACATACCCTCCGGCGTGGCTGGATATCGAATAAGCTTGGTTAAACTCATTCTTTCCTCACCGAACAGCGCTTCAAAATAGCCCGCGGGTAATCCAAGTCCAACTGACAGTAACGACATAAGTTCGTCTGCGAGCTTTCCGGCCTCGTCAAACCAGCGCGTCATCACTTTCTGGTGCTCCGCCAAGACATCCTCAGGCATCCACTGATTCGGACCAAGCAATCGAAGGTAAGCGGGCTCTACCTGAGGATTTCTTGCCGGATGTTCACTCCACAAATCAACCTGCTCACGGATATCCGGTTGGTTGTTTGTATACTCCGCACCTTCCGCCTCCCACCCTCTGAAGTGCGGCGACAGGCGCTTGTCTATCAGTAGCTTTTGTTCACGTGGCAGGGAAAAAAGTGCCTTTCCGACTCGAAAAGCATCATCCACCACGTCCTTTGCAACGCCGTGATTGGTCACGACAAATAGGCCAACGTCATGACAAATATGGCGAACAGTATCAGCGAGTGCCGCAGGATCTTTCGCTAGGCCATCAGCTAAGTCAATAACAGGAATATCATCGATGTGAAGGGACGGGTTAATCATGAAAAGCTCATTAAAACGCGTGCTTCATATCGACAGGTTAGGCAACCGCTTTGGCAACCGGCGCCTGGAGAATCCCGAGGCACGCAGCCGCAGCTTCCTGACCTTTAATCACGAAGTGCTCACGAAAAAATGCTTGCCTTCCTTCGCTCATGAAATCGTGCGGCGTTAACACACCTGAAAATACTGGCACACCAGTTTCCAACTGCACTTTCATCAAACCGTCAATCACTGCGGTTGCGACAAATTCATGCCGATAGATTCCGCCGTCGACAACCAAACCAGCGGCGACAATGCCCGCATACTCTTCAGTTTCAGCAAGCTGCTTAACGCGTAATGGAATTTCAAACGCACCGGGCACTTCAAAAACATCGACCTGCCGATCGTCCGATTTTGCTAAGGTGACAATAAAAGCATCACGGAACTCGTCAACGATATCGCGGTGCCAGCATGCCTGAACAAGTGCGATCTTCTTACGATTGGCGATTTCTGAGATGTTTGGATTAAATTGGGTCATCTGTTGTTTCCTTTAATAAAATTAAAACAACAGGGCAAACAAGGAGGAAAGCCAGCTCACAACTCTTGAGCAAAACAATCATTACCACCTTATCCTCATAACCAGACTTTAACTGTCGGCTCTGGAATCTCACCAGATCTGCTTGTCCTTCTACCTTGGTAGAAGCGCCCGCGGGCTACACAACGATTACTACTCATTGCGATTACCGCCGGTGGGGACTTTCACCCCGCCCTGAGAATGGTCACAAACCACGTAACCTAAACGAAGTATAACCTTCGCAAACCATTTTGTATGGCTCAATTCACACCATTTCGGGATTTATGAACCGGGCATTAGTAGGATTGATAGCCAGCAGAGGAATGTCTTTGATGACTCAAAGTTGCATGCGCAGGCTAATTTACCCAAAACGCTTAACCAGGATACTTTTCCCGATCGGCGTAAATGTGGTTTAAATTTTCTATTCTCCGGCAAGTGGCAGCATTCAACCGTTCAGCGGGGATACCTAGAACGACATTGCTTATGCTCGTGAGCACATTTGCATTACAGGAGAATATTCGAAAGTCGTATCAGGCAGCGATCGAAAATGAGTATCGTTTTTTTAGCTGTGGTGACGCGATGTTAATTACCCGTCGATGAGCCTAGCAGACGCCTGGTTGCATACTTTCAGGATATGGTCAGACTTTAGTTTGTCGTCGACATTCCTCGAAAGGTTCAAGCCACCTATCCATAACGCCAGTAGCGCCACCGATTGGTCATACTTTTCAGGATTGTCAGCACGATCACCGATTTCTGCGATGTCAAGAATGGTAGATAGCACACCGTCACTGTAGGATTGGCGAAATCCTTTCGCGGAAGATGACGAGACTTCTGAGGCCAGTGCGGCAATTGGGCATCCGTCCTGCTTGTGGTCTCTATGGGTTGGGTTCAAATACGCTGCCGCCATCCGCCTGACACGCTGTTGCCAACTGCGGTCCTCGTGTTTAACCCATCTGGGCTGGGATTGTGCGAGTGAGTGCTTAAAGGCTTCAATCGTTAGTTCATCCTTGTTTTTAAAGTGCGCGTTGAATGTACCGTGAGTGAGGCCAGCATCATTCATCACGGTTGCAATACTGGCACCATCAAGACCTTCTCGTCTCAGCCTCTTGCTAGCGGCTTGCAGAATTCGGTGTCGCGAATCCTTTTTTTTGATTGCTCTACTCGTTTGCATCAGTTGCTGATCCTTTCAAGGGGAGGCAATCCAAGGGCATCGCGGTAGGTGTTATGGTAATGGTGTAAAGCAGGTTCGTTGCGTCCAAATGTGAAGTACTCAATGGCGCCTGAATGCGCGCCCTTGTGCCCAAGCGCTGCAGCAGCATAGTCTTCTTTATCAATGACATCGGCGAAACCCTGCATGCGATTCTCGATCTGTTCGAACATCTCCTGGTTCTCAGCATTCTTCTCCATATCTTTTATCATCGGGTGCAGGTAAAAATTGATTTGGGAAAGACTGTTATTCGGGTCTGTTTTGTTTGGGTAGACCCGAACAAGCGTAGGACCGGCACCCGATAGAATTAGCTGGATATTCGGGAAGAGATAGTAAACGGGTAGCGCTGCTTGCAGCACGTTCCATTCCGACTCTGGCTGATCTCGGAGTGTATCGATATTGCGCATACAAAGCGCCATTCGATGATTTCGCTGGTAAGTGTCGTACATCTGGCAATTTCCATAAAAGCTCTCTGCCAGAGAGTTTTTGTGCAGCGTGTTGAAGTGGTAGGTTTCACCAAAGGTGTCAATCGCCAGCTTCCAGTTCATAGCATGGGTGTATGTGGTATCTCCCTGAGCAATAAACTGCTCGAGATTCCAATTCGCGAGTTCCGGGGCAAGCTCTCCAAGCAGGTCATCAACATCCAGGGTGCCGTCCGGACTCGGGTGCACAAACAGCATGCCGTACTTCTCCTCGGCAGGCAGTGCAGTTAACCCATGGCAACTCTTATCAACCGGCCCGAACTGTTCTTCTCTGGGGACTGACACAAGATCGCCCTCATGGCTGAATGACCATGCGTGGAAGGGACAACTGAAAACCTTCTTTTTGCCACGTGGCGCGGATTCGACAATGGTGCCTCGATGAGTGCAGACGTTAAGAAAAGCATGAAATTTACCTGCTTGATCGCGCGTGCAGAGAATGGGTTTACCTAGGTCATTGTTGGTTAGGAATGAGCCGGGTTCGGGCAGATCGCCTGAAAGACCCAATAGCTGGCCATGTCCAAGAAAGAATTCCTGCCATTCATCGGCAGCTATGGTTTCGTCTGTGTAGCTGGATACAGGATTTCGAACCTGGCCGCCAGCGTCAACATTTGTGCCGTTGTCCAGATGGTTGATCAACCCTTTGATTACTCTAATTTGTTCTTCTTTAAACATTTCTATCTCGCATGATAAGCATCATACGAAATAGCATTTCACATGATAATCGTCATATCAAGCTTGATCTGGTGCAAATCGCACGCGTGAGGCTAATTTATCCAAAATTCTTAACCAAGATACTTTCGCAAACCCGCGTAAATGTCGTTTAAATTTTCTATTCTCAACGCTGCACCGCGACTGGCCGACAACTACAAGCCATTAATCTCTGTAGTGAGGTGCTGTGAAGTCGAGTTCAGGTCCTTCGGGGATAATATGCGGCGGTCTACTACCGAAATAAATGCCCTTGATAGCATCGATATCGACGGTTTCTGCCACGCCGGATTGTTGATACAAATCCCTGGTGTAAGGCCACAGATGACGATAATCACTTATCCGCCGCTTGTTACAATTAAACTGACTGTAATACGCAACATCGAATCGAATCAGCGTCGCAAACAGCCGCCAATCAGCTTCCGTAATCTCTTCCCCACAGAGATATCGTTGGTGACGGAGCAATGCATCGAGATCATCCAGCGTCGCAAACAATAATTCATAAGCTTGATTGTATGCTTCTTGTGATTGAGCGAACCCACAGCGGTATACACCATTATTCACCGTCGTATATATGCGTTCGTTTAAGCGGTCAATCTGCTCTGCATATTTCGGGATGTAGTATCGTGTAGGCGTGACCCCTTGAAGATCATCAAATTCAGCATCAAACATGCGAATGATATCGGCTGACTCATTATTCACTATCGTGCCTGTCGACTTGTCCCATAACACGGGTACCGTGCAACGACCGGTAAAGTTATTATCCGCCGCTGTGTAGACGTCATGGATATGTCTTGCGGCTAGCAGAGGCTCGCCTTTTTCGCCGAAAGTCCAACCCTCTTCGCCCATGGCGGGCAACGTGTATGAGATGGAGATATAAGGTGCTAAATTTTTGACAGATCGATAGAGCATCGTCCGGTAGGCCCAGGGGCAACCGGCGTTAACAAACAAATGATATCGATCCTCTGCCACCGGGTGTTGGTCACTGTTTTTCGAAATAACGTCCCGAAAGGGAGATCGCGTTCTTATAAATTCACCGTCGGCATTCGTTCTCCGGACTTCTTCGCTCTGCCAACGTCCCTCAACCAACATACCCATCGTTAACTCCGATTCATCTTATGAAAATCATTCATATCGCCAAATATTACATAACCGGGGTACCAAGGTAACCCTACTCATTGCAAAATTGCCTTGCTGGCACCATCACTTTGAGAAGAAATTGCATGGGTGTTTAATGATTCGCAAGGCTTACGCGGTATTTCACAGCAGCATTGTTATGCTTGCACTTTGCGGCTTGCAAACTGTATAAAATATCTAACGCGTAGATCGCGAGAACCATGTAATCATTGAAACTAGGAACGATAAAAGCATGAACGCGCAAAACAATCGATTTGATGGGCTTTCTATCGCTTTTCACTGGGTGGTAGCCATCGCTTATTGGGGCTTGTTCGCACTGGGTGCTTATATGGTGACCCTTGGCTACTATGATCCGCTATATACGACATTACCGTATTGGCACAAAGGGCTTGGGGTCATGCTGATCTTCGTGGTGCTTGCCCGCCTCATCTGGCGTTTATTCTCAAGCCGGCCTGACCCGCTGCCTGAACATAAAAGATATCAAGTCATCGGCGCTCGCTTTGCGCAATGGAGCATGAGTATTGGCCTGATTATTGTGCTTGTATCCGGATATCTGATCACAACTTCAGCGGGTGCCGGTATTGATGTGCTAGGCGTGTTTACGCTGGCTGCCATAGATACCAGTTTGAACAATCAGGAGGATCTAGCGGGTCTTGTGCACTGGGTTGCCTCCTATATCGTTTTGGGATTAGCTACCATCCATGGCCTTGCTGCGCTAAAACATCATTTTATCGACAAGGATAAAACCCTGAAGCGAATATTGCCGGCGTTCCAAAGCGACAATTAAGCTCAACCAATCAATCACTAATAAGGAAGATCCATGAACCTGCTTAAACTCTTCACTGCCACCGCACTTATCTTTGGCATCGTTTCAACAAGCACGGCTGCCGACTATGTTATCGATAAACCCGGCCAACACGCATACATCACATTCAAGGCTAGCCATCTTGGCTTTTCCTATATCATTGGTCACTTTGAGGATTTTGAGGGGAAATTTACCCACGACGCCGCTGACCCGTCAAACTCCTCTGCGAGTATTACCATCCAGACGAACAGTCTAGACAGCGACCATGCGGAAAGAGACAAACACCTTAAAGGTGCCGATTACTTTGATGCAGCAAAGTACCCGGAAATCACTTTTGTCAGTACGGGTTATTCCGGCGGTGAAGAGGCTGGCAAATTAGCAGGCAACGTAACTATTCACGGCATCACAAAAGCTGTAGAACTTGATGTCAACCACATTGGTGAAGGTAAAGACCCTTGGGGTGGCTATCGAAGCGGGTTCGAAGGGACTGTTATGTTGGCTGCGGGTGATTTTGGCCTACCAGCATGGATCGGTGACGTCGAGGTCGTTGTTATCGTGGAAGGTGTTCGGCAATAAGCCTGCGCACGGGGTGACTCAAGCGGTCTCGGTCACCCTGTTACGCCCAGCGGACAATGCCGCCAAGCCAAACCGAGTATCTCGGGTTGATCTCGGATTGGGCGTTACCTTTTCAATCGATCTTTGAAACGACGCATGCCACCTAACCATCTGTCATAGTCATTGGCCTTACGTTGAAAGTAGGTCTCTACTTCCGGGTGTGGTAACACGAGAAAACGCCCTTCTTCCATTGCTTCAATACAGGCATCAGCGACAAACTCCGGTTCAAGCACACCATCAGCACTCGCTTGAGTCGAGTTTGGCCGCTTTGCAGCGGGACCCAAAATATTTGTTCTCACGGCCTGGGGACACAACACTGAAACGCCGATGCCTTGATCGCCATAATTGATTGAGATCCACTCTGCCAGCGCAACAGCCGCATGTTTGGAAACGGCATAGGGGCCGGAGTTTATTTGTGTGAGCAAGCCCGCAGCAGAAGCCGTACTCAAAAGATAACCCCCACCTCGTTGCACCATACCAGGCACCACAGCCCTCGCCGCTGCCAGATGCGACCAGGTATGAACATTCATCATTCGCTGCCAATCTTCTGTTGCCAGACTGAGCCCACCAGACTGCCCATAACCTGCATTTGACACAAAAATATCAATACCACCAATGGTTGCTTCGGTCTCAGCGACCAACGCCTCAATCGCAGCCTCATCGCCCACATCCAGAGCAGCGGATGTACCAGCCTTACCTATCATCTCAGCAGTTTCCGCAGCGTTGTCTGCGTTTAAGTCGGTGCATACGACGGCTCGCGCACCTTTTTCCGCGAAACGAATGGCCAGCGACCTGCCAATACCTGAGCCCGCGCCCGTTACAACCGTGATCTTGTCTTGCAGCATGCCGCGTTCCCCTCAATGATTAAGCTATGACCTGTTTAGCGACATACTACCAACTTATCTGGGACAACGGACAAGAAAAACTGTTGTGTTAACGGCATTTTGCAGAATGACCGTTGAATAGTATCCTCCAGAAACAGAACTCATCTAACAGGTAAACAAATATGGCAACCGGGTCATCAATTGAAGGCAAACTTGAGGGAAAAAATGTTGTTATCACAGGCGCGGGCTCCGGTATTGGTGCCAGTGTTGTCGCCGCATCAGTGAAACAAGGGGCCAAAACTATTGGACTCGACATTGATGCCACCCGGGGCAAACAGATTGTAGAAACAGCCGGAGGAATCTTTTATCCATGTGACGTGAGCCAGAATGCGTCTTGGGAAGTCATCACCAAATCGCTGGCATCTACCATTGGTCACATTGACCACCTGCACCTCAACGCAGGCATACAGATAGCGCCGCCCGATGCCGCGCTTCAGGAGTACAAGTTTGGATCATTGAGAATTGATCGTTATCGGAAAATGATGGGCGTCAATGTGGATGGTGTCGTTCTCGGGTTACACCATTTACTACCGCTTATGAAGCCAGGTGGCAGCATCGTTGTTACCGGATCTCTTGCTGGCGTTGTGCCCTATGACATCGACCCACTTTATGCGATGTCGAAGCATGCCGTTACTGGACTGGTCAGAAGTTTAAAATGGGAACTGCGGGACCAAGGTCTGCGCATCAATGCACTCTGCCCCGGGGGAATTGACACGGGTATCATCCCAAATGATCAGCGCACTGATGAGGCAATATTTATGCATCCAGATCATGTCGCAGGCGAGGTAATGGCGCTATTCGAAACAGCAGAGAGTGGTGCAACATGGGCTAAGGTGGCAACATCAAAACCGGCTTACATTATGTACCCACCGGGAAAACGGCGAGACTAATGAAGTGGTGTAGACATTGCCTTGAAAGTGGAGCAATTCTTAAAATTGTTTCACGCCTTGGTCAGCGACTGATCAGCACGCATTGATTCCAGCATGTTTCCGATCGCCTTAGTCCAGCGAGGGTGCGTCAATACCCAGAACTTATCACGCGCTATCGCGTCAATCACCATCTCACCAACTTCATCGGGATCAAGTCCAATTTCCGCCATAACAGCCTCCATTCTGTCCCCTGTATTCTGGCCTTTTACGCTTTTATGTTTGGGTGTTTGAACAGTTCCGTCAGGATTTTCGGGACGATATTCAACCGAGTGTGAACTGATATTGGTTTTGATAGGTCCCGGGCACAATACAGACGCTGTAACAGCACTTTTCTTGGCTCGCAGCTCCCGTTCCAAGGTCGCCATCAACGCAACAACACCGTGCTTAGCCACGTTGTATGCACCCATTTTACGACCGGCGATAAGCCCTGCCATAGAAGAGGTGCTGTTGATATGCCCTTCTTCCTGTTGTTCGATCAGTGGCAGAAAAGTTTGAACGCCATAGATTGGACCCCAGAGATCCACATCAATAATCCACTTCCAGTCTTGTAACTTCATCTTATGCGTGGGGGTTGGGATGCCCACGCCGGCATTGTTACACAGCACGTGCACCGCGCCGTAGGTCTCCATCGTATAGTCAGCAAGCGCTTCGACATCTTCGAGCCTAGACACGTCACACAACTTTGTCACAACGTCTATATTCATTCCTCTGAATTCAGCCGCGGCGGCCGACATTGCATCCTGATCCAAGTCGGCAATCACCAGTTTCATCTGACGCTTTGCGAAAGCCCGCGCCATCCCCAAACCGATACCACTCGCGCCGCCGGTTATCACCGCAACACGACTCTCGAAATTTTTCATTTTCTACCTTCTATCACTCAGGATCAGTGCTCACCATACAGCAGGGAGACTAAAACACAAAAATGGGCTTGCCTCTCTTACTCGCTTAGCGATAGTCTCTTTGATAATAAAACTTTAAGGAATCCAGTATCGTGCGAAATGAGCAGGCCTACTACGATGAAATCAAGAAAAAATTCGCCGAAGAAAGAGAAATACGGGTCAACTTCCGACCTGAGGGCACCGCTCAATTCACTTCTGAATTTACCGGAGAACTGGAGAAATACGCGGTTGACCCTTACGCCGAAGAGCGGGTTGAACGCGAACCGATAACCGATACGGTAGAATGTTTGTTTATCGGCGGTGGTTTCTCCGCCCTGTTAACCTCAGCGCGGCTACGAGAACGTGGGGTAGAAAGTATACGAATCGTTGAGCGCGGCGCTGATGTCGGTGGCACCTGGTACTGGAATCGATATCCCGGTGTTGCCTGTGACGTCGTTTCCTACGACTATTTGCCATTGCTCGATGAAATGAACTATGTGCCTAAAAATCACTATTCACGTGGTGATGAAATTCTCGAGCATTGCCAGGCCATTGCAAACAAGTATGACCTCTATGAGCTGGCGGTTTTCCAGACCACCGTCACCTCTACAACCTGGTTAGCATCAGAACAAATGTGGGAACTGAAAACCGACCGTGGCGATGTCATGAAAGCTCGCTTTGTGATTTGTGCCAATGGCACCTTGTCAAAACCCAAGCTCGCGAAAATTGAAGGCATCAATGACTTCAAAGGTGACTCGTTTCACACCTCCCGCTGGGACTACGATTTTACGGGACAGGACCTGTCGAATCTTAAAGACAAGGTCGTAGGTATCATCGGTACCGGCGCCACCGCGGTGCAAGCAGTCCCGGGGCTAGGCGAATCTGCAAAGGAACTCTACGTTTTCCAGCGCACGCCCTCCTCAATCGATATCCGCAATGATTGGCCTACTGATCCGGATTGGGCCGCAAAGCTAAAACCAGGCTGGCAACAAAAACGCCGCGAGCGAAACTTGCAGGGGCCACAACTCACTGAGGAACAGAAGAAGAAACAGGCGTCTCGCACCAAAGAAGAAAAACTACGGCATCAGGAAAACAACAATATCGACTATATGATGCGTATACATGATCGCATCGAAAAGACAGTGGACGATCCTCAAACAGCCGAAGCATTAAAGCCCTGGTATATGTTTATGTGCAAACGTCCCTGTTTCCACAATGACTATCTGCCAACATTCAACCGCCCTAATGTGCACCTCATTGATACGCACGGCGAAGGAATCACAAAAATCACAGAGAAAGGACCTGAGTTTAAAGGCAAGGAGTACGAACTTGATCTGCTGATCTTTGCAACAGGTTTCGAAGTGCAAAAAACCGGCATCTACAACCAAATAATTGGCAAAAACAATCTGGATCTCGAAGACAAGTACAGCGACGGTATTCGGACATTGCTAGGTATCCATACTGAAGGCTTCCCAAACCTCTTTATCATGGGAGGGTATCAGGCATCGTTTCAGTTTAATCTGACAGATATGTTGCAAACTCAGGGCGACCATATCGCTGACTGCATTGCCTACGCCCGCGAACATGATCACAACACCATCGAACCGACCGCTGCCTCTGAAGAGTGGTGGGTTCAGGAAGTGATCTCACACCGCGGCAAGACCAAGCGAAATGAAGAGTGCACGCCGGGCTATTACAATTTTGAAGGCGAATCAAACAGACGCCAAGACGGCAACTACAACGGCGGCTTTCTTCAGTATTTTAATCACATGGCCGAAGTACGTAGCAAAATGCAAAACAGCTTCATTTTCGACTAATCAAGAGCGATGCCACTGTGGCTCGCAATTGTGCTTTTATCAAACGCTAGGCGAGCATTAGGAAGCTAGACTGTTTTTCCGCTTCGGCGTTTCGCCTGTCCAACGCTGGTAAGCACGGCGAAAGTTAGACAGGTCGCTGTAACCCAGTACCATGGCGATTTCAGATACGCTATGTTGATTTTGTTTTAAATATTCTTTCGCAAGGTTACAGCGTATGTCATCTAACAGTGTCTGGAAACTGGTTTTCTCAGCAGACAAGTGTCTGCGCAAACTACGGGTACTGGTAAATAATGCTTGCGCCGTTTCATCAATGTTTGGCCAGTATCCCGGGCGAGCCAATAAGACTTTTCCTACCTTTTGACTGTAAGGTTTTTCCTTGGTTTGTTGGGCCAGTAGAATTTCGCACTGTTGTTCAAAAATTTCTGCCATCGCGTGGTTGGCAAATAATAACGGTAGTGTTAGCACGGATTTGTCAATCGTCAGCCTGTTGATATCAGCGCCAAAATAAACCTCCGGCCCAAATAGATCGTGGTAAGCCTGTTTCCAAGTGGGTGCATTATGTGAGACGTGCAAAATCACAGGAAAGGACTGTGCAGCTAACATTTGTCTTAAGCTAGTCACCATGCAGGAAAAAATAACCTCGTGGCGTAACACATCGATGTTTTCCGATTTATCCTGTTCAGAAAATATCAGGTCAACATGCACCTCATTTTCATCCTGCTTCAATTCAATAAACGCCTGACTAAATAACAAAGCCTGATATTTTAATAAGACTTCGACGGCATGCCCGATATTCTGGCTGCTTATCAGTGCTTGACCTAAAACCCCATGACTTACCAGTGTGATTTTGGCGCCAAACTGCAAGCCAAATGCTTCTTCGCCGAAGTGACCGCGTGCATTTTGTAATAGTTCAAAAAACTTTGACTCGGGTATGCGTTGTTCAATATTTTGCAACTCGTCAAGCGAAAGCCCTGTATTCTCAAGCACTTTCGATGAGGCAATACCTTGCGACTTCATCCACTGCAGTAGTACTAATGCATAGGAGTTGAAAAAGAAATAATTGTCGGTGCCACTAGCGTTGGGCATAAAAATGCAGACTTGGCCGTAAATGACCATATATTGGCTGGCAATAACCTTGCTGGCAAGACTTTAATCAATAAGATATCTCATTCGTGAGTTTTTAAAGTCAGTAAAGAATGTAGATGGGAGAAATCTAGGCCATGGCAGCTATTGAATATATCGATCAAACACCAAAAGAAATCCGCTATTTTGACGACGATCTTGGCGATATTAGCGAAGAACAAGAAAAAGACATCACTGACTCAGTGGCTGAAATTTTTCAAACACCGTTAACGGGTGCTTATAACTGGGATTACAGCGCACAGGATAATCGTATTAAAAAGCTTTATGAGCTTGGTAAAGAACTCAACTGGAATGGCGAGATAGACATCGATTGGGATCGTCCGTTTCCTGAAATGGACCTGAGTAACGAGAATGAAGAAGGTCGCGCGTTAAACCCTTTTGCCGATTGGGAACCCTATGAACGCATGAGTGATGAAGACAAACAACGGGTAACCCGCCATATGAATGCCTGGGGTATCAATCAGTTTCTACATGGCGAACAAGGTGCTTTATTGGTTGCCTCCCAGCTAGTTTCTGCTGCACCCACTTACAATGCCAAACTCTATGCGGCTTCGCAGGCTTTTGATGAAGCGCGTCACGTTGAAGTCTTTAACCGTTATTGCCAGGAACGTCTACAACTGATGTATCCGGTGAATAACGCACTGAAAGATATCCTGGATAAAATTCTCACCGATGAACGCTGGGACCTTAAGTTTATCGGCATGCAAATTATTATCGAAGGATTGGCCTTGTCTGCCTTTAATACTTTCAAGGCGATTACGCCAGACCCTGTGCTTCACGACCTCTTGCATCTTGTTATCCGTGATGAAGCTCGCCATGTAACCTTTGGCGTTAACTATCTTGAAGCGTTCGTTAAAGGACTGACCGATGAGGAGCGAGAAGAACGTGCCATGTTTGCTTACGAAGCTTGTGTATTGTCCCGCGAGCGATTGATTGCTACAGACGTTTTTGAAGAATTTGGCTGGGATGTTGAAGAAGCGCGCAAACGCCAGCTTGATGGTGTGGTGATGAAAGCCTTTCGTAACCTGTTATTCAACCGAGTAATCCCCAACTTGAAACGCATTGGATTGCTTACGGATAAAGTGAGACCGTTGTATGAAGCGTTAGGCGTTCTTGAATATGAAAACCTGCCTAATGACGGAGTGATCGATTGGGCTGAATTGTCGAAGCCACTGGATGAAGTTGACAATGCTGAGTTAGGTGCTACCGCGAGCTAAGCTGCCTGATTGAGGTCGGGAAGTTTAAACCGCGCTTGTACCAGATTTCAAAATAAGTGCGTTCGTCTTTTGTGCGACGTTATCGGCTAATAACTTTAGGTGTCCGCGCCATAGAAAGGGGGCTTTAGCCCCCTAAGCTACGAACCCAAATAATGCTTACCTAATTTTTATCCCATTCAGCGAACAAAAACACATAAACGGTCAAGCAAAGATTGATCACTATTTGCACAATAGATAGCGCGGTCATCCACGCTGGGGCTGTGATGGTTTCCCCAATGGGCATATTCGCCGATGAGAGCATTCGCAACGCTACCTCTGAACCTTCACCAGCCATGGAACTTAGCGAGCTTAGCATCATGAAAAATGCATTTTGCGAGGTCATAGAAAAGAAAGCGAGCATCACCACTCCGATCAATGCAGACACCATTGTGGCCCCACGGACGGCGCTTGAAAAGTTTCTGAATAGATAAGCGATGATCACTACAGCCAGCGGCATCAACACTCCACATAAGAAAAAAGTGGAGAAGATCGCTCTGTTTGTTCCTATCATACCGAAGATTTCTACTTCTGACATTTATAGCCTCCAAGATTATTTTTATAAGATGAGCCCGACTAACAATATGCCTATGCGGCCCGCATTGCAATCAAAAAGTGCCGAATTCACAGCGCCAAAGGCCGACTAGCGTCGCGAAAAAATAGACTTCTTGACAGGTTTTTTAAAACGAGCACTGGGGTTAACCTTGACAACGCCGACTCCCTCAAAACCTCAGGTCACCTATTACACAGGCAGAGAGGGCGCGGTTTCAAGCCTAACGCCTTTGGTGATTTTGAATACCCTCTTGCCCCGTCCAGCCGCAAGTACTGAGCAGCTGAAAAACGGTTGGCCGCTTTTAAAAGTCAGCACTGGACAAAAAGATTCCGCAGAAATGGTAGCAGTAGAATTTTCCAACGAAAAACTTAAGCCTCGTGCAAAATCTCAACCTATCGCGCACAAGCTCTCGCGGAATACTCGCTATTGTCTTCCCAGATCAAATCCTTCGTGCTCAAATCCCAGCTTGTCATCCAGCACACGGTACTCTTCACCCTCGTATTTACGCACCTCGGCGCGTCCCACTACCATGTGATGGACTTCATCCGGCCCGTCAGCAATTCGCAAGGATCGCTGAGACACCCACATGCCCGCTAGCGGGGTCCACTGCGTGACGCCTGTGGCACCATGCATCTGGATTGCTTCATCTATGATATGGCCAATCTTTTTCGGCACGTTGGCTTTGATTGCGCTGACGTAGATGCGCGCTTCCTTATTGCCCAACACATCCATCGCCTTGGCTGCCTGCAAAACCATCAAGCGGCAGGCATCAATTTCATAACGGGCTTTCGCGACAACTTCGATGTTCTTGCCAAGCTGAATAATCGGTTTACCGAACGCCGTACGGGCCGATGCGCGTCGAATCATCAATTCCAGTGCGCGTTCACCAGCACCGATCGAACGCATGCAGTGGTGGATACGACCCGGTCCCAGACGTACCTGGGAGATCTCGAAGCCGCGGCCTTCACCCAGCAGTATGTTGTCCTTCGGTACTCGGCAGTCACGGAATCGCACGTGCATGTGTCCGTGCGGCGCCTGCGTTTCTCCAAACACGCGCATCGCACCCAGAATTTTCACGCCAGGTGCATCCATCGGCACTAGGATCATCGATTGTTGTTTATGAGGTGGTGCATCGGGACTGGTTTTAACCATTGCAATCATCACCTTGCAGCGAGGATCGCCCGCACCTGAAGTGAAGTACTTCTCGCCGTTGATCAGCCACTCATCGCCGTCGAGCACCGCTTCAGTCGCAATATTTTTAGCGTCCGAGGAGGGGTGACCTGGTTCTGTCATTGCGTAAGCGGATCGAATTTCGCCGCGCAACAGAGGTTCAAGCCATTGCGTTTTCTGAGCCGTTGTTCCCACGCGCTCTAGTACCTCCATATTGCCGGTGTCCGGTGCAGAACAGTTAAGTGTTTCCGAGGCTAGCGGGTACTTTCCCAACTCG
>CAJXBG010000006.1 GCA_913050215.1 uncultured Gammaproteobacteria bacterium
GGGGTTTGCCCGCGAGCGGCGGGAAGTCTCTATACGAGAGTGATCTTCCCTCAACGCTGAGGTTCGAATGAGTCAGCTGTTGCTGCAGACAGTCACCAATACTAACACTCCCTAGTTTAGAACCAATTTCTTCGCAGAGCTTTGTCGAAGCAATATGACTCTCGTCTGTTTGTGCAGGCACTGTGTAAGGGACATCAACAGCACGGATATTTAGCGGCTCTTCTGGCGTAGGCTCTGATAACTGCTGGGTGCTTATTTTGACAGGTGCACTAGGTTGTAGGACAGGTTCCAGCTCGATGGGACTACCTTCTTGCTCTGGTGTTGACGAGCAGGCAACAAGCATCGCCAGCAAAAAGACTCTAATGACGTGCCTGCAGAATTTTTTAGTCGTATGCATGCAGATCAACTGTTTCCTTCGAAGATTATTTTCCATTCACCGTTATCGAGGCGTCGCCATAAAAGTTGTTTCCATCCGCGCCAGCTAAAGTTGCTGCTCTGATAGTCTTGATAGAATCGACTCGATACTAGGTTTTCTTCCCCGGGATAGGCAATGATGCTTACTTGGCTGAGCTTTACGCTGATGTATCGCTTTGATTTATTGATCCGCGTCTTATAGGTCTTCCATTGTTGAAGATTCCGCCTAGCATCAGTGAAATCCGGATGGTAATGATTGAGATACGCGTCATTGTTGTTGGCTGACCAGTCTTTTTGCCATTCATTTAGCACCATTATTAAATCGTTAGAATATTGTTGCACTTCCTGTGGTAGCCAATCCAGTTTCTCTGAAAGTACAAAAGTACTTTCTCCAGTCTTGATATATGCCTTGAAATTGTCGAGGACCGCGTTAGACACAACAACACAGCCGTCGCTATCCAATAAAGGGCGTTCGATTACACCTTTAGGTAGCCCGTGCAACCAAATTCCGTGCCCTGTGCGCTGCTTTATCCGATCCCAGTTGTTGGGGTAGTTCAGGGGGTATGCCCCTGTTCCATATTTATCTGTTAGCTGATCGTCGGTTAGGAAAGATGTGATTTTGTAGATTCCCACAGGTGTTTTCAGGTCTCCCTCAACCTTTTTACCGAAACCCGCCTTGCCGATCGAAATGGGAACGGAGCTTCGAGTAAAGTAATAGCCGGTTTCTGTCCGCTCTAGCAAATGTAATATACCTGCACCTAATTCAGCCCAAAACAGATAGGGTGAGTCTTGATCATCGTATATCAAACCTGCTGGCATGCCCTGCCCCGGTAAGGCTGTCGTGTTGGCGTTTGATAATAGCGGGGCAGACTTCGCTGGTTGGGCCTGAGCATTGCCAACTTGAAGTAACAAAAATATTGCCGTTAGCAGAAAGCTGCCAAACGAACATTTTGTTCTGATATTGCGAGATAGTTGTTTTAAAAACAATTTGCAGATCTATTGGTTGCGGTCTGTTTAAGGAGCGTTATTAAGCCATTGCAGATGTAAATTCACAAGATTTGAAATGGCGAGGCGTTTTTATCGCTGCGTACGAAGTGTATTTAACGAACTGGATGCAATTAAAGTCGAATACCCTGTGATTGATTATGGCACCGAGGAAAGGAAAAGCGCCTATGTACGTAATAGTTGTAAAGTTTTTGGGGGAAACCCACGGTCATTGAGTAATACTAATTGATGAGAATCATCGAATAGGTTCGAAAACCTGCTATTGATAATATCGAGCGAATAATTGGCTGGCATCTAGATTGTTGGGTCGATCAGAGCACAGCGGACTTGAATCTCTTTGAAAGTGTCAGTAGCCTGTCGCCCTCATTTCCTGACGAACATTAAAATGAACTCAGATAGCAGTACATCCGATACAGGCCATAAAGCTTCTGCCGTGTTTGACTTTATTGTTTACGAAGTCAAAGAAACACTGGCATTAATTACGATCAATCGTCCTGAAAAACACAATGCTATTTCACTGCAGACCCTGAGTGAGCTGCAGGCTGCGGTGGGCCTAGCCGGAGCTGACGAAGCGGTGCGGGTCGTTGCGATTACTGGGGCTGGAGGCAGATCATTCGCTTCTGGTTCCGACCTGAATGAGGTCATGCATCGTGATCTGAAAAAAGCGATGGAACCTATTATTCAGGGTTTGGCTCAGCAACTTGAAGAGTTACCTAAATCGACCATTGCAGCGATAGACGGGATCTGCATGGGGGGTGGTCTCGAAATCGCACTTGGTTGCGATATGCGTATTTGTGCAAAAGGCAGTCGTTTTGGTACACCAGAAGGAAAGCTCGGCATTATTCCTGGTGGCGGCGCTACAGTGCGACTGCCAAGGATTGTTGGTCGCGGCTGGGCCATGGAAATGATGTTGATGGGTGAGCCCATCAGCGCAGAGCAAGCATTACAAATTGGGCTAGTCACCTGTGTGACTGAAACCGACAACTTGATGACCGAGCTGGAGCGTCGTGCAGCGCATCTGGCAACATTTGCACCATTTGTGCCTCAGTTTATGAAACTGATGGTGCACAAGGGCATGGAAGGTAGCAAAGAAGCAGCTTTAGCGATGGAAAAAATGGGTCAGGGCGCTTTATTGCAAACGGAAGACAAAAATGAAGGGATCGATGCGTTTCTCACCAAGCGCAAGCCAGTATTCAAAGGCAAGTAGCCTACGCGCTGCTTGCAATCAGATCCGTCAGCTTTTCTACCCAGACTGGGTTGTCGTTCAAACAGGGAATTAAAGTGAGAGACTCACCGCCGTGTGACTTGAAGGTTTCTGTTCCTTCGAGTTCGATCTCTTCCAGAGTTTCCAAACAATCACTCACAAATGCCGGACATAGCACTAACAAATTCTTTACGCCGGCATTGGCTAGTTCGATCAAAGTATCGTTCGTGCTCGGTTCGAGCCAGCGTGCGCGGCCAAGGCGAGATTGAAAGGCTATCGTGTATTGCTCCTGCTTCAAACCTGTTTCTTTCACAAAACACTCAGTTGTCTTGAATACTTGATGACGGTAACAGGTCTCGTGCGCGGAAGAAGAGACGCTACAACAGTTTTCCTGTTTCAGACAATGACTGCCGGTAGGGTCTGTCCCAGTGATGTGCTGCTCGGGCAATCCATGGTAGCTAAACAAGACATGATCATAACTTTCTGGTTCGCTGATCCAAGGCTCAGCGCTACTAACCAGTGCTTCAATATATTCTGGTCGATCATAGAAAGGCTTCAAGGTTTTCAGTTTGATTGACAGAGCATGTTTCTTCAGAACACGTTCGGTTTCAGCAATCGTTGTTGCTATCGTACTTTCGGCATAGTGTGGATAGAGTGGCACCAACAGTATTTCATCAATGTTTGGGAGGCTGCTGAGTTCAAGCACCTGAGACTCGATGCTCGGTGTGCCGTATCGCATTGCCATGCCAAGTGGGACGCTGTTCGTTGCTTTAAGCGCCGCGAGTAATTTCATGGAAAGCACGATAAGGGGTGAGCCTTCACTGGTCCATATACTTTGGTAGGCGCGCGCGGAAGCCTTGGGTCGAAATGGCAGAACAAATAAACCAACGATCAGACGTCTTAGTATCCAGGGCAATTGAATGACATAGGGGTCCATCAAAAATTGATTCAGGTAGCGTCTTACTGACGATACATCTGCGCCACTGGGCGATCCTAGATTTACTAGCAATACAGCCCTATTATTTCTTTTATCCATTACTTTGCAGGTCAGCCTTTCATTCGCTCGTTTTTAGGATCATAAAAGCCGCCTAGCCTGACCTCAATTGGGTATCGTTCACAGGCAACCTCTATCTCGAATTCTCTGCTTGCAAGAAATTGACCGTTTATGCCATCCGAGTGTTCTAGCGAAGCGATGCCTAGACTCTTGTTGACACGAAAGCCCCAAGCGCCAGATGTTGTTAATCCGATTATCTTGCCGTTACAAAATATAGGTTCGTCGTGTAAAAGCAGAGGCGCATCATCGCTTGTCAGCGCAATTGTGACAAGCCTTTTTGACTGCTTGCCTTTTTTTCCAGTCAGTGCGGCTTTACCGATGAATTCATCTTTATCCATATCAACAGCAAAGCCGAGACCGGATTGGTAAGGATTAATTGAATCATGGATATCGTGACCCCAGTGTTTGTATGACTTCTCAATCCGACATGCGTTCATGGCGTGAAAACCGGCGTTGGCTAAACCAAGGTCCTGTCCCTCTTGTTCGATACGACGGAATATTTTTTTCGCATTCGTTCGATCGAAATAGAGCTCGTAACCAAGCTCACCGACATAGCTCAGCCGATTTGCGCGGAAGCTTATGCCGTCCTCCTCAAAAAAGTGTGACTTGTAGTAGGGCAGCATACTGTCGCTTACATCCTGTCGAGCAATCCGGGACAACAAACTCCGTGACTTTGGTCCCATGATGCCAAGCATGAAGGTCTGCTCGGTTCTGTTATCGACGGTCACGTGATAATTAACAGCGTGTTTTTGCAGCCAATAAAAGTCTCTGAGTTCTGAAGCACAAGCGCTGACTACCATGAACTCATCTTTGGCGATACGTGTGGCAGTTACATCAGCTTCAATGCCGCCCCTCACATTCAGCCATTGTGTGTAAACGATTTGCCCCGGCGATACGTCCATATTGTTCGCTGAAATATAGTTGAGCAAGGTAAGCGCATCGGGTCCCTTGACGTTGTATACGGGATAGGACGCCTGATCTATCAATGCAACATCATTGCGTATCGATTGACATTCTTCAGCACATCCAGGGAACCAGTTAGGTTTGCCATACGTGTATTGGTATTCAGGTTTTACATCTCTGGCATACCAGTTAGGTCTTTCCCAGCCACCGAGTTCTCCCATGACCGCATTTTTTGCAAGAAACTCCTTATGCAGTGGGCCGTGCCTAATATCCCTAGCAGTTTCATATTGTCGGTTTGGCCAATGCATTGCGTACAGCAGTCCCAACGATTCCCGGGTTCGTTCGACTAAATATTTTTTTTCACTCTGAAATGGAAAAGTTCTTCGGATGTCTACGTCCCAAAGATCCATCGGCGGGTGCCCCAACTTTATCCAGTCCGCAAGCACTTTACCTGCGCCACCCGAGGATTGAATCCCGATAGAATTAAATCCGCAGGCCACAAAAAGGTTCTTGAGCTCGGGCGTTTCTCCCAACAGGTATCTATCATCAGGCGTAAAACTTTCGGGACCATTGAAAAACAGGCTGACGCCTGCAGCCTCAAGTGCAGGATATCGATTCAGTGCAGCTTTAAAGATAGGCTCGAAGTGTTCGAAATCATCCGGAAGAGAATCGAATTCAAAGTGTTCCGGGATGCCATCCATGCCCCATGGTTTGGCGACAGGTTCAAAGGCCCCCAAGAGTAGCTTTCCGGCATCAACCTTGTAATAGGCGTGTTCATCCGGTACCCGTAGCGTAGGTCGCATTTGTCTGAGCGCGTCGATCGGTTCCGTAACCAGATAAAAATGCTCGGCCGCCTGCAGCGGTATAGAAACATTGTGACTGGCTCCGAAATCCCGCGCCCACATACCAGAAGCGATCACCACTGTGCGGGCCTTGATTGATTCACCGCGCTGCGTGATGGCGCCTGTCACCTTGGTAGAATCAGACAATAACCGCTCAACCGGTTCGTTCTCCAGAATCAGTGCGCCGCCTTTACGCGCGCCTCGCGCCAGCGCCATTGTCGTATCAACGGGATTGGTTTGACCGTCGCCTTCAAGATACACACCACCGACAACAGATTCTGTATTGATATCTGGCCATTGTTCTTTGACAAATGCCGCGTCAATCATCTTGCAGCTAACGCCAAAGGCATTGGCCATGGTTGCCTGTCTTTTGAGCTCTTCTAGCCGTTCGCCATTTAGCGCAAGGCTTAACGATCCGGTCTGCATGTATCCGGTTGCCTGACCTGTTTCCGCTTCCAGGTCACTAAATAGCGCAGCTGTATACTGAGCTAGCCTGGTCATATTCAGGGTTGCGCGTAGCTGACCCACCAAACCTGCAGCATGCCAAGTAGTGCCGCTGGTTAATTGTTTTCGCTCAAGCAAAACAACGTCTTTGATGCCCAGTTTTGTGAGGTGATAGGCAATTGAGCAGCCAACAATGCCGCCGCCAATGATCAGCACTTCGGTCGACGCTGGTAGTCTGGCCATTGTGTTCTCTGGAATCTCTTATCTTGCTTTGAAAGGTGTTATCTTAGCATCGCCCGCACCAAGGTATATAGCGTAGGCTGAACACGAAAATTGACTTAACGCAGGGAGATGCCCATGGAACTTGGAATTTGCGTTGCATCGCATATTAGTGACATTAACTACGTGGTTCGAGCAGAGGCGTTGGGATATAGCCACGCATGGATGGCGGACAGTCAAATGTTGTGGTCCGACTGTTACGCAACACTTGCGCTTGTCGCATCGAAGACAAATAGCATCAAAATTGGTACTGGCGTCGCGGTATCAAGTACGCGACCAGCACCTGTCAATGCCGCCGGTATTGCCACCATCAATGCCATCGCACCGGGACGCACCTTTTTTGGCGTCGGCGCAGGCAATACAGCGATGAGAGTCATGGGTCAACCTCCTCAACGTATCAAGGACTTTGATCGTTACCTGGCAGAAGTTGCACCGCTATTGCAGGGTCAAGAGGCAATGAATGGCGTGACCGAATCCCATAGCGGGGTGCCGATACGACACATTATGTCTGACAAGGGCTTCGTTAACTTTGATGACAAGATTCCTATGTATGTGTCCGGGTTTGGACCCAGATCCCTTGGCTTAGCAGGAAAACATGGCGACGGTGCGGTACTGGCTTTCGCTGCAAACTCAGGTGGCATGGAGGCCATGTGGTCGATGATCGAAAAAGGCGCACAGGATGCTGGACGAAAGATTGCGCGAGACAAGTTTTACACTTCTGCGCTAACAACAATGGTTGTGCTTGATGAGGGCGAAGCGGTTGATTCGGAGCGGGTGAAGCATGAGTGTGGTGCCTTTGCGATGGCAGCGGTGCATTATGCGTATGATCAATTACGCAACTTTGGCCATCAGCCACCAAATTACCTGGCGGGTATATGGCCAGAGTATACGGCGATGATGGCACAAGTGCCGGAAGACAGAAGGCACCAACGGATTCATGCGGGCCACAATTGTTGGGTATTGCCGGAAGAGGAAAAGTTTGTCACCAAAGAGGTGATTCAAGCGAGTTGCCTAGTAGGTACTCAGGATCAAATATTGGGTCAACTTGACGAGCTGGATCGCGCGGGACTGGACCAAGTGATGCTGTTGCCACCTTTTGATCCTCGTTTTGAGGTCATTGAACGTGTCGCCAGAGACATTATTCCGCAGTTGCGCTAACTTTTGAGTTGATGCAACTATCGCGCTCTGCGCCGCCAGATTGCTGAAAAGCCGAAGCCTACCACCAGCACTGCAAGGAAATAGACACTGGGTAGTACGGCGATGTCGACCCGCTCGAGCACTGTGGTGGCGATCAGGAAAGCAACGGCGAGATTTCGAATTGAACCTTCAATCGCGATGGTTGCGCTATCTGTCGGGGTCATACCAAGCATTCTCGAAACCCAATATCCGGTCGCCAGAGCAGTTAAACAGAGGCCTATAGACCAGGGTAATGCCTCTGTAATACCAACGCCTAAGCTATCCCAATTTTCGATAAGTATTAAAATCAAGACGAGATATAGAGATATTTGGGTATATTTCTGCAATCGTTTGGTGTTTCGCAACACAAAATCTTCCTTGTAATGCAGCCAAAACATGCCGATGCCTACAGGGAGAACCACAAGTAAAAACAGTCGCAGCAATGTATCCATCACGGGAAGCTCTATCGACCCGGAAAGATCAGGCATGAGATACCCAAACGCCCAAAAAAATAGCGGCACCGTAACAAAAGATAGAACACTGGAGACTGAGGTAAGAAGCACTGAAAGGGCGATATCCGCTTTTGCGATTAACACCAACACATTCGAGAAGCCGCCGCTTGGACATGCGGCAATCAGTAAAATTCCGATGAGAAGTGGTTCGGATAGCGGCAGATCAAAAGTGAAAACAACGAGCACAAGACAAATAGCAATGAGTGGAAACGTGAATGTGTGAACGAGCGTGCCGATGACCGGAACCTGTGGTTTTTTCAGAAATTCGACGAAATGCTGAACGCGAAGTTCGATGCCAATTGCCACCATGGCCAATAAAACCGCGATCGGTAGCAGATGCGCTTGGGCGCTAATGACACCAAACATATGACCAAACCTGTTCGAGCTAGCACCACGTATTAAAGCGCTTATCGGGTCTCCCGGCTTTGGTGTCGAGCCGGTTAAAAGCTTCCCTATCTTTCGGTTGAAAATAGCCAGGGATGCGGTCTGGCTCACGCATAATGCCTTTATCGAGACCGGAAGCCAAGCGCCTGATTTGACTTAAGTGCGACCAATCAGGCATACAGGTATTAGAAACTTGACATGATGAGAGGTCGTGTATGAAGGATGTGCAAACTGGCGGTTGTCGTTGTGGCGCTACGCGTTATGAAATAACCGGATCGCCGGTTACTCAGCTGATGTGTTTTTGCAGTGATTGCCGGGCCTTCACAGGATCAGATGCTTTTGCCGCGTACATCGTCAAACAGGTAGACTTTTCACCGACAGAGGGAAGCCCAAAGTTCTACGCAACGGTAGCCCGCTCCGGACGAGCTGTGAAACGCTATTTTTGTGACACCTGCGGCTCGAGTCTCTGGGCCCAGCTTGAGATCGGCCTAGTGAGTGTTGCCGGTGGTTCGCTCGATGATGTCGAGCTGTTTCAACCGGTCAGGACAAATTTGGCTGATGAAGCACCCGCATGGGCGCGCATACCCGACAACCTCGAGGCAGGATAAATGGCAATTCAAATAGATGAAATTACACCCAACATCGGTGCCGAAGTTAAAGGAATAGATCTTGCAAATCTTGACGACAAAACCTTCTGTGAAATCGAGACGGCTTTCGCGAAGCATCATGTTCTCGTTTTTCGCGACCAACTGTTGTCTCGCGACCAACACAAAGCTTTTGGGCGACGTTTCGGTGACATGCACATTCATCCGTCAAAGCGTAACGGGTTGAGCGACCAAGCAGATAAGGAACTCTTTATTATCGATGTTCAACCCGATGCTAAACAAGCCAACGGCGAGGCTTGGCATGCCGATGTGACATGCGAAGAAATTCCACCACTCGCGTCGCTGTTGTATGTCACCAAGGTTCCTGAAAATGGTGGCGGCGATACAATGTTCACCAACATGTGCGAGGCTTATAATGAATTATCTCAGGCGATGAAAGATTTTCTTCTTGATAAAACGGCGTTTCATGACGGTGAAATTGATCTGGCGAATTATGGTGTTAGGCTAAGGGTCGGGCAGAGTTATCCTCAGTCGAGTCATCCAGTTATTATTAAACACCCGGTTACAGGTAAGGCGATTCTCTATGTTAACAAGAGCTTTACATCACATATTGAGCAGCTAAAAAAATGGGAAAGTGATGCTGTTTTGACAGGGCTGTATGATTTTATTGAAAGTAATCTGAGAACCCAGTGCAGAGTGAAATGGACAACTAATACGTTAGTTATGTGGGATAACAGAAGCGTTCAGCATCAGGCGATTCGAGATTATGTTGGCTATGCCAGATATGGAGAGCGAGTCTCAATAGTGCCGAAAGAAAAACCTATTGCTTACTTCCAAGGGTGACCAGAATAGTTGGGACACCGCGTCTCCTTCACATTTTCGTTTAGGGATAACTTCTAGGATTACATTGTGGTGACTCAGACAGGCGCTAATTGCTCAATCATGGTTTCGCGCATTTTGAATTTTTGAATTTTACCAGTCACCGTCATTGGAAACTCATCTACAAAACGAACGAGCGATGGTACTTTGAAGTGTGTAATCTGATCTCGACAAAAAGACTTAACGTCCTCCTCATTTAGCGTTGCGTTTTGCTTTAGCTGAACCCAAGCGCAAACGATTTCACCATAGCGTTCATCAGGAATACCAAAGACCTGTACTTCCTGTATATCCGGGTGGGTGTATAGAAACTCTTCTACTTCCCTTGGGTAGACATTTTCACCGCCGCGAATAATCATGTCCTTGATTCGGCCGACAATCTGAACGTACCCTTCTTCGTCCATTTCAGCGAGGTCTCCCGAGTGCAACCAGCCGGTGGCATCGATCGTTTCATTGGTTCTTGCTTCGTCATCCCAGTATCCCTGCATAACTGAATAACCACGGCAGCAAAGTTCACCCTTGTCTCCCAAGGGCACGACACGGCCACTCTCATCAATAATCTTAATTTCCTGGTAGGGGCCAACTCGACCAACGGTTCCACAACGTTTTTCGGCAGGTGCGTCGATGTCTGTCATATGGTTCACGGGGCTGGTTTCGGTTTGACCGTACATGATGGTAATTTCGCTCATGTTGAGTTTGTCGATGACCTGATGCATCAACTCAAGTGGGCATGGTGCCCCGGCCATGACACCGGTTCGAAGGGTTGAAAGCTCGTATTCGCTAACATTCGGTAAATCGGTTTCAGCAACAAACATGGTAGGCACGCCGTGTAAGGCAGTGCACTTTTCCTCAACAACAGTCCTGAGCACAACATCAGGGTCGAAACCCTCGTCGGGAAATACTGCACAGGCGCCATGAGTCATGCAGGTGAGGTTACCCATCACCATGCCAAAACAATGGTATAGAGGAACGGGAATACAAAGCCGGTCTTCTGAAGTGAAGCGCATGCCGGCGCCTACTTGTAAACCGTTGTTTAATATATTGAAGTGACTGAGGGTCGCGCCCTTGGGGCTACCTGTGGTTCCGCTGGTAAATTGTATGTTGATTGCATCATCAGCCTGAAGTGTTGGTGCAATTTCGGCCATGCGGTCGTAGTGTATATCGTCACCCATCTCGCAAACCTTGTCGAAATTGAACATGCCCGGTGACACGGCATCGCCCATGCGAATCACGGTGGTTAGGTGGGGTAGTTTTTTTGATTTAAGTTCCCCGGGCTCGCAGGTCGCTAATTCGGGAGCCATCTCTTGAAGCATTCGGAGGTATTCGCTGGTCTTGAATTGCGCCGCGGTAATAACGGTTTTGCACTTGACCTTGTTTAGCGCGTATTCCAGTTCGTAGGGACGATAAGCGGGGTTGATGCACACCATAATGGCGCCGATTTTGGCGGTGGCAAATTGCGTGAGGCACCATTCAACACGATTTGGAGACCATATCCCAACTCGGTCGCCAGGCTCGACGCCGAGGCTAACAAGCCCCGCTGCAAGCGCATCGATTCTGGATTTGTATTCCGAGAAGGTCCAACGAATATTCTGGTGCCGAACAACCAGCGCTTCTTTGTCAGGATAGGTTGCAGCGATACGCTCAACGCAAGCACCTATTGTTTCGTACAGCAGAGGCTCATTTGCCTGACCGCATAGATAGCTTTGGCCTTTTGGCAGATTGTTCATAAGTATCTCCGTTTCGATATCTTTAAGGTGTTACTTTTCTTTGCATGCTGCAGACATTTTAAGCAAAAGCGGTTGGCTTTGGCGAAACGTCATCGTTTGCCATGAGCGCGTTGATCAATCGTTCATTCATGTCAGCACGGAGCGCCGATGATTCTGTGAGATTATTCATTTCATCAGGATCGTTTTTTAGATCAAAGAGCTCAGCGCCTTCATAACCCTGATAGACAGTCAATCTGGTTTCCTCGGTGATCAGCGTTCGCATTCTCAACGGCGTGCCAACATGAAGAATATCATTGAGCTGATCTTCCTCGATTAAGATCTCATCCCGAATCGTTGAGGCGGGATTCTTGAGTAGTTCGCTGGCATCATGCCCTTGCATCCCGTGAAACGCCTCTAGACCCGCTTGGGCCAGCAATGTGGGGCCAAGATCAAGAGATGAGATCAAGCTATTAGAGACCCCGGCGGGCATTGCGGGGACATCAATGAGTAGTGGTACCCGGGTACAACCCTCATAGTGCATGGCGCCCTTTAGCATCACACCATGATCGCCAAACATATCGCCGTGGTCACTGGTAAACACGACGATTGTGTTCTCTCGCAAGTCTAAAGCATCAAGCTCGCCGAGAATCTTTCCAATGCCATCATCGATCATTGAAATCATACCGTATTCTTTAGCAGCCATTTCACGGAGTTCGATTTCCGTTGGGGCGAACATATTCACACCTCGGCGAAGACCAGATGCCCCTTCCTTGATGACTCTTTGGTAGTGGGGAGCTGAGTCTTGGTGTTTATCGCCGTAGCTTGCTGGCATGACATAGTCGTCGGGGGAGTACATATCGAAGTATTTCCCCGGAGGTGTGAAAGGGTGGTGTGGGTCAGGGTAGGAAACGACAGCCATAAAGGGTGTGTGCGGCTCCTTTGCACGTGCTTGCAGGAAATCTGTAGCGACACGGGTGATGTAATTTGTTGGGTACAGTGTTTCCGGCGTAGATGTCTTCCAGACCATGTGCGATGAAGAGTCGTAAGCTTGCCCGGCCGAACCGCCTTGAATGGCGGACGGTTCAATACCTTGCTGCAGCAGCCATTGATAATAATGGCCGCCACATTGGTCGGAGTGTGCCACGACAAGGTCGACCTCGCCAAAGCCGTAATAGTCGTCTGGCATTTGAACGTGTTCTTTTGTGTGTCTTTTTAGGTCTTCGTATTGATCCCAGCCGGTAGGATAGTGTCTGAGGTCAATCGCATCCCCGGGCTGTAATTTATCGGTCTGCTTTCTCGCGACCGATGCCATGATGTTCATATTCTGGAGATGGCACTTACCGAGGTGAGCTGTATGGTACCCCGCGCGTTTGAAGACTCTTGGAAAAGTTTCCACTCGCCAGTCGAGGGCGATCCCGTTGTATCTCGTGCCGTGCAGCGAAGGCATACGGCTGGTAAATATTGAAGATCGATTGGGCATGCAAATAGGGTTCGCCACATGGGCGCGATCGAATCTCATTGATCTAGCTGCGAGCGCATCAAGGTGTGGTGTTCGGACCGTCGGGTTACCACCGAACCCAGTATGATCCGGCCGATGTTGGTCGGTCATGATGAACAGGATGTTAGGGGAGGTATACCCGGTCATAAAATTGCCCGTTTGAATTTAGCATCTTGTGCTTGGGGGTTTCTTATATCATGAAACGTCAGTTGTATCTGCTTCTCCGGCTCGCTTCTCGGTGCTGACGCGTAACCATGAATGAGTGCTACTGAATCCAACTGCTCGGATGCTAGTTGCAGCAATACTGCGCGACCAGCCCAAGCTCAAAAAGAAGCAGCAAGGAATTTACGGCGTAAAGCCAAAGGTGTGTTTGTGCTTCCATCAAGAACCAATTGGGTTATATGCTGGCGTGAAGATTAGGCCGCTGGTATTTAGCCTTAGTCATGCGACGACAAGTGAGGGCCCGAGCGAGTGGGTCAATTCAATCAAAGGCTTCCTGAAAAAGAAGCCGGGAATGAGTAGAAAGTCATTGTGGATAATTATGAAGAGCCTCTCAAAACGCATCGTATCGCCACGGTCGATGATATTCCCGCGATCATGGGTCTCATGCGATTGGCCATCGCGGAGAACATGAAGTCGTTCCTTTCAGCAGCCGAAATCGAAGCGGCGCAGGAAACAATGGGTGTCGATCGTTCTCTGATAAACGATGGTACTTATTTCGTTATTGAAACAATGCATGAGGGTAAGACAGTAATCATCGGTTGCGGTGGCTGGGGTAAGCGTAGAACGCTATATGGTGGCGATCACACCGCTGGGCGTGATGATAGTTTGAGTGATCCAGTAACTGAAGCGGCGCGAATTCGAGCCATGTACACGCATCCAGAATGGACTCGTCAGGGAATAGGCTCGTTGTTGCTTGACCTTGGAGAGTCGGCTGCCCGCGGTGAAGGGTTTAAGACGATCGAACTGGGCGCGACCGTTCCGGGCGAGCCTCTCTACCTTGCCCGGGGTTATGTCGAGCTTGAGCGAGCAACGACTGTTGCTGCAAACGGATCGAATAATGTGGTGATCAAAATGGCTAAAATACTTTGACCGTCGCGACCGCGCATGACTCAAATATCTGTCTGCCTGCGGCCAGATCTAGCAAATTTTTCATGGCGTTTCTTAAAACGCGCGTATCGCCTGAACTTAGCCGACCTTTACTCTATTTAACGATGAGACGAGACCTAAGTTCTTTCCGTGCGTAATTATCGAGCCCCGCGGCATCAAGATAACCCTCGTAGGATCCGTATCCGTCGAGAACTTCTTGTAAAGCAGCGGTAAGATATTCTTCTCTTACACCAGCAATGACCCGCAGGCTTTTTTCGTCGGCATCTTCGCCATATCTTTCCAGAAACCTAGGTAGCAGGTACTCAAAAAGCTCCTCGGCAGAATTGGTTAACAAATAATCTGTGACGACATCCTTCATAGAGACGCCTAAGGCAAGTTGAATCATCGCTGCACCAAAACCGGTTCTGTCCTTACCTGCCGAGCAGTGTAAAAGGAAACCGTTCTCAACCGCCATCAGCTCTGCAAACAGCTTTCGATAGGCATCCACGTGATCTCGTGCAATCTCTCGGGTAATTTCCCGCATGAATGAAATACGGTCAAGATGGGTTTGGTCCGCGTCCTGAAAACTTGACATCAATTGTGGTGAGCTTCCGGGCGCAATAGGAATATGCACCCTGACCCTAAAGGGTTCCGTGGTCGGTGTTGGTCCATGTTCTATCTCGTCGTCGCGGCGTAGATCACAGATAACACCAATATCAAGAGCAGCGAATACAGCATGGGCTCGCTCGGGTATGTTGGCAAGAGAGCCGCAACGAAAAAGTTTGCCTTTTGCAACTAAGCCGTCAGCAGTCGCGTAACCGCCAAAATCTCGAAAGTTCATTGAGCCTTCAAGTGAAATAAAGCGATTTTGGCTGTTTAATAAATGCATGATTGATCCGTTATTTGTAATGAAAATTGTTCGATGAGTCTCTCGGCGGCACAACGTGCCTATTTTCGACCACAATCCCTCCGTTCACGATAAATTCATCGTGACACACAGTGTGGGTTTGGGCAGTGTTAACGACAGGTTAGGTGTCATGCTTCAGCCGACCGGGAGTTGAAAAAATGTTGCTAACGAAATTTAGCGTCAAGTTCAGCTACTTTATCGAGGTGCTACCACCTTGGCTGGCTCAGATTGCGGCAGGGTGAAAATGATATCCAAGTTATTTTGCGTCAGTCTGCCGGTGACACCGAATTTTGCTATGATCCTGCTCCCTGATGGTTGATAGAGATCGGTAAAAGTGCCTGCTACTGTACCACCTATGCATTGATGTTGTCGTCGTTCATCAGGTGTTTCAGAGATGCGCCTTATTCTGATGACAGGTAGTATATTCTTGATCGAATGCGGTAATGGTTTTTAAAGGTTGATGAGCTATGACATGTCTTTCCAGAGCGGTTCGAATTTCGGCGTGGTCTCCCGGTGCGGCGCGTGGTGTCGCTGCGACGCTAAGTCTTATTTTGCTAGCTGGATGTGGTGATAATCGCCCCGTTGGCGATTCAGTGATTGAGGAAATAACTCGCAAGCCGGTAGCATTTGAGTATGTCGAAGCAACAATTGAAGATGTGCACGATGCGCTCCAGTCAGGGGAGATAACTTGCGTTGACATCGTCTCAGGCTATCTCGCTAGAATCGATGCTTACGATAAGAAAAATGGCGTGAATGCCATCATCTTCAAAAATCCCCGAGCGATTCCACGAGCAGTAGAAATTGATGAAGCATTAGCAGCAGGCAAGGATTTAGGGGCGCTATATTGTGTGCCGGTGCTGCTTAAAGATAATTTCGATACACATGATATGCCCACGAGTGGTGGATCTGTCGCATTGAAAAACAGCACGCCACCGGACGATGCTTTTCTGGTAAAAAAACTGCGTGAGGCCGATGCAATCATTATTGCGAAAACCAACATGGCAGAGTGGGCTTTCAGCGCCAAGCAAACATTGAGTTCGTCTTACGGTCGGACAGCCAATGCTTACGATACGTCGCGTGTGCCAGCAGGTTCAAGCGGAGGAACTGCCTCTGGTATTGCGGCTAGTTTTGGTGTGGTAGGCATCGGCAGCGATACCGGTAATTCCATTCGTGGACCTTCATCACATCTTGGGCTGTTTGGCATTCGTTCCTCTATGGGTTTGGTGAGCCGAGATGGGGTGATTCCGTTGGCCTTTGATAGAGATGTCACGGGGCCGATGACCCGGACGGTGACCGATGCTGCAAAGGTGTTGAGTGTTGTTGCGGGCAGAGATGACGCTGACCCTTACACAGCCTACCGATCTGCACAAAAAAACGTTGATTACGCGCAGTTTCTCGACACTGAAGCGCTAAAGGGTAAACGGATTGGTGTGCTGAGAGCACTGGTGCAGCATGACGAGGCCGATCCTGAAGTTATCGAAGTGTTCGATCGTGCCGTGACCGAGTTAGCGGCTGCAGGCGCTATGATTGTCGATGACTTTGAAATCACGAACCTAGACAGTCATATGAATGCCAACAATTTTTGCGTTCGGTTTCGATATGATATGCATCGGTATCTGGCTTCTTTAGGGCAAAACGCACCGATAAAAGACGTCATGGAAGTGCTAGAAAGTGGAGAATTCGACCCTTACATAGAAGAACGAATACATTTTTTCGGGAGTAATCCGAAAGATGTCCACCCGAAAGATTTAGAAACACCATGTCTTGACTACCTTGAGCACGAAGGTAGGCAATCATTCATGCAAGATGTTGTTGCATCAATGGATTCAGCGGCAGCGGGTGAGGGCGTTGATGCTTTTGTCTATCCAAGTTGGTCTTATCCACCAGCGAAGCTCGATAAGGCGATTGAGGAGTACAGGGGGGACAATAGCCAGAAGATCGCACCGGCAACCGGTTTACCTGCTGTTACCGTACCGATGGGTGTGACGAGAGATACGCTGCCTGCAGGACTTCAGATAGTGGGTAAACTGGATTCAGATGGCATGCTGATAGGCATGGCCTATGCCTATGAACAGCAAACCCATCACCGCACAGTACCTCAGGGATATCCTCCCTTGTAGTTAGCCCGGCGACGAAGTGCTTAATAAAAAATTGTTTCAGGTGTGTTGGAAAATGTCAGAACAACAATTCGGAAAAGGTGATATCTCTTTCCAGGCTGCAGGCGGGCGAGCAGGCATACTAAAACTTGTAGAAGCTTTCTATCGTGTAATGGAAGCGCGAACCGATGCTAAAGAGATTAGAGACATGCACCCGGACGACCTCGCCGTGTCAATTGATAAGCTTGCCAGGTTTTTATGCGGCTGGATGGGTGGACCGAAATTGTATTCGGAAAAATACGGTGGCATAGCGATTCCACCCGCGCATGCGCATTTGCCCATTGGAGAAGCGGAGAAAGCCGCTTGGTTAACCTGCATGGCCTGCGCGCTTGAAGAACAGCATTATGCGCCTGAGTTTAAGAAGTATTTAATGGTTCAGCTTGCCGTGCCTGCTGGGCGCATTGTTACGCTTCAGCAGAATATGAGAAAGTGATGGTTGGAAATTGGTATCGCGCTTGGTGTCAGGTCTGGTGGCTCATCCTGTTAGAATAGGTAAGATAGAGCCACAACCCTTTAGTCGCTGTGAACCACTGTGAATCCCTGTGAACCGCTTTGAATCAGGGTGCAGCGGGTTGAGCCGCAGGTTAGCGAAAATTGTGTCGGACATTCAACGCTGGGAGAATCGTCAGGTCCGCAGATATAATATGGTTATGCAGGCTCTGTCGAGATACGCGATACCCGGATAAACAATCAGAATCAGGAAATTTTTAATGAGTGGTACCTACGAGTCATTGAAACTAAACAGCGAAGAAAGCAACGTAGAGCGTTTGGGCACATTCGTCGCGTGGTTGGTTGCGAATAATCTACTGTCGAGTTCCCTTGAAAATAGTGCAGGTTCTTCGGTTGCCCGCTTGAGAATGCAGGACCTCAGTGGAGCGGAATTTCTGACGACGGTCATGCATGGGGAATTCAAGGTCGAGCATCTGACCGAAAATGCTAAGAAGTTTGTTGATGAGTATTTTGTCGTTGGTAACTATGAAGCTGACTTTAATGCAGCGGTCGCAGCGATTAAGTATGACGCGAGCCAAGATGCATTTAATAGCGCCTGGTTATTGTATGACGAAGTAGCACCAAGAATTTCCACGGCATTTCAACGGTTTAACAATCCGCCGTCAGCGGTTAAAACTACCATTGCCAAAATACTACAATTCCCTGGTCGAAAACGCTGAACAAAAAGCCGCGTTGATTTTAGTCAAGGAGACTTCAACCCCGCCCGGGGTATCTACAAAGACGATGCTGGACTGCCACCGCATAAAGTCGCTGGCGCAAAAGTCAATTTTGACTATCCGATTGGTAGAAAAACTGCGGCGGACAGTTTGCTAGAAAATAATACTTTTAAAACGGAATAGAAAAATGAGTGAGTCAAATCTGGTCACAAGAAATGACCTCGACGGGGCAGCGTATCTGACGCTTAATCGTCCAGACAAGTTAAATGCCCTGACTGTGGGTATGTTTGAAGCGTTGCGGGCACATGTCATTCAACTTGGAAAAGACGATGATATTTCCTGTGTTGTAATCTCTGGTGCCGGTAAATGTTTCTCGGCTGGTCATGACCTGGCGGACATTGCCGGGGGAGAACGTGTCCCTTCGAGAGGTTGGCACTCAGAAACGCTTCGAATGATGGAGTTATTACCGAAGCCAGTGATAGCTGCAGTGCATGGGCATTGTTATACGGGCGCGCTCGAGGTAGCGCTTGCCGCTGATTATATTGTGGCTGCAGAAAGTGCAAAATTCGCAGACACTCACGCAAAGTGGGCACTCACACCGGTATGGGGTATGAGTCAAAGGCTGCCTCGGAGGGTAGGTATCAGCACGGCTAAAAAGATGATGTTTACGGCTGCAACACTTAACGCTGAAGAAGCCTTGAGAGTTGGACTTGCGGAATGTGTTTTCTCTGACGATACGTTTCAGGCGGAGATTCAGGCAATGTGCGAAGGTATTGTTGCTAACTCGTCGTTCACTCATCAAGCCAACAAAAAGCTGCTAGAGACAACCGACGGTAAGGCTTTGGATGCTGGGCTGCAATGGGAAGTATTCTCAAGTGAAGGGCGGGGACCTGACATGGAAGAGCGCATCAATGGTTTTATGAAGAAATAGGTCAGTATGACGCCATCTGAAAAATGTGCGTAAAGCTGCTTGGTTAGACGAGTAAAATTTACCCCCTGGTACTGGATATTCCCGTACACTATCGCTTTTTAAACATAGAGAGATTCAAAATGCAGTTTGATGATGTCCTCCTCGGGCGCCGTAGCATTCGCGGTTACAAATCCGATCCGGTGCCGAAAGCACTTATTGAAGAAATATTAGCATTGGCAATGCGCTCACCGTCTTCGATGAACACGCAGCCGTGGAATTTTACGGTCGTGTCCGGCGAACCTTTGAATCGTATTCGTGCCGGAAACACGGAACGCAACATCGCCGGGGTGCCGCATTCGCGCGAGTTTCGCATCGGGCAGGCCTTTGCCGGACAACATCGTGACCGTCAGGTTGGCGTTGCAAAGCAATTGTTCTCTGCCATGGGTATTGAACGTGAAGACAAAGCTGGGCGCCAAGATTGGGTGCTGCGCGGTTTTCGTCAGTTTGATGCCCCCGTGTGTGTGATCATCACTTACGACCGAGAGCTTGCGGACAGCGATGACACGGCTTTTGACTGTGGCGCAGTCACAACAGCACTGGTAAACGCGGCTTGGTCGCGTGGTCTGGGCGCGGTCATAAACAGTCAGGGCATTATGCAGTCGCCAGTGGTGCGTGAGCACGCAGGTATTGCTGAGGATCAGGTGATTATGAAAGCGGTTGCGCTGGGTTGGCCCGACGAAGATTTTCCCGCGAACGCCGTAGTGTCTGAACGTAAAAGCGTGCAAGAAAGCGCCCGGTTTTTAGGTTTTGACGAGTGATCAACAGATAACGCAAGGGAAAAGCAAGGCTCCATGTATTTTAATCCAAGTCGCATGAGCTCAAAAATAAATAAAAATTGGCCGCCAGCGCTATGGGCGCTGGCGGTGATGGTTTGTTTGAGTAGCGCTGCGTTTCCCGAAAATCAAAGTGTTGGCGGCTTAAAGCCTTTCGAACTTTCGCAGCTCTCTGTAGCGCCGGGTACGAAAGTCAGTGGCAAGTTAGCTGTAAATGTTGGAATGGATGATGTAAACACGTTCATTCCTGTCACGGTCATTCATGGACGGCACCCTGGACCGGTACTCTCTCTCATAGCTGGAATCCATGGCTCGGAATATGCCCCCATACTCGCCATGCAGCGTCTACCCGACTTGTTAGATCCTGGTGAGATGGCAGGCACTTTGATCATTGTTCACATTGCTAACGTGCCAGCGTTCCAGGGTCGAACTGTATATTTCGGACCAAATGATCTGAAGAACTTGAACAGATCCTTCCCTGGCGATCCCGCAGGTACTGTCACAGAGCGCATCGCAAATATCATTACGCAGGAAGTCATGTTGCGCTCAGACTACTTTATCGATATCCACTCAGGCGATGCGAACGAAAGTCTGAGACCTTCTTACTCGGCTTACTATAAAGACGCGGGTGGTGAAAGCGTCATCGCAGAATCAAAGCGAATGGCAATCGCTTTTGGTTTGGGGACTGTCGTGCAATTTTCCGGTTCTTACGCCAATGTCGAGGATGCTATCTATACTAGTGCTCAAGCAGTGACTCGTGGTGTTCCTGCGATCGATATAGAATCAGGCGAGCTTGGCGTAGTCGCGGATGTTTTTATCGATCCAATTATTAAAGGCACATTGAACGTAATGAGAGAATTGGAGATGGTGACAGGTCCATCAGGGCCACCTAATAATCCATTACTTATTGCCGAACGCGCCAGAATATACAGCAAGCATCAGGGCATTTGGCATGCGGATGCGCTCGTTAATACAGGTGACTATGTGACGCAAGGCACAAAGCTGGGTTTGATAACTGATTATTTTGGTAATCACTTGCAAACAATTTATGCGCCAGCCTCGGGTGTGCTGCTCATCCTTTTTGGCACCCCGCCA
Organism: uncultured Gammaproteobacteria bacterium; assembly: GCA_913050215.1. Taxonomy (GTDB): domain Bacteria; phylum Pseudomonadota; class Gammaproteobacteria; order Pseudomonadales; family Azotimanducaceae; genus UBA4582. The sequence continues at coordinate 21,059 of CAJXBG010000006.1, forward strand.
GTAAATGAGGGCGATAACATCGTTGTGATTGGACAATTGCCTGAAGATGCTGACTAACAAAAAGAAAGGCATAAAGTGATCGGGTGCGTTCTATTGACCCAGCCTTTCGATCCCCCTCCTCCCTTCAAAGTGCGAATCGGGTTGGATTAAGAACACTTAATCCAACTTCGAGCTATTGACGTATATTTATGTCACGACAATAGAGAGGAAAAGAAAGATGTCAATTGTCATCATGTTAACTGTTAGCTTCGCCGTTTTTTATCTGATCAATCGGCGCTCAAAGCTAGAGGCTATTCCCATACGTAGCAATTCAATACCACAAAAGCTCCCTGTCGATGACAGGAGCTGGTAGGAGGTTTTTATGATTAAACGAAGAAACTTACTTAAATCTGCCACGGCACTGGCAGCGTTGCCACTCATCGCTAGCACTGCCAGGGCAAGTACGCCAGTGAGCTTGACTGACCCCGCAGTAGTCGCTCTCAAGTATGTCGAAGACGCCACCGATGCGACCCGGGTCGACAAGATGGGTTTTAAAGGCAACGCCCAGATCTGTTCAAACTGCCGGTTTTATGCCAAAACCGATGCGGTATGGGGTGGATGTGCGCTTTTCCAAAACAAGCTGGTGAAAGGTGAAGGGTGGTGTAACGGATGGGTACCGTTGGCGAATTAGAGAGAAGTTTCTCCAGTTCTCGAGATGATATAACCAAGTCTCGCGTGCTACTGATTACTGGTAGCACGATAGGGAACGCATTGGCACACGCACTAGCTGAAGATGACAACGTTTCGCGCATCTTGCTTAGCTGGAGGAGCTCAGAGCCAAAGATAAGCTCTGACAAGATAAAATGCTTTCAGATGGACGCTTGCGTTGAAAGCGAAGTGGCGTCAGCGCTTGAAAGACTCGGCCCGCTCGACGGCATTATTAATACCATCGGGTTGCTGCACGACGGGAGTGTGAAACCAGAGAAAAGCATATCTCGACTAGACACTGCAGCGTTCGACAAGACATTAACGGTTAATGTTTTACCAACACTCCTCCTAGCTAAGTATGGACGAAAAGCATTAAAAGATAGTCAGGATGCCTGGTTTGCCACGCTGTCAGCTCGGGTCGGTTCAATTTCTGACAACCAGTTGGGGGGTTGGTATAGCTATCGCGCATCCAAAGCCGCGCTTAATATGGCCCTGAAATCCCTCGCGATCGAATGGCGAATCGCTTTGCCAAGATGCACCGTCGCGTCTCTCCATCCGGGCACCGTCGGCAGTCCACTGTCAGAGCCCTTCACTCGGCGCACCGATCCTGAGCGGGTCTTCACACCTGCACAGAGTGCATCCTATCTCAAGGAAGTGCTTCATAACCTGTCGCCTGTGCAAAGCGGGCGTTTCTGGTCTTGGGATGGCACAGAGATTCCATGGTAATTCTTGGTCTTTCCAAACATCACTCGCGTATAAGCATGGGAGTGAAGAGGAAAGGGGGACGATCTCTCCCTCAAAACGAAAGCTTAGCTCTTAATGATTTCTGACCGTTTGCCGTGAAAATCAACGTGCCGTTGTACCGCAACTGCATGGGCATCGTTCAAACGGGCACTGAAGGATTTACCGCTTCTGAATTGGAGGTACTAATGAACCTGTTTAAGCTATTTAAAAAAGATCCAGCGAAAAAGCTCAGGAAGGAATATCACCTGAAGTTAGAAAAAGCACTGCACGCTCAACGTAATGGAAATATTCGCGAATATTCTTTCCTCACCTCTGAGGCAGAAGCCGTAAAAGAAAGATTGGACGCGGTCAACGCGCAAAGCGAGGGTAATGGGCAGTAACGTTTCCATTGCCATAGTTGGAAGTGGAATAGCGGGCACGACCCTCGCCCGGTTGCTTACCGACGACAGCCCGTCAACGGAAATCACCATTTTTGAAAAAAGTCGAGGAGTCGGTGGTCGAATGGCCACCCGATACTCTGAGCAACTGGAATTTGATCATGGAGCCCAATTCTTCACAATACGTGGCAATCGCTTTAGGCAATTCCTGAGTCCCTACAAAAACGCATACAAGGCGTGGCCAGCGGCCACGACAACACTATCCCCAGATCGAAAAGAATACACTCGGCTATGGTTCGAGACCCATTACGTAGGCACGCCGAGAATGAACTCGCTCTGCAAGAAAATTGCGGAAAGCCTGGATATCCAGTTGCAACAGAAAATCACGGGTATCAGCGGTGCCCCCAAGCAATGGTTTTTGGAGAGCGAAGATGGTCGTTTTGGCCCCTTTGATTGGGTCGTGTCTACTGCGCCAGCGCCTCAAACCCAAACAATTTTTAACAAACCCGATTTAGATGCACCCTACGACGCCACTTTCGCGTTGATGGTGCCCGTTGAAGAAAGACCAGAGTTCGACGCTGCAGTGGTCCGAGATTCGCCGGTTTCGTGGCTAGCAGTGACGTCATCTAAGCCGGAACGGAGCCAATTAAAGCAACTAGGCATCGTCGCACATGCGGATTCGCAATGGTCAGACAAACATCTTGATGTGCCAGCAGATAAGGTTAAAGGCGAGTTGCTTGACGCATTGGAAGCACTTGCAATAAGCGGACTCCAACGAGAACTTGCCACACTTCATTTGTGGAGATTCTCTCGGCCACTCGCTGCTGGAACTCAACCCTACTTCTTTGATGCACGAGAACATTTAGCCGCCTGCGGTGATTGGTTTATGGGTGATAACGTCGAAGGTGCGTTTGACAGCGCTCACGCACTTTTCTTAACCTTGCGTAAGCAAATTGTCGATAAAGGAGCGGAATTTAAGATAGAAAAAGATACCTAGTGTTTTTCAGCTTTAATTTGTGGTGCGTGAAAAGAGAACGGGCAAGGGAGGACGAGCACGAAATTATTGCATGCGTGCGGAGTAGTCCCACGTTGAAAAAGAAACCGGCTTAATTTCTATGGTGGTTTCTTCGGCTGCTCTACCTAGAAGCCACTGGGAAAGTGCGGAGTCAGTGCCGCCGAGGTGTCGATTCATGAGCCGTGTGAGTAACTCTGTTGCGCCTCCCGTTTTGAGAACGACCGAACCACGACCTCTTACACCCTTGTAAGGGGGCTGATTCGGTGAAATATCGAAACTGCATCGAGGATGCTTGAGTAACGATTTAATTAATTCACTTCGCTCATGTGAGATGCAACGGATAAGCCCATCTGCCGCGTCATAGTGGAACCAAACAGAGCATAGCAGCGGGTAGTCAGCGCCACCTACGGAAATGCGCATGGGAGTGACTGTTTCGGCGAGATATTCTTCAATCTGTGAGAGTGACCAAGGGCCATTTATTCGTGAGTTCATGTTACCGACCATATTCTATCTGCAGCATGCTAGCCAGCATCTGATAAAAATTTTTTTTGGTGGGCAAAAAGAGATTTCAGACGATTTCCACGGCGATCAGGGGAATTGAGATCACTTGTGGATACCTGTCTGCACTTTATAGATATTTTTGATCCTTTTCCCCTCAAGCCTCGTATTACTGTTTACACACCAACAACCAAAGAGAATGTTGTTCATCCGGCGTTGGAAAACGGTGCTAGCTGATTGACGATAATAAGTTATGAAAACGGCAAAAAGTCTAGATATAGAAAAATTTATGGGCGATTGGTTTGTTATTGCCAACATCCCGACGTATTTTGAAGCAAAGGCATTTAATCCGGTCGAAAGCTATCGACTCGGAAAGAATGGGAAGATAGAGACGACGTTCGCCTTCAATGCGGGAGCGACCGACGGTCCGGCCAAGGAGATTAAAGCAACAGGGGTGGTTAAAGACCCGAGAAATCCTGCGATATGGGGTATGCGGTTCGTCTGGCCCCTTAGTGCAGATTACCGGGTAATCTTTGTCGACACCGACTACCAACATACAGTTGTGGGGAGGGCCAAGCGCGATTTTTTGTGGATCATGGCGCGCGATCAACCGGTCGATTTGGACAAGCTAAATATGCTTGTAGACGTAGCTGTGGCAGAGGGCTACGAGCGGAACAAAATTTTGCTGACAAGTTGGCAAAAACAAGAACTTAGGAAGGCGGGTTGATGAAACGGCTCTACCGCTCGATATACATGGCGCTTCTGTTAATTGTGTCTATGGCGAGCACCGCAGCGGGTCAGCAGAACTTCATCGGTGTCGCACGCGATAATGACTCGGAAGTCCAGTACATCGAACATCATCAATACCTCGACTCGGGCGAACATCGAATAAATTATTACTCCCCAGATATGACGCTGCTGGTTCAAAAAAAGCTCAGTTATCCAGGGCTGCCGCACCACCCGAATGTTGTACAATCTGATCTTTTAAACGACATCGAAATCACAATGCAATCACAAACGAACACGTTGTCTGTGAAGCGGGAACAAGATCAAGAAACCAATAGCTGGGATTTCGAGTTAACGCCTAATGTCATTGTTGACGCTGGTTTCGATGGTTACATCCGCAATGCTTGGGCGGAGCTGTCGCCGGGTATGACAAAAACATTGAAGTTCGCAGTTGCAGGACAAGATCGCTTGATTCAAATGAAGATAAGTGACAGGGGTTACGAACGTGATCATCGGGTTTTCGTCATAGAGCCGAAAAACTGGCTCGTCAGAATGATCATCCCGCAAATCCGTCTCGAGTATTCAGACCAAAAGCAGCTTGTTCGCTACGAGGGTCTTTCAAATATAAGAGCTTCGAAGGGAGGCAATAACGGCGTGGTCGACATACGGTTCAAGCGTTGGGACGGAGGGTTACCTCAACTAGCTTCAGATATTACGCGCGAGAATCTGGTCACCCGGTTGTGATAGACGCGCTTGTTGCGAACCTACATGGCTCGTCACCTTTGCTTCTTCTCCTCATCACATTACTTGCCTTTTTAGAGTGTCTAGTCGGTATCGGGCTTTTTGTTTCCGGTACAATCTTACTGTCTACGGCGACTTGGCTATACGGCACTGATGCTTTCCCACCTGCTTCCATCGTTGCGGCGGCGTTCATAGGAGCTATCGTGGGTGATCACGTGGGGTATTTTGTTGGCAGGTCCGCCGAATCTTTTATCTTCGACTCAAAGTTTGTCAAGAAGCACGAGTCGGTCGTAATGCGAATTAACGCCGGTTTGCAACGCTCGTTCTTGGTTGCGATCTGCGTTGGCCGCTTGTTTCCCGTTGCTCGTTCGTTAACGCCAGCAATGGCCGGTGCAGCCGGCCTTTCGCGCATCCGTTTTCATATCTTTGATGTTATTGCTTGCACTACTTGGGCCTGCGGCCTCGGGCTTTTAATCATCGGGTTAGGCGATTTTTTATTAAGCTACCTCTAATCGGGCCATATTCGCTGGGCCGGTTCACCACGGCGGCTGATCAGTAGGACAAGCGTCGCAAAATTAATTGAGTCGTAATGGATCTAGCTCGGTACCCGGCGGATAGTTGTCGGCGATCTGGTACATGCCGTCAATTGTGATTTTTGCGCCTAGGGTGATAGCATCTTCTGCGTCGACCTCTATCGGATATACCTCCGCGATCGCGCAACGACCTGTATTCATTGGCCCCTCAAGCGCGGTCAGTACTAGACCTTCGTCTCCGGCTTCTAGGCCTAACTCGGTTAGCGTCGATTTCAACATGCCACCGTGTGCGTCGAATGTGACTGTGCCCTGAAACCTCATCGCGCCAGTAGCTTTGCCGTCAGGTGCAATTGTGAGGTCGCCACCAGAGGCGGCGCTGAAAATAAAGGCACCATCTTCAGTACGAACAGCGCCATCACTTACCGTGATCGACCCGCCTGCTGCCTCGACATAGCCTCTAAAGCTCGCTTTTACACCCCAGGTTAGTTTGTTGAAACTCATTGTGACTCCATCTGCCGGAAAACAGTAAGAATGGCGCAATTGACGAAAAATTGCATCTTTGCATATGAAAGTAACAAATTTCGAAATAGGCCTGCCTATAGATGGGATTTATTAGCGTTGTATGGAAGCTGTATCAAGGGGGTCTGTTGTGAGAATAGATGCTGTTCCCAGATACTACGAGCGCAGCGTTTTGCTGATTTGATCCGCAGCGAGCGAGAAAAGTATGAGCTGGTGATGTCAGGTATCGATAGGCAGCTGGCATTATAATTGGGGCGAAGTATTAGTAATAAAAAAGGTTACGTTGCTCTTCTTATGAAACGTGAAGTGTTCCACTTGAGTTTTTCTGTCCGAAGTGGCAACTTCTAATGCAAAGCCTAGGAGCAGTCACAGATCATGACCTCCCCAATTCCGCCAGAATTTTCAGAAAAAGTCATTGCCACTGCATCGGACGGTGCGGCGACACCTTATCGAGATTTTGTTCGCTCGCGGGAACCCTATCAGTCTCTCTACGAGGCGAACCCAAATATGCTACCCCCAAAAACGGGTGAACATTTATTGTGGGGGGAGGATAAATACTACGATACCACGGTCGCCCGTAAGCACGCCTATTGGAAAGACCTCTCGCTACCGAAACCCGAAAAAGACATTGCACAGCTTCGGCAAGACTTTCATGAGTGGGGTTACTGTCTGGTTGAAGATGGCCTGTCAGTGGAGCAGAACCAACTGGTTTACCAGCGCGTGATGGACCAAGCCGAAGCAGAACGAGAACTTGGTATTGCCTATTTATCTGAGGCGCAGCAGCACGTCTGGTCACTTGTTAATAAAGGCGATGTTTTCAATCGCTGTATGACCCACGACACCGATGCAATTCAGGCTGGTCTATTGATAGAGCAATTGTTGGATGAGATGTTGGGCTCAGGTTGGCACCATCTGAGTTATATCGCCAACATTTCATTTCCGGGGTGCCATCCGCAAGGCATGCATCAGGATCAAGGTCTGGTGGGTGCCTACAAATTTCTCGATGCGCCCGTGCTCGTTAATACAGTATATGTGTTGCAGGATGTGGATGAGGTCAATGGCGGAACGTTGGTGATACCCGGATCTCATCGGCGCTACATCGAAGGTAATGGTACGTTCGGTAAATTGCCGCCCCCGATTAATCTTGAAGCTCCGGCTGGCACGGTCATGCTGATGGATGGCAGAGTGTTGCACGGTGGCGCAGTGAATCGTTCAGACGATCTTCGTTACATCATTACCAATTCAGTGGTTCGGCCGTTCATACGCCAGCAAGAATCGTTTCATTTGACAATCAGGCCTGAAATTCTGGCTAATGCGAGCGAAAAGTTTTTATGGCGCTGCGGCTTTCAGGCTAATGCTCAACGCAGCATGGTAGAAGGTTTCGGTTACTACGGCACGGGCAGGCTGGGGGATGAAAGCAGTGCCATCGTGAATGCAAGGATTGCGATGGATGCCGGTGAATACCAGCGTGTTGGTGAGCTCTCTCCGGGCGTGCCACCGAACGAGACACCGACATTAAAGGCGATTCAACAGCAACATGAAACTCAAAGAGTGTTTGCTGATAGGTTGAGTCGAAGGATCAAGTAAAGTCAGGGCAATGATTTGCCGCGGTCATAACTCGGTAATAAATAGGTCAGGCACATCCCCGGTGTCAATTACCGGGGAGCGTGGGTTTACTTGCGTCGTACTTTGACAGGCAAGCGCGTGTAACCTTTAACGAACGACGAGAAAGTGCGATCGGGCTCTGCCTGAATTTCAATCTTCTCAAATCTTGTCAGGATTTCTTCCCAGAGAATTTTAAGCTGAAGTTCAGCCAACCGATTTCCCATACATCGGTGGATACCAAAACCGAAAGACAGGTGCTGACGGACATTGGGTCGTTCTATATCGAGATCATTGGCGTGAGGGAATACGTCTTCATCCCTGTTTCCGGACAGATACCACATCAGCAACTGGTCACCCTGTTTGATCTGTTTTCCGCCGATTTCACAATCTTGGTTCGCAGTGCGTCGCATATAGGAAAGTGGTGTCTGCCAACGAATAACCTCGGCCACCATCTTTGGAATAAGATCCGGATTGGCGATTAACTTGTCGTATTGTTCTGGAAACTTGTTCATGGCATAGACGCTGCCAGACATACTGTTGCGGGTTGTATCGTTGCCTCCGACGATTAATAGCAGCAAATTCCCTAGATGTTCATGAGCCGCCATGTCTCTTGTGGCCTCACCGTGGACAAGCATTGAAACCAGATCGTCACCGGGGTTTTCTTTACGCTCTTCCCACAGCTTCGCGAAGTACTGAACACACTCAATAAATTCTTCGCGTTTCTCTTCTTGCGTTTCAACAACACCACCCGGTTCTGGAATGGCGAATACCACATCTGACCAGCGAGTGAGCTTACGTCGGTCTTCGAAGGGAAAGTCAAAAAGTGTTGCCAACATCATGGTGGTTAATTCAATGGATACTGTATCAACCCAATCGAAGGTCTCGTTTTCAGGCAGGGAGTCGAGCACTTTTCCGGTGCGTTCACGGATCAGGGGTTCGAGATTAACCAGGTTGCTTGGTGCGACGACCCCAGTAACAGTTTTTCTCTGCTCATCGTGTCCAGGTGGGTCCTGAGAAATAAAGGGCGGTTTACTGCCAGTAAACACACCTTGTGGCAGGTCAGAACCGATTTTGAAACCGATCGTTATACCGTTCGCTGAAGAAAACCTTTGGTGATCAGCATCGACGGCTTTGATGTCTTTATACTTTGTCAGCGACCAATAGCGCCCAGCGGTTTCAATTTCATTGAAGTGCACGGGATCTTCATTACGAAGTCGCTCGAAGACCTCCTGCCATCGGTTTTCGCTGAACAGATGCGCATTCAGAGGGTTAACGTCTTCCAGGGGCTGTTCGTAGGCACCAGGGGCGTTAGCACCCTTTTGCGCCTGTTCTTGCTCTGGTGTTTTGTATTCCGTGCCGCTCACAGCTTCGCTCATTGTTCTACCTCCTTCAATTCAGAATATATCCTAACCTAGCATTATCCTGCAGTTAAAGATCACTAGGGGACTATCGGTAGACTTCAGCGTGTTGAGTAAATTTAAAGCGGTACCGAAGTGGTTAATTGCCACAGTCTATTTTTACGGGAACAGGTAGAGTGGCCCTGATAAAAAGCGCCCTCGCTTAGGAAGGAAAAACCTGCGCGTGATCTCATTCAAAACAGGTTAGGCCTAGGAAAGTTTTCTCGATAGATTATCCTGTTGATGAGGGGCGGCTATCGGACATGATGATGTCAAGTTGTTGTTGCGCTTTCCGAATGTTTCTCATATCCGCAGGTTCAATCATTTCACACTCGTCTCTGATCATCTCATCGATGCTCGAGGGGTAGAGTCTGCAATCCTCAGGGCGATCAAAGTAAATTTCACATGTGTATTTTGCCTGATTTGGTAGCTTGCGAAGCCAGGGACAAGTTTCCATTGGTGCAGATGTCGCCGGGTCAAACCAGATTTGTTTGTTTTTTACCAGTTTGAAAATATCAGGACGATTATTTTCCCACCAATTCAGGTCTTCGTCTGATGCTGAAAGCCCATTGCCGCCGTAGTGTATGCAACACTTGCCGCATTGATTACAGTCTCTCATTGGTTGAATGATGCCAGTTGGGCGTCAATGAACTCCATTCTGTCTTTGCCCCAGTAGAGCTCATCGCCGAGGTAGATTGAGGGAGCGCCAAACACGCCTCGTTCAAGCGCCTGATTTGTGGAATCGATTAACGCCTGCTTGACTTCAGCACTTTCACAGGCAGCTTCAAATTTATCAGGGTTAATACCCAGTTTTCCGGCGATGGCGTTGAGCGTTGCATATTCACCGATGGTTCCGGTATTTTGCTCCCAGTAGGCGGAGAACATGTCTGCCATAAATTCAAACTCGAGATTCCATTGACGGCTGGCGATAGCGGCTCTAAGCGCTCTACTGGTTTTGATTGGAAAGTTGTCTGGCATTTTGAAGGGCAGATTGTGGAAAGTGGCCCAACGATTAAGATCCGCCTTACGGTTCCTCATTTTTGCCTTTGGTTCTTCCATCAAAACATAGTTGTTTGAGCGAAAGACGAAGCCCAAATTAAAAGGATGCCAATTTACCTTCGCGTTATAGCGCTTAACGATGGGTTGAATTAGCTTGAATGCGAAGTAGGAATTAGTGCTGCCAATATCCCAGTAAAAATCAAGTGTTGGTTGCATAGCGGTGTCTTTTGACCTTCGATTTCGTAGCGAGAAAGTTAAGCTGAGGCAACAGACCCGCCATCACAAGTAATCACTTCGCCAACGGTATAAGAACCCGCGCGTGAACTTAGGAATATTGCCAATCCGGCAATATCCTCCGCTGTGCCAACGCGTCCACTCGGATTACTCTTTGCAACAGCACTCCAGTCGATCTCAGTATCTCCGCCGCCGCCTACGCCAGTGCTTAGCATCCAGGTGGGAAACGGACCTGGCGCGATCGCGTTAACAATAATGTCTCGCTTGATCAGGTGGCGCGCAAGATTGCGCGTCAGATGATGTACCGCCGCTTTTGACGGTCCGTATGAAAAAGTTTCGAAAGCGGGTGACTTGATGCCATCGACAGAACCGACGTTAATTACTCGAGCTCTGTTTTCAGGGCTGCCATTTTTCTCCAAAAACGGTAGCAGTTTTTGCGTGAGAAAAAAAACACCTTTGACATTGGTGTCCATCACCTTATCCCAGCCCAACTCGGGAAACTCGTCGAGCGGCGCGCCCCAAGATACGCCGGCATTGTTGACCAAGATATCCAGATTATCTTCCATTTCGCCAAAGGCTTTTACGGCCGCGTCTATGCCGTCGATGTTTGAAAGATCAGCAGGTAACGAAATACACTCTCCTCCAAATTGTCCCATCAAACGTTTTGCGGTAGCGTCACAGGCTTCCCTCTTTCGTGAGCTAATATAAACCTTCGCACCGTTGGCAAGAAAGCCCGCAGCAATCATTTCACCGATGCCTCTTGATCCGCCAGTGACCAGTGCGGTTTTGCCTTTGATAGAAAAGAGGTCTTGCATATTTTTATTCCTTAAAAATCTTGATTGGTTTATTCGTGAACGCTGGTTTTTGTTGCTAACTACTACACACGGCTGCACGGTTGGATATACTGATGCCGCGCCGAGCCTGACGAATGCCATTTCTGTCGTGGCCGTTGGTGCAGTAACCAATGCTGATGCCGGTTGCCGGGTCGATCCATGCTATTTGGCCTCCGGCGCCGCCATGGCCGAAGCTGAGCGGGCTATTGGTGTGTCCAAAGCCGCGCAGGTTACGCTTTTTATCTCCTGCGACAGAGACACCGAGCGCCCGGTGAATCGGCGTGTTGGTGAGTTGTTCTGTTAAATCGCCGGTGCGAACTTCCAGCGCAAAATCTAGGGTCTCTTTTGACCAAATGTTTTCTGATCCCGGTGTGTTGCCAACCAAGCCTTGGTAGAACATCGCTAGGTCAGCAGCAGACATAATGCCTCCCCCACCTGGCACACCTATTTGGCGTATGTCGCTGTTATTAAAATTCGTCAAAGCAGCTTCCGTGACTTCAGTCACGGGTGGCTCAGGAATGCCAAGTTTCGCGTAGTCTTCACTGGTGAGAGGATCACCAACATGCATAATCTGAGTGATGCGCGCATGCTCGCTTTCTGGGCAACCGACCCACAGGTCTGGTAGACCAAGAGGCATTGCGATGCGATCTCGGACGAAATCAGTAAACGATTCACCGGTGAGCCGTTCAATGATTTCGGCGATCACCCACATACTGGAAGTAGGGTGATACTCGTAGCGTGAGCCAGGTGCCCAATTCAACTTCCAGCTACTGTATCGGCTGTTTCTCGACGCGTTGTCCAGCCAGTCGGTTGGCCTGAAAGAGGCGTGAGGGAATCCTGCGGTGTGAGTGAATAGCTGTTCTATCGTAATGTCTTGTTTATCGTTGTCAGCAAATTCCGGTATAACCTCTGAGACTTTTCGACCGATATCGAGAGTGCCGTCCTGAATCAACAGCCAACCGGCGGCTGAGGTAATGGCCTTTGTTGAGGAGAAAACACAATACAGAGAGTCGTTGTTTGCGTTACCGAAAGTTTCAAAAACGCCGAGTTTCCCATTTCGTGCCAATGCAATTTGAGCTGATGGTAGTAGACCCTCATCAACCTCTTTTTTCACTCGGTCTAGCAGGTCGGTAACTTTTTGCGGATCCAGTCCCGCTTCTGCAATGCTTGATGCGTTAATTTCAGTGTTTCTCATAAGATGTCGGAGTTTCCAAGAAAAGATTTACTTGTGGCTACTCTGCACGAGTAGCCACAAATAATCCACCTACCAAACTTGCACAGTCCGTGATCCTTTTTCTCGCGGCTCTCCCTACAAATTTTAAGGTTAACAGTAATTTTCAGATACTAATGCCGCCGGTAGACACCATAATTGAATCGACTTATGCTTATTTAAACTTGTTGGAATCTGCGCTCTGATTGCGGACCCGAATGAGGTAAATCGCGGTCTTGTCTTCGAAACGAATATTACTGATTCGTTGGTTTGACCAAGTCTGCAAGAGGTTCTAGATAAACATTATTTCTCTGGAGTAAGTTGTGTCAAAGAATAAGCGAGTATTAATTGCAAATCGGGGCGAGATAGCGATTCGAATTGCCAAGGCTGCACGTGGTCTTGGCATGGAATCAGTCAGTGTACATGCCGCAGTGGATCACCTTGCCTTGCACACGCGGTGTACGACTGAGACCAAGTTGATCGGTACTCCCGAGGATGCCGTTGCAGCTTACCTTGATATACAAGCGTTGATCGAAGTAGCAAAAGAAACGGGCTGTGATTGTGTGCACCCCGGCTATGGTTTCTTGTCAGAGAATGCTGATTTTGCTGCACAATGCGCCGAGGCAGGTTTGACCTTCATTGGTCCCTCGGCAGAAGTGCTTTCGTCTTTCGGCGACAAGGTCTTGGCACGGGAGCTTGCCTTATCGCTCGATATTCCGATTGTTCCAGGTAGTGAGGAGCCGTTGTTATCTGCCAAGGACGCAGTGGTTGTCGCCAGAAATATTGGCTACCCAATTATGCTGAAAGCATCGGCGGGAGGCGGTGGTCGTGGCATGCGGGTTGTTGAAAGCGAAGAAGAAATGGCGGATGCCTTCGAGCGTTGCAGTAGCGAGGCAACGGCAGCTTTTGGTAATGGCGCCATTTTTATCGAAAAACTTGTTGTCAGTCCGCGTCACATTGAAGTGCAGATTCTGGCTGATTCGACCGGCAATGTGGTGCATCTGCATGAGCGAGATTGTTCGGTTCAGCTCCGTAATCAGAAAGTGATCGAAATGGCACCCGCTTTTGGCCTCGATGAAACACTAAAGAACCGCATGCTGACTGACGCGGTGAAGTTGGTAAAAGCGGTTTCCTATGTCAATGCCGGCACTGTTGAATTTCTTGTCCGTCCTGAGTCGGGTGAGTACTATTTTATTGAATGTAATCCGAGAATTCAGGTTGAGCATACGGTGACAGAGCAGGTGACGGGTATCGACCTGGTTGAGACCCAGTTTCAGCTTGCGGCCGGAGAAAGCCTGGAATCTTTGGGACTAGGCACTCAGCTTGCGGTTGGGTCTCCACGCGGCTTTGCACTGCAAGCTAGAGTGGTCGCGCAGAGCACTGGCACGATTACAGCTTACAAAGAGCCATCCGGTTATGGTGTTCGGGTTGATGCATGCGGTTATGCAGGATTCACGCCGCCGCCTCAGTTTGATCCACTGTTAGCCAAGATAATTTGTTCGAGTGGGTCAAGGTCATCATTTCTGTCGGCGGTAGATCGGGCTATTGAAGCGATCGACGGATACCAAGTCACTGGCGTCATGACGAACCTGCACCAGCTGAAAAACATCCTCTCTCATGCTGATTTTCGTTCCGGAGATGCACGCACGACGCTACTGAATGATTCGCCAGAGCTTTCCAGTGCAGATACTACCGGAAAGGCTAGTGACCAGATGGCGTTATTAGAGCAGCAGGTCCAGAGTCTTGGAGGTAGTGTTGCCAGCCCCGGTAAGTTGACGCCACCGCCGATGAAAACGCTGATGGCTGAGCTTGATATTGCAGAGGACGAGGAGGGCGTCGCTTGTCCCATGGACGGTTCGGTGCTGGAGGTTTGTGTTGCTGAAGGAGACGAGGTAGCGGCGGGCGCTAATCTTGTGGTGATGACCGCTATGAAAATGGAAACAGCCGTGACAGCGCCTTGTGCGGGTGTCGTCAGGTCAATGCAGCAGCTAAAGGTTGGAGATACCGTAGTCACTGGGCAAGTGATGCTGGTGCTTTCTAAAACAGAAGGAGCCGGAGAAGGCTTGGTTCATGTGTTGAAGCCTGACGATACTTGGCGTCCGATGCTCGACGAAGTGAACACGCTCAGAAGACTCGCGATAGAGAGATTAAAGCCTGAGTCGAAAGACCCGGGTGTTGTGCGTCAATACTCGCGAGGCAAACTCACTTGCCGAGACCGAGTGATGCTGCTGTTGGACAAGGATAGCTTCAGGGAGGTAGGTAGCATCGCTGGTTTTGCATCCTATGATGAGCACGGTGAAATTGCTGCTTTTACCCCCGCAAATAGCATCGGGGGTTGGGGCGAAGTCAACAGTCGAACGCTGATCGTGTGCGCAGATGACTTCACCTCTCGTGGAGGCCATTCCGATGGCGCAATTGCTGCGAAGAGTGGCTACCTCGATCAGTTATCTATCGAAATGCGTATGCCGTCTATTCGCATGCTGGACGGGTCATCCGGCGGGGGCAGTGTTGCCTCGATGGTGCCCGCACAAAAGAAAGAGGGCGACAGCAGCGCAAAAGAAAGCCAGGGCGCAATATCCGCAGGTAAACCGCGAGTCGCTGGTGGCGGAGGGTCGTTCTTGCCGGGACATCTCGGTAGTACCATGTACACCGAGCAGCTGGCGACGGTGCCGGTTGTTAATTTACTCCTCGGTAGTGTCGTAGGCCTGGGTGCTGCTAAAGCAGTGCTAGGCCATTTTTCTGTCATGGTGCGCGACATCGCACAACTGTTTGTTGCAGGCCCGCCTGTGGTCTCGCATGCGGTGGGTTATGATATTACCAAGGAAGAGCTCGGTGGTTGGCATATACACTGTACCAATGGCTCGGTCGATAATCTGGCAGAGACGGAAGAGGAAGCTGTTGTAATGACCAAACAGTTTTTGTCTTATCTACCTTCCAGCGTATATGAAGCACCCCCGATTAAAGAGCCCGATCCTGCAGATCCGGTTGATCGCTGGGAAGAAGAGTTGTTTACGCTGATTTCGCGCAAACGTGTCACGACCTTTGATATGCGGCGAGCAATTACGTTGATGGCAGACAAAAATTCATTTTTTGAAATCGGTGGTCTTTGGGGTACAGACCAAATTACAGGATTTGTCAGATTCAATGGACACCCGTTAGGTGTCATCGCCTCTGATAGCCGCCACGTTAATGGCGGGGCACTGACCGCTGATGGCTGTGATAAGTTAAAACGTCACTTGGATCTTTGTGATCTGTTTCATATCCCTGTGTTGAATCTGATTGATAATCCAGGCTTCGCTGTGGGCGTTGAGCACGAGATTGCCGGCACCATACGTAAGGGTGGTGAATGGATGGTTGCCTTTGCTCAGGTGAAAGTGCCGATTTTTACCGTGATCATGCGGCGAAGTTTTGGTGTTGCGGGCAATAACTTTGCAACTCCAAGAGCAGCAGCCTCGATGCGCGTTGTTTGGCCTGCGACTGACGCCGGTGGTATTCCTCCCGAGGGTGGTATTGAAGCTGCTTACAAGCGGCAGTTGGCAGAAGCGGAAGACCCTGAGGCTTTGAGGGCTGAGCTCTATGCTCGCATCGAAAGTGCGAGAGGACCTGTTGGCCCACTGAGCAAATTTCAGATGGAAGAGATGATTGACCCAAGGGAGACCCGGCGCTATGTTTGCGAGTGGGTTAAAATGGCTTACAGCGTCGTTTCTCAACCGGGTGAGTTGGTTTCGAGGGCGCTGCAGTTCAGGCCCTAGCCCGCAGCGCACCCAGCGCGTAATATGCTGTCATGGAATTTCTCGCACATGACAGAAAAGCAAATGATGCGCTTTCGCTAGAGGGTGGTGTGCAACGCTCCGCGCTGCAGACAATACTTTCCGTACTACCGTTTCTTTGGCCAAAAAACGAAGTCGAAATTCGAACCCGGGTTGTGATTGCACTTGGTTGTCTGCTGATCGGCAGGACCGCGAATGTGTACGGGCCGATTGTGCTAAAAGACCTGATTGACGGACTGAGTGCGCTGATACCCGGAACGGATGGGGTAGATATAGCCGGTGCAGGTCTATTAGGGCTTGTGCTGCTCTACGGTTTAACTGTGATGTTGCCGGGGTTACTGACTGAAATCCGGGCAGCGGTGTTTACACCGGTCTCTGAGTTTGCCCAGCGTACCATCGGTATTAGGGCATTCGAGCACTTGCATCAGCTGAGCATGCGTTTCCACCTTGATCGACATACCGGCGGCTTGTCCCGTGCGATAGAACGTGGCACCCGAGCTATGCAGCAAATTGTTGGCTTGTTCGCCTTTAATATCGGGCCAACACTCTTCGAAATTTTTGTCGTTTGTCTTTACCTTGGCTATGGATATCCGCTCAAGTATGTTGGCGTCATACTTGTTGCGATTGCGTGCTACATACTTTTCACGCTTTTCTTTACCGAGTGGCGCACAAAGTTTCGTCGAAAGATGGTGGCTGAAGAGTCCCGGGCGATGACCATTGGCGTCGATAGTTTGCTGAATTTCGAAACCGTCAAGTATTTCGGTAACGAGCAATACGAGTCGAAGAGGTACGACCACGCGTTAAAAGAATATATGGGCGCAGCGGTAAAGAGCCAAACGACGCTAGGTGTCCTCAACGGTGGGCAGTTGCTGGTGCGTGTTTGCTGTCAGATCGCCATTCTGGTTATCGCGATAGATGACTATAGCAACGGCATGCTGACCATAGGTGAAGTTGTCATGCTCAACACGTTTATGCTTCAGCTATTTATCCCTTTGGGTTTTCTAGGCTCCTCCTACCGGATGATTCGGCAGGCGCTCGTCGATATGGAATTTTTGTTCCAGCTACTTGATCTTGAGCCGGAGATTCGCGACAAGGCAAACGCTACGGATCTGGAAGTGCGGGATGGTGAAGTCCAGTTCACTGGCGTTAACTTTGGATACGAACCAGAGCGGTCAGTGCTGAGTGATGTCAGTTTTACCATTGCCCCCGGAACAACCACAGCCATTGTCGGACCCAGTGGCGCAGGTAAATCGACGCTATCCAGATTGCTTTATCGTTTCTACGATGTGAATGCTGGGAAAGTCGCGGTTGATGGTAACAACGTCGCTGATGTGACGCAGGCCAGTCTCCGCAGCGCTGTTGGGATCGTTCCTCAAGATACCGTGTTGTTCAATGACACGATTGCCTACAACATTCGCTATGGTCGTCCGGATGCGACTGAGCAGGAGGTTTTTGATGCGGCGAGGCTAGCGAGCATTCACGAGTTTGTTCTCAGCTTGCCCAAGGGCTATGAGACCCGGGTGGGTGAACGCGGGTTGAAATTGTCCGGAGGTGAGAAGCAGCGGGTAGCGATTGCGAGAACGGTGCTTAAAAACCCACCGGTGCTTGTGCTTGATGAGGCAACATCTGCACTCGATATCGGGACTGAAAGAGAAATTCAGGCCGCGCTGAAAGAGGTATCTAAAAATCGAACAACGATGGTGATCGCCCATAGGTTATCGACCATTGTGCATGCTGACGAAATTCTGGTGATGGATAAAGGCAGCATCGTAGAACGCGGAAGTCATAATGAGTTGTTGGCGCTAGAGGGCGTATACAGCGTGATGTGGCGTCGTCAAAAAGAAGCCGCTGATGAAATAGAGAAGCTCAAAAAGGTGCTGGATGAGGACGAGTTGAAGGCACTGAAAACCGGTGCTCTGATCGCGGAATAGACCAACCTCAAGAGCTGTCGGATGGTCGGCAACTGTTGAGGCGACTGCCTATAGCAACTCTTCCGCGAAGAAGCGCAGGGTGTCCATGTTGGCGGACCCGATATTCAATTGTGTGACAGGGCTGTCTTTCCATCCCTGCAGTCTTTCCTTGATGCGCGCTTTTGGACCGCAAAGTGCGATTTCATCCACGAGTTGATCCGGTACCGCGGCAAAAGCCTGGTCTCGTTTACCTGCCATGAAGAGGTCCTGTATTTCATTTGCTGCATCACCAAAACCCATTCTGGACACATGGTCCTTGTGTACATTAAATGTCTTGGCGCCCATACCGCCAATGTAGAATCCAACGTTTTGTTTGACCTGTGACCGCGCCTTGTCTACATCGTCATCAATCACCACGGGTACTGCTGCCGCAATTTCAAAGTCCTGCCCTTTGATCGCCATTGCATCGGCGTATTGTTCGCCCATGCGATAGGGAGAAAGAAACATGGGAATCCATCCATCGAATAATTCAGCGCTGAGTGCAACGTTCTTGGGGCCTTCGGCACCCAAATAGACCGGAATGTGATCTCGCAATGGGTGTTGCATCAACTTGAGAGGTTTGCCCAATCCAGTGCCACCGTCAAGCGGCAGCTGATAGTGTTTGCCATCGAAAGCCACAGGTTCTTCACGGGCAATAATTTTACGGAAGATCTCAATCCATTCTCTGGTTCGAGCCAGTGGTTTGGGATAAAGCTGACCATACCATCCCTCAACAACCTGTGGTCCCGAGACACCGATGCCGAGTATGAGTCGACCATTAGAGAGGTAGTCCATTGCCACGGCGTGCATGGCGGCGCTTGCGGGGCTGCGGGCAGAGATCTGCATGATCGAAGTGCCGAGGTTTATTTTTGTTGTATGCGCGCCAATCCAAGCAAGTGGTGTGAAACAATCCATACCGTAGATTTCAGGGCACCAGATCGTGTCATAACCAAGGTTTTCAGCCTCTTTTGCTAGGTCTATCATTCGCTCGCCGCCGGGTGCGCCGGTAGGGCCAACGCCCAGTCCTAGTTTCATGTGTTTCTCCTATTGGTGCTTTGAAAAAATCAGTTATTGACTGTCAAGAAACCCTCAACAGTGGGTTTGGTCTCGTAACATCAGAGCCTTCATGTCTGATCTGTGGACATGATCTAGGTATAGACTTTTACTTCACTTTCGCTCATGCCAGCTTTGATTGCTGCGGTACAAATTGTGTCCCAGGATTGTTCATCTACTGGAATACCCTTCTCAAGACGCTCTGCCATTGTCTCGCGTTCGGGTTCTCCCGGTGTTCGGACACGGTCGAAGCCAACAGCAGGATCAGAAGAATGTAGCCAGTCGCGCATACCCATCACCTCTCGCCTGAAGCTGTCCTGACCACCAAAGACATCCGGGTCAATGATAAACATCAGCATATGATTGATTGTCGTGTCTTGCTGTTTGGCGACATCCTGCATTGTCCATTCGCCAGCCAGTCCGCCGCCTAGCAGTTCGCATATAAGTGCCAGCCCATAACCCTTGTGCGCGCCAAAAGGCGCAAGGGAGCCGCCGGCAGCGATCGCACCGGGATCTGTGGTGGGGGAGCCTTGGACGTCGAACAGAGAGCCCTCTGGTAGTGGGACACCTTTCATTCCGGCAACGCGTACCTTGCCGAGAGCAATCGCGGATGTGGCCATGTCCAGCACAATGGGGTCATCGTCTGTTGGCACTGCACAACAGAAAGGGTTTGTTTGCATGCGCTTGTCGCGCCCACCCCACGGAGAGACAAAAGGGGGATGCCCAACGACATTGACAAAATGCACTGAGACATAACCCGCTTCAGCACAACGCTCGGCATAAGTGCCTATCCTGCCCAAGTGATGATTGTTTCTCGAGCCGATGCACACGATACCGGTGTCTTTCACTCTTTCAAGGCCCATATCTGTCGCCTGACGGCCGACAACCTGACCAAAACCCTGGTGGCCATCGACGAGTAAGACAGCACCTTTATCTTTCACTAATTCCGCATTGGCATGGACATCAAGGAAGCCGTTTTTTGCGGCTGAAACATAGCGCGGGATCATACCAACGCCATGTGAATCGTGCCCCTTGAGGTTCGCCTCAACCAGATGCTCTGCGGTTTCACGGGCTTTATCGATGGGTGTATCGACACCCAAAAAGATTTCGGTCGCAAACTGGGTTAACTTTTCTCTGTCAATAATCATCAAAAACCCTTCGGTCTAGTTGGAAATAATCTCGCTTAGAACTCCAGAATTGCTCTGCCGGAGATCTCGCCATTTTCCAGCGCCTTTGTCGCTTCGTTAATCTGGTCAATGCTGAACCGCTCTGTCACCATGACATCCAAGTTTAATTTGCCGTTTTCATACCAGTTAAGGTATTTAGGGAAGTCTCTGTCAGGTACGCAGCTGCCACCGATGCTGCCGATAAACTTTTTCTCGTTAACCAGAATGTCGGAAGCATTAAGCTCAACGGGTGTCTGCGGTACACCAACCAGTACTGCGGTGCCACCCGGTTCTGCGCCGAAGAATCCGTTTTTGACCGCAGGAACGATTTGTTCCATGGTTTGTTTTAATCCTATGCAGTCAAAAGCATAGTCTGCCCCGGCAATTGGATTGCCCATAAAACTTCTCTTAGCGGGGTTGGTTGTCAGTGATTTGATCGTTTTGATGGCATCTTCGTTTTTAGCGTTAATCGTGTGAGTTGCGCCAAACTTTGTTGCGAATGCGAGCTTTTCATCGTCCAGGTCGACGGCAATGATCGGATCTGCACCAAGCTCTTTTGCTGCAACAACCGCTGATAGGCCAACGCCACCAACGCCAAAGATGACGACGCTTTCCCCGGCCTGCACCTTCGCGGTATTCTCTACTGCGCCAGCACCGGTCATTACTGCGCAGCCGATGATAGAGGTGACGTCTCGCTTGATATTTGCGTCGACTTTCACCACATACTGTTCATCCGCGATCGTTGTATCAGCCCAGGTAAAGACATTTTGCGATCTGGCGACAGAGCCATCAGGCAAGGAAATTGCCGCCGGACTCGGTGCTCGGTCGGTGTTCGCTGCATCTCGCGGCACCCAGGTCACCATGACAGTGTCCCCCGGCGCGACGTGACTGACCTCGCTACCAACGCTAAGGACTTCGCCGGTTGACTCATGCCCAAGGACAATGGGGTTCTGCCGGGGGTTGTGCATTTGATGTAATTGGCTATGGCAGACGCCACTGGCGTATTGTTTGACAACCACTTGATGAGGGCCAGGTGCAGGAAGGTCCAGTTCGATAATCTGAAGCGGTGCAGGTTCTTGAGGTTGTACAACAATCCGGGCGGAAACAGTCATGCAGGTCACCTGTAAAATTGAAGAGAAAAGTTGTTTGATGATATAAGACTAAATCAAGTTGTGACAGTGCCAAATTACATAGGGTTTTACGAGTGAACATCGGAGAATAGAAATGAGTGTGAAGTTGGTTGCACAGGAAAATAAAAGCGGCGATCCAGATCTTGCAGCTCAGGGATTTGGTTGCGTTAAAGAGAATGGCATAAAAGTTTTCCCAGTTGAGAGCGATCCCGCTGACATCTACGCGTTCTTTGAGCAGAACGGATTTGCGGTCCTGTCGGATAGCCTTGGCAGTGAGGATGTCGATTTTTTGAACAATTTTTGTGACGAGTCCCAAAGACGTGATCCCGGGGTCTGGGGTTTGTCAGATAAGCGAAAACCTCATCACCGAAATCAGGGGCTCATCTTCTCGCAACCTTTGCTGGATCATCCGGAACTTGATCGATTCACTCGTCACCCTAATTCGTTCCCTGTTGTTGCGCATTTGCTTGGCGGAAAAGAACATGTGCGGTTTGCGGAATTTAACTTAAGGGAAACTCCGGCAAACAGCGGTGTCGGCGCAATGAACTTCCATCATGATGCTACGATTGAAGATCGCTTCCTTCGATCGCCTTATTTACCCTGCGATTATTTGTGTGCAATTCACTATCTGAGTGATGTTGGCGAAGCTAACCCGGCATTCTGTGTTGTGCCGGGAAGTAACAAATTTGAAACGCTTAAGGAAGCACACGATGCATTGGGCGATGATTATCAGGAACTGCCGATTCGAGGCGCTGCCGGTACCTGCATTCTCTATGATACTGCGCTGTTTCATACACGGTTGGATGGAGACGGTATTCAACCCCGTCGTACCTGGCATCAATACTACGCTCGAGGAGGCTGGCTGCAGAGCGCGCTCCCGACAACAAGCAAGTACCGACGCTCTCCCTCACCTGTGTTAACTGACTGGAATTTGTTTCCGGAACGGCTGGCGATGCACGAAAACCTTGAGGTCAGAATGTTCTTCTCACATTGGAATACCGCACAGGGAGAATGGGCAGCATCGGGGTTTGATCCCGAAGTGAGAAAAGCCATGCCGCGTGGTGAACAATAATGTTGTGTGCCTGGTTGCTTGATACATTGACCGGATTTCAATTCGCTTAGTATTCCGCTACATTCAAATTCAATGATAACTTCATTCATCAGTTTATTTTAGCGCAGGGGAAGGTGACGAGATGCCTAAATTGAGAGACGAAGAAAGAGATGAATTTTTAACTAAGCCGGGTGTGCTGATGCGGATTGCCTGTGTCAGAGATAACGGCAGCCCGCTGGTCACACCTATCTGGTTTATCTTCCATGATGGTGCAATTTACTTTACACCAAGGGAGCGATCCGAGTGGTTCGCCTGTCTGAAATCTGATCCGCGAGTGTGTCTGTGCATTGATGAAGATGCGTTACCTTACCGAAAATTGGTGATAGAGGATAAAGCCGAGTTGGTACACGACGTGGGTCATGATGATGTTTGGCGGGATTTGTACCGCCAAATTGCCATGCGCTACGTACCCACAAACGAGGCAGAGGCCTATGTGAATAACACGATTGATCAACCCCGTGCGTTATATAGAGTGGCGTTGCGTTCAGCCAGTGTAAAAAGCTGGCGCATGCCAATACCCGGTGAGGACCAAACGGGTATATGGCATTCAAGGTATTATGCAAAGGGCAGCAAGTATGGCGATGCTACCGGGGTTTGAATTTGAAATGCCATCACCGGCGTCAAGGGAAGAAAGGAGTATTAAATGTCAGACGTTGTGAGCTATACCGTGAAAGACGGCATTGCGATTATCCAAATCACACGCGCCGATAAGCTGAATGCCCTTGATGAAGAGGTGATACAGGGTTTGCGATCTGCTTTTATGCAATATGACGCATCTGAAGAACGATGTGCCATTCTGTGTGCTGAGGGTGACAGGGCTTTCTCCGTGGGCGCCGATATCAAGAATCCGCCGAAAGAGATGTGGCAGGGTGTACCTGGTGTGGGCGTCGTGACTAACAAGCCAATCATAGCGGTGGTGCAGGGCTATTGCGTGGGCGGCGCCTATATTCTGGTTCAGATGTGCGATCTTGTTGTCGCTGCCGATAACACGATTTTTAAGTACCCGGAGGCGCAGGTAGGTTTTACTGGTGGACTGATCGCTGGTTGTGCTGCACGCATTCCGCACAAAATAGCGATGGAATTCATGCTGCTGGGTCAGGACTTGCCGGCTCAACGAGCTTATGAAGTCGGCATGGTCAACAAGGTTGTACCCCTGGGTGAGCAAATGGATGCTGCGATGGAATACGCTAATATTTTGAAAATAAGCGCGCCGCTCGTGGTTGATACTATCAAGGGTCTAGTCGCGGACACGGTTCCTCGGGGGCCTGCGGAAATTTCTGCGATTGCCCGTGACAAATTACTTGCTGTGAAAGATAGTGAAGATGGCGCCGAGGGCAGGCGGGCATTTAAGGAAAAACGCACGCCCGATTTCAGAGGTCGGTGACCTTGTACCCGGTGTCGTTGTCGGCGCTTAATCATCCAAAGTTGAAAAGTGAGAGTTAATGAAAGCCAGCATAAAATGGGTTGAAGATGTCATGTTTCTTGCCGAGTCTGAAAGCGGGCATGTGGTTGCAATCGACGGGCCGCCCTCCTCAGGTGGACGTAATGTCGGTGTGCGACCAATGGAAATGGTACTCATGGGGATGGGCGGCTGTACGAGTTTTGATGTAATGATGATGCTGAAAAAAGCGCGACAACAGGTCACGGATTGTGTCGCGCAGCTCGATGCCGAACGTTCCGACGAAATACCCAGTGTGTTTACCAAGATTCATATTCATTTTATCGTTACAGGCAAAGCACTGAAAGAAACTCAGGTAAAGCGCGCAATAAATCTCTCTGCAGACAAATACTGCTCTGCATCAATTATGTTGGGCAAAGGTGGGGTCGAGATCACCCACGATTATGAAATTGTTGAAGCAGAGTAAATGTGCGTTCAGTGAAAAGCACGCCATCTTCCTCGTGATACGCAATCAATGATCGATCAAGGTCTACCGGTAGCGGAAGTACTGGGCGCGCTTAAAGCGTCGCTTCAATCGAATGACCAAGTTGTGCTTCAGGCACCCCCAGGTGCAGGCAAAACGACCCTAGTGCCACTAGCTCTGATGGGCGAGAGTTGGCTTGGTCAGGGCAAGATTCTCATGCTGGAACCGCGCAGAATCGCAACCCGAGCAGCAGCCCATAGGATGGCCGAACTTTACGGTGAGCAGGTTGGTCGGACGGTTGGCTACGCAATGCGTCTTGAGTCCCGACTGAGTGCGGCGACAAAAATCCAAGTGATTACCGAAGGTGTTTTGACTCAAATGTTGATGGAAGATCCGACGCTCTCTGGTGTTGGACTCGTCATTTTTGATGAGTTTCATGAGCGGTCACTTGATGCTGATCTGGCTTTAAGTCTATGTTTAAAAAGCCGGGAGATATTCCGAGAAGAGCCGCTTAAGTTGCTGGTGATGTCTGCGACCATGGATAGCGACCGAGTCGCGGCAGTTATTCAGGCGCCAATCATCTCCAGCGAAGGTAAACAATATCCCGTTGAGCTGATCTACGGCCGGGCGGCCAAAATCCGAGAGAAAATAGCAGACCGTATAGTTGAAACAATCAGGCAGGCCGAATCAGAAAATCCGGATAGCAGCATACTTGTTTTTTTGCCCGGCGAAGGGGAGATAAGACAAACACTGAAAAAACTGTCAGAAGCGGGATTTGCTCATAATGCAAATGTTGAAGTATTACCGTTGTTCGGTTCGCTCAGTCAACAAGCGCAGCAGTATGCTATTTCACCGGGGCATCGAAAGATTGTGCTAGCAACTAATATCGCTGAGACCAGCCTGACGATTGAAGGTGTTGATGTCGTTGTTGATAGCGGTCTGGTGCGGGTGCCTGCCTTTGACCCTTCTTCAGGCATGACGCGACTTGTAACTCAACGCATATCAAGCGCTTCAAGTATTCAGCGAGCGGGTCGTGCTGGCAGACTGAGACCCGGTAAATGTTACCGGCTGTGGTCGGCTTCGCAGCAACAGGAACTTGCAGTTCATGCGAAACCGGAGATAGCTAACGCAGACCTTGTGCCTCTTGTGCTTCAGCTTTTGCGCTGGGGTATTGGTGAGCCAAACGAGCTAACCTGGATTGATTCTCCCCCATCAGGTCCACTTGCTCAAGCTAGGCAGATGCTGATTAATCTTGGGGCAGCGACTGGTTCGGTCAGCGGTTCATCGACCGGCAGTTTTGTACTGACAGATCACGGTGAGCAAATGTCTGTGCTTGGGGTGCATCCCAGATTGGCGCATATGTTGTTGATGGGTTGGCAGTTTGACAGGTTGCAAACGGCGACGTTGATCGCTGCTGTATTGTCTGACCGTGATCCTTTTGATAATCCGGATATGACAAGTCGGGTAAGTATACTTATCGGGCAGACGCGGTGCCCAAGAGAGCAGGAGGGATGGAAAAGCAGGACGCTGCAACTCGCTCGACAATACGAGAGTCAAGTGAAGAAAGCAGCGACTAAGCAAGCCATGACCAAGCAAGACATGACCAAGCAAGCCATGGCAGGCGGTATCTCTGCTGAACAGACTGTCTCTTTTTTGCTGGCTTGCGCTTTTCCCGATCGCATTGCACGAAAGCGGCATTCCGGTGGCTATCAGCTGGCAAATGGAAGAAGTGCGACGCTGCCTCGAGGGGCCCAGTTTACCCATGATCAGTGGTTGGCGGTTGCGGAAGTCAGTGGGCTGTCGCGGAGTCAGGGCGATGTAATTCGTTCGGGGGCGGTGCTTGACCCTGAGTTACTTGAAGGTCCACTGCAACCACTGGTTCAGACAAAAGAAGTCATTGAGTGGAGTAAAAAAGAAAATAGGTTTGTTGCCGAACATCGCCGGGTTGTTGGTGAGCTGGTTTTTTCCCGCAGGAAACTCGCGTCTGTCTCTCGCGAGGCGCGTGTGAAGGCCTTGATTGATCATCTTCGAGGTGTTGGTCTTGAATATTTGCCTTGGAATAAAGATCTGCGAAATTGGCAAGCTCGAGTGCAGCTTGCGGGTACCCATGATGCGACTTTCCCCGCCATCACCGATGATGACTTGATCGCAAATCTGGAAGACTGGTTAGCCCCCTTTCTAGACCCAGTGACGAAACCGGAGGATTTTAGGAAGCTAGCGCTTGCGCAAATACTTCATGGGTTGCTCACTTGGGAGCAGCAAAAGACCCTCGAACAAGTTGTACCTGAGACAATGACTGTGCCCTCTGGTGCCAGCATTAAGCTAGATTATTTACAAACCCCACCTGTCCTGGGGGTAAAGCTTCAGGAGTTATTTGGCATGTCCGACACCCCGCTGTTGCTGAACGGCGAGATGGCTGTGGTTATTCACCTGCTATCTCCTGCAGGCAGACCTTTGCAGGTAACGCAGGATCTAGCGCATTTTTGGCGCAATACCTATCAGGATGTCAGGAAAGATATGAGAGGGCGTTATCCTAAACACCCGTGGCCAGAAGACCCTTTGACTGCTGTTGCGACCGCGAAGACCAAGCGAGCGCTTGCTGGACAAAAGAAGAAGGAGTAAAAGTTGGTGATGCTATGTTTTTAGGCTTCTTTAAGTAAGCTCTCTCCCCGGTAGCGAAATAGCGACATCATGAAAGCTGATCTTGCCTGATCGATGCAGTAAGCTGTCTTAATCCTGAGTCCTTCACTGACATAGCGCGTCGCCGAAGAAATGTGGCTGTCAGTCTTAAGGGTCAAAGCTTGGCTGAACGACGACCTGTGCGCTGCGAACAGGCTTTGAATGGGTGATTAGGAAAACTGCTAATGAGTGATATGCCATGAAAGCGCAAGCCTGCCCCTGTGGCAGTAGCCAAAGCTATAGCGCTTGCTGCCGACTTCTACACCGAGGTGTGAAGAAAGCGCGGAGTGCTGAGCAGCTCATGAGGTCAAGGTATGCAGCTTACGCGCGTTGCGAGTATCAATATCTGGTTGATACGCATTACCCGGATACTAGGGGGACACTTTCTCTCGACGAGCTTGAAAAGAGTAATCATGAAACAAGCTGGTTGGGGCTTGAAATTTTGACTGCCGAAGATAAGCAGGTGAGTTTTCGAGCTTACTTTGTCCAGCTATCAGATCAGCGATTGCAATGCCTATGTGAAGCATCGCGGTTTCTGCGAGAAGGTGACGACTGGTTTTATATTGATGGTCAGCACAGGCCGGAACTCGCTGTTTTGCCTCGGAGAAAAGATCCCTGTTTCTGTGGCAGCGGTAAGAAACTTAAGAATTGTCATGGTGACCTGATTGATTAATGCCTAGCTGAGCTAAACCTCGTCAGTCGCGTCTGCTGCATCGTAGTCATCAAAGTCATCTGGTTCAATTGCTTCCATCTGCTCGAGCAGATTTATCGCCAGCCCAACATAGTCAGAGTCTGTGATAATGCCCACCAACTTCTCTCCCTGTAGTACGGGTAGAGAACCAATTTTATGTTTCTGCAGCATGAGCGCTGCTGCTCTCATATCCGCAGTCTGGGAGATGGTATAAAGGTCCCGTCTCATGACATCTGAAACAAATATGCCTGTTTTATCAGCGGCCAGAATGTCTCGTTGTGTAATTAGACCAATTAATCTTTTTTCAACATCGATAATAGGAATGTGCCGAACCCGGTGAGTTTTCATGAGCTGTTCCGCCCCTGCCAGAGTAGCACTCGCCTCTAGCGTGAAGAGGTCGGTTGTCATAATTTCGCGGATACTCAACATGCTTTCTGTCTCCTGAATTGATCAAAGCATATCGGGACTATTTAATATTTAAATTGATAAGGATCAAGATTCTTGAGAATCATGCAAGTTTGGATACATTGGGTTATTGTCACAAATAGAGTGTCGATTGTTTTGGAGTAAGACTGATGATGAAGTTGCATATAAGTGGTAATTCCCCCTACGCCAGACGAGTAAGGGTGGCGGTTCGTGCCTGTGGTCTGGAGGACCAGG
Organism: uncultured Gammaproteobacteria bacterium; assembly: GCA_913050215.1. Taxonomy (GTDB): domain Bacteria; phylum Pseudomonadota; class Gammaproteobacteria; order Pseudomonadales; family Azotimanducaceae; genus UBA4582. Next base: position 49,248 of record CAJXBG010000006.1, read on the forward strand.
TAGAGGAAGTTACGATAAAGGGTTTTGATCATCTACCATCAGAGTCGCCAGGAAATAAAATTCCTGTCCTTGTCGTTGAACCGGGGCTGGCGATTTCCGAGTGTTTATTGATAAGTCGATATCTCGATGATCTAGCGGGCGGAAAATTGTCGCCTACAGACCCACGGGCACAGGTTAAACAATTAGAGATTGAATCTGTCGCATCAGTCCTTATGGATTCACTGTTCGCGCGCTCTATGGAAAAGAATCAGCGTGATGAAGCCAGTCGCTCTGTTGCAGTACTGAAGAAAGAAGCTGATCGCTCGGCTCGTTGCTACGATAGGTTAAATGAATTACTTGATGGAGCATCGACGGATATCAACTTCGCCTCCATTGCCGTGGTTTCTTGCCTCGGTTACGCAGACTGGCGAAACCCAGAGGACGACTGGCGTAAAAGTTCTCCGGCACTGGTCGCCTGGTTCGACAAAATGATGGAAATACCTTTATTCGCCGAGACCGCGCCGGTCTATTGACTAGCCGCTGTTGCGAGAATGAACAAAATGATCTCGATCGAACGAGTAACGCACGTAACCAACGACCTAGGAGAAGGTCCCGTTTGGGATGCTGAAAAAAGCGCATTGTGGTGGGTCGATTCCTATGCAGGCAAGATTTTTCGGCTGGAAGATCCAATGAAAGTTGACGGCCAGAAGCCAGAGGTGTGGTCAATGCCCTCCATGATCGGTAGCTTGGCGTTGATTGATGACGACCGAGTGATTGTTGCACTGCAGACGGGAATTTATTTCTTTAATACTAAAACCGGTCAACTTGATCTAGTTTCTGATCCGGAGGGCGACCTTCCGGAAACGCGCTTTAACGATGGCAAGACGGACAGAGCAGGGAACTTTCTTGCCGGCTCAATGGGCATTAAAGTCCGCGACCGTGCGCTGGGTGCGTTGTACCGTGTTAGCCCTGACCTCGGCGTTGAAGTGCTTGAAGACGACGTGATTGTGGCTAATGGTCCTTGCTTTAGTCCAGCAGGCGACGTGTTTTATTTTAATGATGGTCGGCGTCGAATTCTGGCCTATGATTATCACCCCGATGGACCGCTGACAAATAAGCGAGTGCTGTTCGAAGGCGAAAAACACCAGACGGGATCAGATGGCGCGACCGTAGATAGCGATGGCAATTTGTGGGTGGCGCTGACGGGTTCTAGTGAAATTGGCATGTTGTCGCCGGACGGAGAGTTGCTAAAAAGGATTTCAATGCCGGTGAAGCTGCCCAGTTCGGTTATGTTTGGTGGTCGTGACCTCGACGAACTTTATGTCACATCGATCAGTAATTCTGGCAACAGAGTCTCAAATGAAGCTGGCGCTGGAGGTCTATACAGAATTACTGGTCTGGGCGTGCGGGGTATCGCTGAGACCAGGTTTGGTTCGAGTATTTAATGAATAAGTCAGAGAGCCCGATTAGCGGGAAACGCCCCGTTGGAAGGCCCAGAGCCGATGGCCGACCGCACCTCTCCAAACATGCGGTGTTTAAGACTGCGGCGCAGATGATCGCACGTTTTGGTTATGCCGGCGCTAGCCTGAGAAAGATAGCAGATCAACTTGATGTTTCAGCGCCATCAATTTTGAACATGTTTAAAACGAAAGATCAGCTGCTAAATGAACTTATTGTGGCGCTAGCCAGCAGGACATTGTTGTTTCATGAGGCGCTGGAGCAAGAAAATTTGGCCCCGGAAGTTGCGCTTTATAAAATGATTTATGAGGAAGTCATCAGTGTCGCCGGGGCGCATGAGCTCACGCGGCTCTTCTACTTGCCGGAGTTGAGACTGGCGGGTTTCGAAGTAGCGCAGGCGCAAAGAGAGTCAATGATTGCAAATTTCAAACGATGTGTCGTCCAATGTGTCGATTGTCAGGTTTTTCGAGAAGTAGATAGTATGCTTGCAACGGAACAGATTTTTCAGTTGACGGAAACTAGTATGATAGCGCTGGAACTAGAATCGCTGGGGTCAATCGAGGCTCAAGCCAGTGCCGCCGCTGACTTAGCCCTGAGGGGGTTCCTTGCCAGACCCAGTCGTCTGGCAGAAATCAGTAAAAAAGCGCGATCCTGTAAAATTGTTCCAAACAGAAGTTAATTGTTAGGTCTTTGTAAGCGTCAACTGACTACGCCAGTTCCATTTTCGACAACCACCACTGATTCATCTGCCAGATGGATTTCTCATAGGTAGATAATCGGCCCTGAGTCGTCAGTGGTGCATTTAGTCCCCGCCACACGATATCGTTTGCAGCGATGTCTTCAGTATGGATAAAACTCACGATCTCAGCGGAAGCATCCAGTTGCCGCTGGAGGTCAGGCAAGTCCAGATTTTGTTTGTGAATACAGAGGTGCACCTTCAGCAAAAAGTTGTCGACTGTTCTGGGAATAATCTGAAACCAGATGAGCATGTCGCTCTGGACAGCAAAAGTGAGGCAGGGAAAAGCGACATTAGCCCAGAGGGTGCCAAGATCTTCTTCTTTTATTCCAGGCGTTGGTTTGAGGCTGCCGTGATCGGCGGCGTCTTCTGCTGATTCACCTGTGGGCATTTCCAGAATTGACCATGGCCCATCGTTATCCGGTACCCTAGACTGTCGAGAAGGAAAGCCTGGTTGTAGTGTTGTCGAGTGTGTACCGATGTGGTGATAAGCTTCCATGAAGTTTTCAACCAGCACTTTCCAGTTCCAATTGCTGTCAAATTCCAGCGTACGTTGAATCACATGTTCGGCTATTTGATATTGGGTAAATTGCTCGGTGAGCCCCTTGACCTGCGACGCAAATGGTTTCGCGTTTGGGTCGAGTGTGGCCATGATGAAGCCTTCCCATATCTCCGATCGAATCTCTGGAAGTTTGCAATCTCGAATATCGAAGTTCTTTGCAGTTTCCATCATGGGTGCCGCGATTAGTTGACCCTTCGTATCGTAACTCCATGCATGATACGGGCAGGTGAATTTCAACTGTTTACCTTCACCTTCAACAAGCCTTGCAGCGCGATGTAAACACACGTTCGATAATACTCGAATTTCCTGCTCCGTATCGCGCACGGCGATGATGGGTTGATCAAGCAGGTCTGCTGCTATGAAACTGCCGGCTTCGGGCAGTTGCTCAATACGTCCAATCGGGAGCCAGGATTTTTTGAATATCTTTTTCTGTTCTGCTCTGTAGATTTCCTCGGACGTGTAAGCAGCAGCGGGTAATGTGTAGGCCTTATCTAGGGGTGCAGATATTCTTGTGATTTCGTCTTTGGTGAATAGCGGCGATTGTTTTTGACGCATGGAATCTTACCGATAATTGGCTATGACTCGATAATTTAGAGCATAATTTAGACCGGCACAATTAATATTTAACAACTGTTAAAAATTGGGACGACTCTTATCTTCTTTCATAATTGTCAAAACGTTCATAGGCCCGAGCCTAAGTTATTGCGAAAATAGTATGCCCGGCATAGCTTTAATTCTGAATGCGGCTTGGGGGTATCATTAAGGCGAGCGGTATTGATGCGTCGACAGGTGTGAGTCATGGCTATCGATGCTTGGGTACGTTGTCGCCGTTCTGTACAGCCCCGTGATAAATAGGGCAATATGACAATACTCGAGTCTAAACTCAATTTCATATCCAAGAGAGCCAATAGGAGCCGTAAATGTTAATAGCAATCGTACAAATCCCACTACCAGGTCAAAAGTCAAAAGATCAGGCAATTATGGGTGGCATGAAGACAACGGACCAGTACCTTGGTATGCCCGGCCTTATACGAAAGGATTATCTCAGCAGCGATGAGGGCGGGGGCGGTGTGTATCTTTGGGAATCGCGTGAAGCCGCTGAGGCATGGTACAACGACGACTGGTGGGTCATGATGCAGGACCGTTACGGCGTCAAGCCGAGTCTGGTATTGTATGATCATTATCTGACGGTTGATAACGACCTCGGCGCAGTCACTGTTGATCGCAAGCCTGTTGCCGCCGAGGCCGAGACGGGATAGTGACATATACAGCATGGAGGTATTCCTGTCCGGTTTTCTTGCCCGTTTATCGCTGACTGCTGTTTGACAGCGACGGGATTTTCCTTTGTACGCGTAGAATTTAGCATCTGCAGAGATATGGCCTCGTTATGAGAAGGGTTCTACACAGCATTTACAGGTCGATGTTCGTAAGCTTGTTCGCACTTGCCCTTGGCGCTTGCGGCGGCGGAGGCGGAGGCGAGTCCTCTCCCGCCACGCCCCAAATACCGGCTCCCCCTCCTTCCCCTGATCCACCCTCGGGTGAGATAGATATTTCTCTGGCCGAGGGTGCGCGATTTCTAAGGCAGGCCAGTTTTGGGCCTGCAGAAGGGGATGTCGTTTCATTGCAGACGACGGGTTATGAGGGTTGGATTGATAATCAGATCAATGCCCCCGCGTCGTCACAGCTCCAGCATCTGGCAGCCTTACCTCTACCTGAAAACGGTGCCGAGGGGCGACGCAATCGCCTCGAAGCTTTTTTCAAATATGCTCTTGAGAATGACGACCAGTTACGGCAACGAATGGCTTTCGCGCTTTCAGAAATCATGGTGGTCTCAGATCAAGGTGCCTTGGCTAACAGAGCAGGTGGTTTAGCCAGCTATTACGATATGTTGAGTGAGCATGCTTTCGGCAATTTCAGAGACCTGATAGGAGCTGTGACGCTTCATCCTGCGATGGGTGTTTATCTGTCGATGCTAGGAAATGAGAAACCCGACGCTGCACGAAATATTCGCCCAGATGAGAACTATGCAAGGGAGTCTTTGCAACTGTTTACCATAGGAACGGTTGAGCTTAATCTTGACGGCACACCCCGATTGGACAGTGCTGGGCAGTTGATTCCAACTTATGATCAAACGATTATTGAAGGTTTTGCTCACGTTTATACGGGTTGGACCTTCGGTGGCTCGGTGAGATTTAATAGACCCAGCAGAGATTATTTGGTCCCTATGCAAGCCTTTTCGAGCTTCCATGATACCAGTGAAAAAAAACTGCTAAACGGGGTTGTGATCCCAGCGGGACAAACGCCGGAGCAAGACCTCACAGATGCACTTGATAATATCTTTGCGCATCAGAATGTCGCCCCCTTTATTAGTCGCAGACTGATCCAGCGTTTTATCAGCGCAAACCCCAGTCCATCCTATGTTGAACGTGTCGCGACAGTTTTTAATGATAATGGCTTCGGCGTGCGTGGAGATCTTGGCGCCGTTATCAAAGCCATACTGCTGGATGTTGAAGCTCGCACACCGGTTGCTGGTGGGATTGGCGGCAAGCTTGTCGAGCCACTCTTAAGGCTGGTTTCATTATGGCGGGCTTTTGATGCCTCGGCACCTAACGGTAGGTATATTTACCCGCAACCTAACAATGATTTTGGTCAGGCGCCCCTGCGCTCTCCATCTGTTTTCAACTTCTTCAGCCCTGACTATGCGCCTGCGGGTGAGCTCTCGGACCAAGGACTTGTTTCCCCTGAAATGCAAATAACCAATGAAACAACGACAGCCAGCGTCAATGACTATTTGGCGTTATCCATTTACATTAGAAACTCCAATGCAACCACGCTCGGTAATCAGGCAATTAGAATAGATATCGCACCTTATTTGGCACTGTCAGGAGATCCAGAAGTGTTGTTGCAACGCATGGCAGAAAAGCTAACTGGCGGCGTTATCTCAAGTGAGCTCGAAGCAGAAGCGTTGGCAATGATAAATACTATTCCACAAGATCAGCCAGCATTCCGGGTCACCGAGGCGATTCATCAGATCGTCAGCTCTGTTGAATATGCACTGATCGAATAACCATAAAGCCGGAGATCTCAAGGTGATAAATCGTAGACGGTTCCTAAACATCAGTGGTCGCACCATGTTAGGTGCGGGCCTAGCGAGTTTGCTGCCTAGACAACTTGTCGCAGCCGATAATAGTTTTTCCGACTACAAGTGCCTGGTAAACATTTTCCTTTATGGTGGTAACGATTCGTTCAATTTGGTGGTTCCCACCAGCAATGCTGAGTACAACGTTTATGCTGCCTCCCGGCAGAATCTGGCGGTCGAGCAATTGGACCTGCTAGCGATCAACCCGGATAATTCCGATGGCGCAACCTATGGGTTCCATCCTTCTGCCGGCGCATTGCAGTCGCTTTTTGAAGCGGGTGATGCCGCAGTCATTGCGAATGTTGGACCACTCGTAGCGCCGGTAACCAAAGAACAATATTTGAGCGGTGCTGCGTCTCTGCCGCCCCAATTGTTCTCGCACAACGATCAACAGGCACAATGGCAGTCGCTGAAGGGAGATGCTTCGCTGGCGACCGGCTGGGCTGGAAGAATAGCGGACCAGCTCGCTGCGGAGACCGCTGACCAATTGCTTGCTCTGAATACCTCGACCTTCGGTACTAACTTGTTTCAGGCGGGTGCTGTATCAATTCCATACTCAGTAAGCACAACCGGCGCAAATACCTACGGCGCATTCGGCGCTGAAGCAGCGCTAGGAGCAGAACGCAGGGCTGCTTTTGAGTCACATATTGACAGCGAGTTTGGCAATGTTCACGCGAGAGCGCTCGCGGCTGTCCATAAGCGATCTTTAGCGTCGGCAGATCTGGTTAACCAAGCGCTTGCTCAAGCACCGGACTTGGCCACGGTATTTCCAGCTTCGTTTCTGGGTGCACAGCTAAACATTATCGCACGGCTGATAGCTGTACGAGACAGGTTCGAGATGTGTCGACAGATTTTCTTTGTTGGTGCCGGTGGTTTTGATACCCATGATGACCAAAATGAATTACAGCCCGGGCTACTGTCCGATGTGGCGGACTCGATTCAGGCATTTCAATTAGCCATGGTTGAATTAGGCGTCAATGACGATGTGGTGTCGTTCACCCATTCTGATTTTGGTCGTACTTTAACGAGTAATGGTGATGGGACAGACCATGGGTGGGGCGGACATCAGATTGTAACCGGAGGTCCGGTTAACGGCCGTCAGATATATGGGCAGATGCCGATACTTGAAATTGGTGGTGATGACGATGCAACTGGCGGGCGAATCATTCCAACTACCTCAGTTGACCAGTATGCGGGGACCTTGGCAGAGTGGTTTGGTGTCGATACTTCGGCACTGGACATCATTGCGCCGAGTCTGAGCAATTTTACAACGAGTAATTTGGGTTTTGTTTAGGTCAGCCAACTGTAAGATATATTTTGGCTGAAAAGACCTACATTCGCTCGTAAACCACTTTTCCATCGACCATCGTCATATCGATTTGCATCGACAAAAGTTCTTCCATAGGACGTTCAAAAATATTTCTATCAAGCATCACAAGGTCTGCGAGCTTACCTGCTTTGATCGACCCTTTAACTTCACCATCAAAAGTAGCCCGCGCACCATTAATCGTATAGGCCATCATCGCTTGCATGAGTGAAATTTTTTGTTCCGGAAACCACCCGCCCGCTGGCGCACCATTTAACGTCGTTCGATTCACCGCAGCGTGTAGCAGATATTTGGGATGGCTGTAGTATTCTGCCGCATTCGTGCCTGGCCAGTCGGAAGCAAACACCAGCGTGGCGCCGTTGGCGAGCAGCGAACGAAATGCATAGGCGCCTTTGCTGCGCTCATGACCAATACGCTCTTCCATCCAGCGCATATCATCAGATACATGGTAGGGGTTAACTTCGGCAATGACACCCAGCGTCTTAAATCTGCTCATATCCTCTGGTCTTACGACTTGGCAGTGAATAACGCGAAACCCTTCAAGAGAACCACCTAGATCCTTTTGCAGCCGCTCGTAAGTATCGAGCATTAACGAGACGCCGCGTGTACCAATGGCATGTACATTAGCAGTAAATCCGCCCCGGTGAGCTTCGGTCAGGTAGTTGTACATTTTTTCCATGTTCTCGACACGATGTTCCCTGTCATCGCTTGTATGGTCTCTGTAGCGACCGAACTCTTCTGGTTTGTCTTCATAGGGATCAAAGAACAGGGCCGAGTGGTTTCCCATGATGCCGTCGATATAGCCCTTGTATGAACCCCAACGCAGAAAGTCATCGTCGTTTCCTGTTACCGGATGCGTGTTCATTTTGATATTTTTCTGATTGAATTCAGCAGCTCGAGCTAGGTCAGCACGCATCCATACGCGCGTTGTTAACTCGCCTTTTTCCTGAAGTTCGAGGTAGACATTTTCGTAGTCTGTTTTTGTAATATCGTGAATTTCAACGACGCCATTTTCACGTAGTCGCTTCAGGGCAGATCTGGCTTCGCTCATGATACGGGTATGCGATTTTTCGGTAACAACGGCTTTAATGGTATCGATGGCTGGAGACCCTTTTCGAATGAGGCCAGTTGCCTTGCCCTGCGCATCAAGGTCCATACCGGGTAGCGGCTTCTCCAGCAAGCCGCTAAGTCTTAATGCTTCTGTGTTGGCGAGATAGAGTTCCGCTGGCCGCTCGAAGCTATTAATAAAAACGGGGTTTGAGCCGGTAATGTTGTCAATCGTTTGACGCGCGGGCTGCCAGCGACTGCGAAGGTCATTTTTATTTTCTCCGCTGGAGCCGTCTTGCCAGCTCTCATAGGCGCCCCATGAGCCTCCCGTTATCCACTCACCATCATCTAGGTTTCTTGTGACGCGCTTTAGTTCCGCAGAAAGCGCCTGGTCATTATCAATTTTTAACAGGTTGGCATCGCTTAGTTGTTTGCCGGCTTGATTGAAGTGGGTGTGGCCATCGATAAAACCGGGTACCAGCAAGCGTTCGCCCAGCTCAATCACCTCGGTGTTTGAATCGATGTACATTTGTAAGTCGGTATCAGTTGCTTCAACCGCTATGATTCGGTTGTCTTTGACAACGACGGCACGAGCGAAAGGTGCGGTTTCTTCAGCTGTGAATATATTCCCCTTGAATACGTAGTCTGCACCGGTTGGAGTCTGAGATTGCTGCGCAGGTTCACTGCAGGCTGTCAGCATCACCAAGCAAAACAGAATATAAAAGCCAAATAATTTCATGCACCTTCTCTCCTATCGTTTGGTTGTTTTTCTCGATTTTGCGAGAAAAATAGCGGCTGGTCACATCGTTGAGATGCCTTTAAAGTCTGGCAGTGTCTGCTCAATGAGCAGTTTGGTCTGTCGTATCATGTCTTCAGCATCCGAAGCGATGGGTCGTAAAATAAATTTATGCACGCCTGCTCGGTGAAACTTTGCCGCCAGTGCGAGGATGTCGCTGTTGCCTACCGCATATAAATCCGTTGGCTCTCGATTCAGTCTTTTTTGCAACATTTCCTCATATCGTTTGATGATTGGTTCATCTCGATCTCCAAATCGAAAAGCAAACCCAGCGCCGAAATGATCATCATCTATTGTCCGATTGTATTTGGGCAGCGTTTCTTTGATGGCAGCGATAACCGGGGCGACCTGCAGTGGGCTTTCTATGCCTGCTTGCCAGCCGGTCCCCCAACGTGCGGTCCGGTCAACCGCCGCTGGGGCTGATCCACCAACCCAGAGAGGTAGTGGGTTTTGAACGGGGCGGGGTGCGATAGTCGCGCGGTCAAGCTGATAGTATTTACCTTCGAAGGTAACGTCAGTTTCTTGCCATAGTCTGGAGATGATCTCTAGGCCTTCGGCGGATCTGTTACCCCTGCCCTGAGTAGGTGTATTGGTCGCGACATAGTCCCGCGATAGGGCGCTACCGACACCGAACGCGGGTAAAAGCCTGCCATCACTCAGCACGTCGATGGTTGCACATGACTTGGCAGTTAACACAGGGTCACGCAGACCCAGACTAGCGACGTTCATACCGAATTTTATGCGTTTAGTCCCGCCAGCAAGTGCCGCCATGACACTCATGCATTCAAGATGAGGGTCCGCACTAATGATGCGATCGCTTTGCCAAAGTGAGTCAACACCGCCGGCTTCGCAGAGATCTACCCACCGCCAGAATCCACGTGTGTCTTCAAAAGGAAAATTTGCAATGCCAAGCCCTGCGCTAATTCCCATGAGTTCTTTCCTTTTCCCTTGTCATAAAACTAAATCCAGACCTTTTTACTGCGCGTTCAAATGTTATGGATAAACCATTGCGATAAGCATGATGCAGGTTTTCGTTATTGCACCATAGTTGGGAAGCAATGTTATCATGGCACGCATGTGGAAAATGACTCTAAAACAAAGGCGCCGCCAAAGAGAATTGATTGCTGACTTGGATGCGTTGAAAAAAAGCCCTTATGCGAGTGTGCCACCGGGTTACAGCTTTGGTGTGGACCTTGAAGAGGATAACAAGTACGAGGAATTAGTGACGGCACTCGGCAAAATACTTGAAGAGATGCACGCACTGGAAGAGGCTGCCCGCAACTCGGGCTAGAGGAGGCAACTATGAGAGATCTCAACGGTAAAGTAGCATGGATTACGGGTGCTGGGACTGGTATCGGCTCAGGCGCAGCAATAGCACTCGCGAGTGCCGGTATGCAGGTTGTGTTGTCCGGTCGGCGAGAAGAGAAGCTGAAAGAAGTCGCAGCCGCCTGTCACGGCAATGCGCACATTGAGATCCTTGATGTTGCAAATAAAGACGACGTGTTAGCGGTTGTAGAGCGAATCAAAACCCGCCTTGGACGTATTGATGTCATGGTTGCGAGCGCCGGTATCAATGTCAAGAATCGAAACTGGCATAATGTCACACTTGAAGACTGGGATTCCGTCATCCGCATCGACCTCGACGGTGCCTTCTATTGCTGCAAGGCTGTGCTACCAATAATGCAGGCACAGGAAGATGGTCTGATTATCAATATCTCATCCTGGGCAGGAAAACATGTCAGTGTTGTCACGGGACCGGCGTATACAGCTGCCAAGCACGCGATGAACGCGATGAACGAGAGTCTCAATATGGAAGCAGGCAGTTACGGTGTTAGGGCTTGCGCCATTTGCCCTGGTGAGGTTTCGACGCCCATCCTTGATTCGAGACCGATTCCCGTGAGCGATGAAGATCGTGCCATGATGGTTCAATCTGAAGATTGCGGTGAAGTTGTTAAGTTTCTCGCACAATTGCCAGCGCACGTCTGTATTAACGAGCTAACCATCAGCCCAACATGGAACAGAGGTTATGTTGCGCAGGCGAGACAGCAGGTGCCTGTTAAATCGAAATAGAACAATCCTTGGCATAAGTTCACCTGACCATATTGCGAGACCAAAGCGACTTGAAGTTGATTGATCTGAGTCATAGGATAGAGGTTCAAGCGAAAGGAGAAAGCGATGAGTGTGCAATATACCGAGAAGAATGGTGATGCCCGCAAGGCCTTGACCGAACGCATGCTGCAAGGTGATATGACGGTTTCGAACAAAGAAGTCGCCGCCGCTTACGAAATAGACCCCTATTTCGATGTGAACGACATACCACTCGATAGCATAGATCCATCCCACCCCGCGCTCTTTCAGCATGACACGCTTTGGGATCACTTCGCACGACTGCGTCGTGAAGACCCGGTGCATTACCATGAAGAGAGCATCACTGGTCCTTATTGGTCAGTGACAAAGTATCAAGACATTATGTATGTCGATAAACACCATGAGTTGTTTTCCTCTCAGCAACGTTTGGGTGGAATCGCGCTTGGTGGTATAGCACGTGATGATGACGATGATTTTGCGCTGCCGATGTTTATTCAGGAAGACCCGCCCAAGCACGATGCCCAGAGAAAAGTTGTTACGCCGATGTTTGTGCCTAAGCAACTCGCTGAACTTGAACCGCTAATCCGTGAACGCGCCAGTTCGATACTTGACAACTTACCCCGAAATGAAGAATTCAACTGGGTGAATCACGTGTCAAAAGAGCTGACGGGCCAAATGCTTGCGACGCTGTTCGATGTTCCTCAGGAAGACCGAATGAAACTTGTTGGCTGGTCCGACACGATACAAAACATTAATGATCCCGAAGTATTTGAAACGCCTGAACAAGGATTTCAAGAATTGTTTGAATGCCTTGCTTACTTCACGGAATATTATGAGGCTAGAAAGCAAGAGCCACCAAAGTTCGATTTAATCTCGATGCTTGCGCATGACGAGTCGACTAACAATATGACACCACAAGAGTTGTTAGGAAACATTGTGTTGTTGATTGTTGGTGGAAATGACACAACCCGAAATTCGATTTCCGGCGGTGTCCTTGCTCTGAACAAAAATCCTGACCAATATGAAAAGTTACTGCAAAATCCTGGTCTGATACCAAAAATGGTTCCGGAGATTATTCGATGGCAGACGCCACTTGCGCACATGGCTCGAACAGCACTGGCTGATACAGAACTCGGTGGCAAGCAGATCAAAAAAGGCGATAGAGTGGCAATGTGGTATATCTCCGGTAATCGAGATGAAGACTACATTGATCAGGCAGACAAGTTCATTATAGATCGACCCAACCCCCGAACCCACACCGCATTTGGTTATGGCGTCCATCGCTGCGTGGGTAACAGATTGGCTGAAATGCAATTGCGAGTCATGTGGGAGGAAATACAGAATAGATTTCCCAGAGTTGAGGTGACTAACGACCCCGTTTTGCTTGGGTCAAGTTTTGTTCATGGTATTCGTGATTTGCCCGTCACGCTCAGAGACTAAATGTCAGGCAAAAAGTGTCTATCGCCTGGCGTCTCTCGTCCGCGACATCATCTTATAGGTATGCGCAAGTAAAGCGTGGGCAAGAGCAAACACATACGCTTCTCCAACTGATACTTGAAGTCACTTTATCGCGCCACCGCTTTGAGCTCTGTTATAGAACTTTGTTGATGATCCTGGATCGATATATTCTCTCCTGTTGCCTGATAACCCAATATAAGTGACACCTGACACCTGACACCTGACACCTGACACAGAGTCCCGCTTGAGTTAAGTTGTCGTACCAGTGTGATGATTTGGTTAAACACCATGGCTAGCGGCTATCCGACAGAAAAACTTCGAGAGCGTCACGAGACATATTCTCTTTCCTGGCAGGACAAACTGGGTTGGGCGATCGGTGAGTTGGGTGTGGCTATATATGTTGGCGGCACCATGTCATTTTTTCTATTTTATTTGACTGAGGCCCACAGCATTTCGCCTGCATGGGCAGGGGTCGCCCTGTTAGTGCCAAGAATTTGGGATGGCATCACGGACCCGTTCATGGGTGCGGTTTCTGACAGAACCAAATCCAGCATGGGTCGCAGGCGACCCTATTTATTTGTAGGTGCTATAGCTTACGGCGCCAGTTTCTACATGGTGTTATCAATTCCGGATATGGGGTCTGAAAACACGACGTTGATCTACCTTGTTGCCGGTTACTTGTTGGCTAGCACGGCAATCACCATTTTTGACGTGCCTTATTCCTCAATGGCCGCTGAGATGACCCAGTCTTACAAGGAAAGGATTAGCCTTGCAGGTTACAAGATGGTGGCTGCCAGAGTAGGCATATTGTTTGCTGGTGGTCTGGGACCGGTCCTGTACAACTCTAAAGACAATTTGCTCGAAGGCTTCTCTTATATGGGCTTGGTATTCGGCGCTGCGATGACGATAACAGGCTTAATCACGTTCTATTTGACGCGTAATGTCCCCAGAATCGAAGCGGTAAGTCACTCGATAGACCTCAGGGCGGAAATGGCTGCGCTTTGGGCTAATCTTCCGTTCAGAATCCTTTTTTTTGGCTTCCTGTTTCAAAATATCGCCATCGGTAGCTCAGCGACGATGTTGGTTTATTTCCTGACCTTTGCCATGTTGATTGATGCTTCGCTCATTGGACCGCTGATGTTGGTCGCTGGTGTTACTTCTACGCTAGTGACACCTGTTTGGGTAATGGTTGCAGGCCGTCTAGGCAAAAAGGAAACCTACTTACTTGGGCTTACCCTTGCAATCGTGATGGCGTTACCGGGATTGGTGTTACCAGCAGAATACTATTATCTTTTGTTCGCGATTTATTTTTTGAGTGGCATTAGTGATGCCGTCAATCAACTTATGCCCACCTCCATGATTCCAGATACGGTTGAAGCTGATGAGGTGAGAACGGGAAAACGGCGGGAAGGCACAATTTTTGGGGCTATGGCGTTTTGTCGCAAGCTCGGTATGGCATTTGGCGCCTTTTTCGCCAGCTGGATTTTGCAGGTGGCAGGATTTATCGGTGGCGGTATGACGCCTGAAATGCAGACTGAATCGGGTTTGCTGGGCATTCGAATTGCTTACACTTTGTTACCCGCTTTGCTTTGGCTCGGTGCGATGATGATTGTTCGACAATATGCGCTGGGTGAACAACAGTTTGATCAAATTAAGAATGAAATCCGGGAAAAACCAGTGAGGGGCGATTGAGTCTATGACAGGTACTTTTAAACCTTACTGGTAAAGGTGGAACGGTGTAACCCTGGCGTGATGATGGCGGAACATGGTGCTGTCGCGGTCAGCGAGCGTTGCAGGTCTGGGCGCTATTTTCGACGGTTTGGTATCCTCGTGGCGAAAGCAGGGTTAGCGCATGTCTTCAACTGACAACTCACGAGCAAGTCTACCAAGAAGACAAAAAGACGATAAAACGACGATAAAACGACGTTAGCGTCCATTGGCACGCAGCTGAAAAGGAAAACGTTAATGAGCGAAGAAGTGAAAATTGCGGGATCTCGCAGACATGCACTGCGAAGCGACGCTATTGGCCAGAGCTTTCTCTTGAACGTATCATTGCCACCTGGTTACAAGGTGGATGGTGCGTCTTACCCGGTGGTTTATGTAAGCGATGGCACTCAGGCCTTTCTGGCGATTAATGCTGTCGTGCCTTTGATGCAACTAACCGGAGAGCTCAAGCAATTTATCACCGTGGGTATCACCTACGACGTTGAAAACGCCAGAGATATGATGACCCTGAGAACCAGAGACCTGACGCACTGTGTTGGTGACATGGATGGAGGTTCACAGGGAACGCCGGGATGGATGAAGAAACTGCCTCCCTCTGAACCCGGTGGGGCGCAAAAATTTCTAGCGTTCATTAACGAGCACGTGAAACCTTTTATTCAGAACACATACAATGCCTCTGCGATTGACCAATGTTATGCAGGTTATTCGTTAGGTGGATTATTTGGGCTTTATACTCTGTTTAACCAACCTGACTCGTTTAACCGATACATTATCGGTAGTCCATCAATCTGGTGGGGCAAAAGAGATATTCTTAGCCATGAACGGCAGTATGCTGAAGCACATAAAGATCTTAACGCCACGGTTTACATGTGTTCGGGCCGACTAGAAGAAAAAGAGGAAAAGCCTGACGCGTATTGCATGGTGAGTAATATGACAAATCTCGCGAATACGCTTGAAGACCGGCACTATCAGAGTCTTGATTTGCAACACCAGGTATTCGATGACGAAACTCACCTCTCTGGTCACCCGTTGGCTTTGACCCGAGGGTTGCGAAAGGTTTTCAGTCGTTAAACACTGCATGTAGGTTTGAGCGGAAATCTCTGTCGTTTGTCTTTGTACGTGTCCTTTTTGGCAATAAACCCTCATCAATTGATAATCAATATGGCAGCAAAAGCTGATGCCTAGACTGTAAGTCTATAACGATGATGGTGGTTGAGCTCCGAAGCAATTTCAATTCTTTCAATTTTATACCGCTGAGGCGATACAATTACCCAAACCGGAATATGAGTTTTAGAGACAGGAAAAAGCATGAACATCGAGCCCTTTGGCGTAGAAATGTGGATGAACGAATATGAAACGAAGTGTGAATACAATTTGGCCGAAACTTGCGTCTACAGTCTGTCGGTTTCTGAATTGTTGGAGACTTGCGGACTACCCCGTGAAAAACTGGACGACATACTATCGCTGAAGCTTGGTTATGGGGCTATTGAGGGTAGTGACAAGTTAAGATCAGCGATCTCTGCACTTTATGAAAATCAAGCAGTTGAAAACACGATCGTGACCCACGGAACGATTGGCGCGAACTCATTGGTACATCAAAGTCTGCTTTCTCGTGACGATCAAATTGTTGCTATCGTTCCCAGCTACCAGCAACATTATTCTATTCCCGAGAGTGTCGGCGCTAGGGTAGATTTATTGCATTTGAAAGCAGCGAACAACTTTTTGCCTGATCTTGCAGAGTTGAAAAGCCTTGTGACGAAAGACACCAAGCTTATTGTCCTGACAAACCCGAACAATCCCACCGGAAGTCTGTTAAATCGGGCAGGGTTGGAGGAAATTACTGCGATAGCAAAAGAGGTGGATGCGTGGGTGCTCTGCGATGAGGTCTATCGTGGAACGGATCAGGCTGGTGCTGGGATGACCTGCTCTATTGTGGACATATATGAAAAAGGGATTAGCACTGCAGGTATGTCCAAAGCGTTCTCTCTTGCTGGTTTGCGGCTTGGCTGGATTGTTGGCCCAGTAGAGATGATTAGGCAAGTGATGATCCACCGAGACTACAACACGATATCTGTTGGGGTCATCAATGATTATCTTGCGACCCTTGCGCTGGAAAATCATCAGGCGCTGCTGAACCGAAGCAAATTGATTACTCGCAGAAATCTTGAAATTTTGGCGACCTGGGTCGATAACGAGCAGTCGATCGATTGGGTGCGTCCATCTTCTGGGACGACGACATTGTTGAAATATGACCTCGAGATGTCCTCTCGTGACTTTTGCATTGAGTTGCTCGAAGAAACAGGCGTGATGTTTACTCCAGGCTCGGCGATGGGCATGGAAGGATATGTTCGGATAGGATATGCCAATCCAACTGAAGTGTTGCAGAAAGGATTAAAACTAGTGTCACAGTTCTTGTTCGACAGACCGCGGCGCGCTTGATGGTCGTCTAAATTAAGCCAGAGTATCCTGCACACGTGTTTGCAAGGCAGGAACAACTTCTGTTTCAAACCATGCATTCTTTTTAAGCCAGATATTATTCCGTGGGCTAGGGTGAGGCAACGGCATCATGTTGTCCCCAAATTTCTGCCATTGTTTCACCGTTTCCGTCAGATTCAAATCTTGTTGTCTTAGATGCCATTGCTGCGCGTAAGCACCAATCACCAAGGTTAATTTGACCTCAGTGAGGTGGTCCAGTAATTGTTGTCGCCAAGTGCCAGCGCAACGCTTCTGAGGCGGGAGGTCTCCGGAAATCCCTTTGCCTGGATAACAAAAGCCCATGGGAAGAATTGCAATTTGAAAGGGGTCGTAGAATGTTGTGCGATCGATCCCCATCCAAAGGCGAAGGCGTTCGCCGCTGGCATCATCAAAAGGCACGCCAGATCGATGGACTTTGATGCCGGGCGCCTGTCCAGATATCAAAATTTTCGCTTTCTCATGTACCTGAACGACTGGACGCGGTCCTAACGGAAGGTCGTCGCCACACAAATCG
Source organism: uncultured Gammaproteobacteria bacterium (assembly GCA_913050215.1). Lineage (GTDB taxonomy): Bacteria > Pseudomonadota > Gammaproteobacteria > Pseudomonadales > Azotimanducaceae > UBA4582. The sequence continues at coordinate 66,552 of CAJXBG010000006.1, forward strand.
CAGGCTTTTATTTTCTCGACTGTTTCGATCAGCTTCATATGGCAATAGTGGTGATTGAAAGGGCGAGCGAACGCATTAAAAATCGATAGGGAGTTCTAGGTGTCTCGTGAAGATTGCGTCTCTTTGTTCAATAAGTGCGGGATCGTAGTCCCCGAGTGAACTAGCAACAACCCCCCAGGATTTTCTCAGGAAACTAGGCATTGGGTTCTGTTCGTGAGGATAAGGGTTGAGCATTTGTGAAAAATAGGCCCAGTGGACGTCCGCAGCTGTAAGTTTGTCGCCAACTAGGTAGCCGCTCCCTCTGGCCTGCTGAGATTTAATTTGTTGAGTGAGGTGGTCAAGAATTTCTTTGATTCTGCCTAGCGCTCTATCAGCGCTCGCGGGCGAATAGTAATCTTTATACATGGGTGTGTTAAGAATTTTGTCACCCTGCTTGTCATATCCGGGCTTAAGCATTAACAGTCTTCCGTTCCATGCAAACCCGTCTTCACCGGCGATTTCGTTAATCAATCCAACGACCTGTATCCGCTCGGTAATGTCAATCGGGAGTAGTGATGAACCCGAACCCAATCGTTCCGCGAGCTCGATAATTTCCATGGCTCTGACCCGGGGCGATTCGTCGTTGTGCATAATAATTGGTGCATTGCGGTGTCCTGTCCAATCAACAATGTCGTTGTTCTGTTCGCCTCCGGTTTGGGCGACAACATGAAAAGGTACGCTGCGAAGTCGAAATATCGCTTTTGCGGCTTCACCCCATGGTCCGGGTACCAGTCTCGTACAGACTATTCTGACGCCAGATGTGTTTTTTGCTTGTTCGAGGCTGATGTAGTTCACGTTATTTTCCTGAATCAGTGTTTTTGGATGGGTGTATTAAATCAACCGCACAGGGTCAAAATATCTGACGTTATCTGGTTGTTGATCTCAATCCTGAAATAATCAGGCTGCCGTAAAAAGCCAGACAGCCCATCTGCCAAATTTTTTTCACCACCGGTGCAAAGCTGCTAATGAGTTTTTTGAATTGTGCCTGCTAGGGTTGACTACTTTTCTCTTTCTCGAGTGCCTCGGCGCGCATTTTCGCTTCAGTACCGTCAAGCCTCGCTTTCATTCCACGCTTCATTTCCTCGATAATCTTGTCGGCAAATTCATTTTTCTGAATCTCACCCCAATAAGCTGCGACTTTCGTTGTCGCCAGTATCGGGTTTTCGGTACCTAATCGAGGCACCGTGTTTTGACACATCCATAGCGCCGGCACTAACGTGCAGTCAGCACGCGTAAGCTTGTCACCTACGGCGAAGTCGCCTGTACCAATATGCTGCTCTAGCGCGCCCATACCTCGCTTAACTTGCCCCAGTAGTAAATCCAGTATGCCTTGATTTGGCGTTTTAGTCATAAGCTGCGAAAGTGACATGAAGATATTATTCATCAGATAAATGTCCGCAATCCTCGAGACAATCCGAACCTTAGCCCGTTCCATTGGCGTGTCGCCAACCATTGATTTTTCCGGGTAAATATCATCAAGGTATTCAGCGATGATTTCTGACTCGGGAATAATTGTGTCGCCTACTTCCATCACGGGTATTCTACCAATTGGAGAAATTTTGCTGAACTTCCCGGTCATAAATTCAGCGGGTAGACCGAATTCAATATCTGTGATGCCCATGGCGTAAATTTGCATGCGAATTTTCGCAGAGTAAGGGCTAAGGTCGCCGGTGATCAGTTTCATGTTTGGTCTCCAATTTCAGTTTAGGGAATGTTGGCTTAGTGAGCCTTTCTATAATAAAGCAGCATTTGATTACAGTACACAAATCAGTTCGTATTCTCTAAGTGGAGGTAAAAGCGACTTTGGTAGTTAAGGTTATCATGCGAAATTGATACACAATTTAACGAGTGTTTATCGTCACTGGCACAATGCACGATCGTTGGAATTTCTGGACAGGAACTATTTAGTCATTAGACTGTTCGAGCATAACTTCAAGTCACGCTAACCTTTACCAGGATGTACAAAATATGCAAAAAAATACCCAGGACGTTCGTCAAACGATCATAGATGCCTGTCTGTGGATGAATAGTACTGGCTTGAATCAGGGTACTTCCGGAAATGTAAGTATCAGGACGGACGAGGGGGTTTTAATCACGCCCAGCAGTCTGCCCTACGAGGATATGACACCAGCGGATGTCATTTTGCTGCCCGGTGATGGTTTGTCCGGCGAAGCGATAGGCCCTCATCGTCCCTCGTCAGAGTGGCGTTTTCATGCTGCTATTTACAAGGAGCGCGCTGATATTCACTCGGTTGTGCATTCGCATTCCACCTATGCGACGGCCATGTCGATGCTCCGACGCGACATTCCCAGCGTTCACTACATGATTGGTATCTTTGGTGGTGACAGTGTGCGCTGTGCTGATTATGCCCACTATGGCAGTCAGGCCTTGTCTGATAACGCACTGGCTGCTTTAAAAGACAGGACCGGTTGCTTGCTTGGTACTCACGGCATGATTGCCTGTGGCGGCGACCTTAAACAGGCGCTTTGGCGAGCGGGAGAACTAGAGGCGCTCTGTCAGCAATATCACCTTGCCTGTTCCATTGGTGAACCTCATGTTTTGACCGGAAAACAGGTGGAAGAGGTCCGAGAGCGAATGGAAACGGGTTATGGCGTCTGGCCTAAAGCGTGACTTTCATGTTCATCAAGCGCTTGGGTTTTGAATTTGGGTAGGCCCGTTGCTATTGCGAGAACGCCAAAAAGGATGATCAACATCGGATACCAACAATAGGGTGATATTGCCAGAGGGGAAATCCCGGCGAGCGCTGCTGCGGTGAGAAGCTGACCACCGTAGGGTACAAGACCCTGAAAGCCACAGGAAAAAATATCTAAAAGACTGGCTGTTCTTCTTGGGTCAATCTGAAATTGCTGGTTTAGATCTTTTGCGATAGGGCCTGCGGACACGATTGCGATTGTGTTGTTGGCGGTTGCAAGGTCTAAAAAGCTGACCAGTGTCGCAATGCTGTATTCAGCCCCCTTGGTTGTTTTCACGCCCCGGGTGATAGTAGCCATTAGCCAATCCATACCACCGTAAGCTTTCATTAAAGCAATGATGCCGCCGATGACAACGGCTATTGCCGCGAGATCCTGCATCCAGCCCATACCTGTTTGAATACTTGCGAATAACCCAATCATATCGAATGCCTCCGTCCAGATACCAACGACACCTGCGCAGCCGATGCCAATACCCAAAACAGCAATCACGTTAAGCCCCATGAGCGCTGAAACAATAATGAAGATGTAAGGCAGGATAAGCTGAAACTCGTAGTTATCCGGCGCGATGTTGGCCTGCATGTCAAAATCGACGAACATCAGTGCAACAAAAGTGAGAAGTGCTGCGGGGGTAACGATGATTAAGTTGGCCTTAAATTTATCCTTGAGTCTGACCCCTTGGGTGCGTGTCGCCGCAATTGTTGTGTCAGAAATAAATGAAAGATTATCTCCAAACATGGCACCACCAATCACAATCCCGATTGCCAGCGGAATAGGAATGCCAATGCTTTCCGCTAATCCGATACCGATTGGTACAATCGCTGTAATAGTGCCCATCGATGTGCCCATTGCAAAAGATATAAAGCAAGAGATGATGAACAGCCCGGGCAACAAGATAATTGTTGGGACAAACAACAGGGCCCAGTTTACCGTAGCGTCGCGCGCACCAATGTCAATGGTAAGTGAATAGAAGGCACCGGCCATCAGAAATATGATGACAAGCAAAATGATGGTTTTTTCGCCACCACCAGCACAAAAAATATCAACTTTCTGCCCTATGGATATCTTGTGCTCGCGTGGATTAAGTGTCAGTGCATAGCCGGCAGAGATCATAAAAGCGACGAGAATTGGCATTGCGCCAAAGTCGTTCGCCAGTAATCCCGTAATCACAACAAGCGACACAAACAGCAGCATCGGTGTGAGTCCGAGAAAATTCCCTTGATTGCGTGTCTTCATGCATGCATCCATCGACAAATTTTTCAGTGTATCCCACCATGGGGGATGTAAATTTACTTGTCAAAAAAATTTGGTAGAGTGGAAATGTTAAATGGAATGAGCTGCATATGGGGCACACGATGAAACTTACTATTGGTCTACAGTTCCTCTGGCTGGTTGTATCCCTTCAGGCATTGGCAATGGACGAACGTGACGCGATTCTTGAGTTGGCGCGGCAGACGATAGAAAAATCACGCTATGCAACATTTGTGACGGTTGATAACAAAGGTCAGCCCAGGACCAGGATCGTTGATCCTTTTATCCCTGACGATGAGTTTGTTATCTATGTTGCGACAAAACCCAATACCCGCAAGGTCGCACAAATCGAAGATCATACAGCAGTGACGTTGTTCTACTACGACGCTGAAGGACGAAACTATGTTTCAGTCATGGGACAAGCAGAGTTGCTGCGGGATAATGCAACAAAGCGCCAAATGAGGCGAGAAGCGGATAGCGACGAAATCTATCCGAATTTCCCTAATGATTATTTGCTCATCAAAATTCACCCGCGCCGGGTTGAGGGTCTATTACCCGGGTACCGAGGTGATCCGGACGACTGGCGCCCCATTGGTGTCGATTTTCTTGGTGAAAAATAGGCTGCGGTTACTCGCGGCTGATGACAATAGCCTCTATGACAACATCGTTGACCGGGCGGTCAGATGTGTTGGTTGCCACATTCGATATCGCGTTTAAAATATCGCTACCCTCAACAAGCTGACCAAACACAGTATGTGCTGATGTAAGTGGCGCCTTATCATAATCCAGACCGGTGTTATCAATGAGGTTCACAAAGAATTGCGACGTATTGGTGTTCGGTCCTGAGTTCGCCATGGCCAGGGTGCCCGTGACATTGCTAAGTGACTCGTCAAATTCATCATCAAATGTACCTCCGAGGATGCTCTCACCACCCGTACCGTTTCCATTGGGGTCGCCACCCTGTATGACAAAATTGGGAATAACCCGATGGAAAATGAGTCCGTCGTAAAAGCCGTTTCGGGCATGTGTTGTGAAATTTATGACTGTGTTTGGCGTAAGCGTGCGAAACAGCTGAAATTTCATGTTCCCCAAATTTGTATCGATTGTGGCAAATGTATCAAAATTAAACGCGGCTGCGAGTGTTGTGTCTATTTCTGTGTAGTTCGCGCTTTCTAGTAATTGGGCTATGTTGTTGAGCTCGGCGGCTGTCAGCGTATTGGGATTGAGTAGCGCCGCGGCTGCAGGAGTGAATGCCAGAATATCCTTGTAGTCTATTTGTGCATCCGTATTCACATCACTTTGCAATAAATCAAATGCAAGCCCTGTAAGCTGAATTTCTATACTGTCGGTGGACAGTGTATCTAGATTTACATCGCCATCTAACAGGCGCCTGACGGCAACTTCAGTCAGAGCGGTGACATTTGTGCCTCCCGCGCGCCAATCAGAGGCGGTACCCAGAGCCCGAATTTCGCCAGTGTTAAGCGTGGGTGTTGCATCAATTACGTTGTCATCGTCAGCATCGATATCACTACCTCCGGTGACTGTCACCAAGACCCAATCATTATCCGGAAGACCATCCAGAGTCAGGGAAAAGCTACCGCCAGTTTCAAGGTCGCTGGTGGTGCTGGTTGTCGTAGTCTCGAGGGTTTCCGTGCTGTTGCCAACTCTTGTCGCGACGACGTCTGCGCCGATCAGTGGGCCAAGTAGCACTCTATTGTTATCGTTAGGAATAATCGTAACCGTGATATTGTCACTGGTTGCGGCGCCATCATTGTCTCTCGCCTCGAGAGAAAATGAGAGTGTAGTATTTGTGGTGACGACGGGCGCAGTGAAGGACACAGTTAGTGTTGTGTCGTCTGACAGGGTCACGTCAGGCCCCGTGGACTGGACCCATTGCGTGTTGGATATTGAGCCGTCGGAGTCGCTCGCTTCGCCCGAAAGGCTGACAACAGTGCCTCCGGTGACTGTCTGGTTGCTACCGGCTGAAACGGCAGGTCTGATATTAACCGGGGTGGGAGCAGGCCCTGGATCCACTGCCTCGCTGTCGTCACTGTCGCTGCAGGCGGAAAGCAAACCTAATAGAGCCAGTAAGCTGATGAGTGGAAGTTTTTTTTGTAGTGTGTTGAATACGCGATTAGTCATAGAAAATCTGGTTCTTCTATTAGTTTGTTGTCCAAAGG
>CAJXBG010000007.1 GCA_913050215.1 uncultured Gammaproteobacteria bacterium
GAAACGTGCTCGGTTATTTACCAGGTGCCGTCACGGCTATTTACCCGGGGCCGTCACGACGCCTTTCACCGGTATCATATTGTGGACGTTGAGGTTAATGAGTACCGGGCCGTCAATGTCCATTGCCTCGGCGAGGCGGGCTTCCAGTTCATCTGCGTTATCCGCGTGAAGTCCCTTAACGTTCATGCTCTCGGCAAGTTGAACAAAATCAGGTGTGTTAAGTTCGGTTTCGTTAAAGCGTCCCTCAAATTGGTTGTGCTGAAGACCACGCAGTACGCCGTAACCGCTATCGTTAAAGATGATGATCACAATAGGTGCTTTGTATTGTGCCGCTGTTGCGAGTTCCCCCACGTGGAACATGAAACCGCCGTCACCATGCATGATGATTGTCTTTTGACCCGTCGCAATCGAAACGCCAATACCTAAGGGTAGGCCAGGTCCGATTGCGCCTGAAGTTGGGTAAATATATCCCCGCGGATTACTGATCGGTAACAGCCCATTGCCCCAGTGGTAGCCAGGAATGGTATTGTCTCTAACGAAAAAGGACTCCGGTGTCATGTATTTTGAAACAGCATTTAATGCTGTGGTGTGATCCGGGCCAATCCTTTCGAGAGTTTGTTCCCGAGTCTCCGTGGCTAGTGCTTGAAGTTTTTCTCGATACTGGGCGTCACCTTTTTCGATGTCAGCCGCAGCTAGGGCAGTTAAAGCTGACTTTGCATCTGCAACGACACCAACCTCAGCGGTGAAGTTGAGGTTGATTGTTCGTGGATCTAGATCGATATGAACCAGCGATGGCAGCGTTATCTTGATTTGGTTGCCAGCAACACCGGCCTGAAATCGAGTGCCGATAGCAATCAAAACGTCAGCTTCGTTTACTGTCTCGAGCACCGGTCTGCTCATCAGGACAGGGCCGAGATGAAGCGGGTGGTCGCTGGCAATAGCGCCTTTACCGTGCGCTGTTGTGATGACAGGCGCGTCTATCAATTCCGCAAATGCCTGCAAAGCGTTCGCCGCTTCGGCAGTGCTGATTCCGCCGCCCGCCAGAATAACCCGTTTGTTCGCTTTCTTGAGAACATCGATCGCCTGCCCCAGGTTTTCAGCACTAGGGGCTACCGAGTTCGTTACCGTGCTTGCCGTTGGCTCTGTTGATGTTGTGGCGTATTGCAGATCAATCGGGACTTCCATGGCGCCGGGTTGAGGTCTGCCTCGATGAATACTGTCGATAACCTCTGTCAGCATTGGGGCGATATCGTCAACATAACTTGGCGAAGCGACTGTTCTGGCGACGGTTTCAAGCATTGGTTTTTGATTTTCTGCCTCATGCACATAACCTTTACCCTTGCCGTAGAAGGTTGTTTCCGCCTGCCCCGTGATGACGAGCACGCGTGACGAGGCATAGGCTGACTCGTAAATGCCGGTGACCATGTTGGTCGTGCCTGGTCCGGTGCTGCCGAGTGCCACACCCAGTGCGCCTTTAGCTCTGGCATAACCGTCTGCCATATGGGTTGCGCTCTGCTCATTTCGCGCTGTCACCATGGAAATTGCGTCGTTTTGGCTAATAGCATCGACGATCGGCATGTTGTGAATGCTGACTATGCCAAAAACATGCTTCACACCTGCGTCGACAAGTGTATCTACGATGACCTGTGCTCCAGTTTTGTTCCCCATTTTTGCATCCCCTTAGGTTGATCCTACGAGAATACACTATTTCATTCTTGAGTCCCCAATTTGTAAACCCCACTCCCAAGGGTTGATCATGCTTGTTGCACAACAAGAAGTATCAAAATAACGGGTGTTGAAAATTGAATACGTGCTAGAAATGCCGGTGCTGGAAACTTTATAGCTCAAGGGCAATGCCTTGGTCTGATTGGGAACTTCCTGATGACTATGAAGATGCTGCGGATTCATGTCACAATCAGTTGTGTTATTAGCCGTTATTCAAACTGGTTTTAAGGAGAAATTTGATGTCTATGAAGGGTGTTGATCATATTGTCATTCGTGTGAAGGATATTGATGAGGGCATCAAGACCTGGCGCGACAAGCTTGGTATGGCGCTGGAGCGGACAGCAGAATCAGAGGCTTTGGGCATCAAACAAGCCTTTTTTCCGATGGACAACGGCGGGTTTATTGAAATTGTTGCGCCGCTGAACGACGATTCTGCGGTCGGCAAAGCCGTTGCCTCAAGAGGAGAAGGCCTGCATACCATGGCGCTGGAAGTGGATGATCTCGACGCCACCATCAAAGATCTTGAAAGTAATGGCGTGCAGCTCATTGGTGTTGGTAGTCCACAAGTATTTATCCACCCGAAATCCGCTAATGGCATACTGGTGCAGCTTTCTCCCGCCAAATAGCAGGTAGGAGACGTTAGCGAGCTTTGAGACCAAGTATTAAGTGACTGCAGGTGTGTCTTTACTGACGTACTGATCTCGCAGCGTACGCTTAAGAACTTTGCCCGTCGCATTTCGGGGCAATGCCTCGATAAATTCAACCGTCTGCGGCACCTTGAACTTTGCAAGGTTTTGAATGCAGTGCTGAATCACCGTATCTGTCTCAATTGTTTGGTTTTGTTTTAGGACGAGTACAGCCTTGCCAGTTTCTCCCCACCTTTCATCGGGTACGCCAATGATTGCAGCCTCTGCAACCTCAGGTAACTGATAAAGGATGTTTTCGACCTCGGCGGGATAGACATTTTCTCCACCCGAAATGTACATATCTTTCCAACGGTCAACGATATATAGGAATCCTTCTTCGTCGACTCTCGCGGCGTCGCCAGTCATGAGCCAATCGTCAGTGAAGGTTTTCCTTGTCGCTTCAGGGTTGTTCCAGTATCCCGGTGTAATATTGGGTCCGCGGATTAATAGTTCGCCAACGCCACCATCTGTAATCTCGTCTCCACTGTCGTCAATCACTTTTATTTCAGTGTGCATTAAAGCTTTTCCGGCTGAGCCAATTTTGCGCAGTGCATCGTCAGCCTCCAGTGCGGTGCCTCCAGGGCTGGTTTCTGTCATGCCCCAGCCTTGAACTAGAGGTACGCCGCGTTGTAGCCAGGTTGTTAGAATGGTCTCGGCGCACGGCGCACCGCCCACTCCGGCACCTACAATTCGACTGAGATCAGTTGTGTCGAAATCAGGATGTTGCATCATGAACTGGTACGGCGCGGGTACAGCAAAAAAATGTGTGATACCAATTTCTGCGTCATTGATCAGTCCCAATGCTCGACCCGGATCAAAATCACGCATAAGCACAACTTGTCCCCCCGCATGCAGTATTGGGTTTGCGTAACAGTTCAATCCGCCGGTATGGAACAGAGGAAGCACGACTAACTGAATCGCTTTTGAACTGACACCTGCGGGTATGCCAAGGTTGACGCAATTGTAAAATGTCATGCCATGGGTAATCAGCGCGCCCTTCGGGTGACCGGTTGTCCCCGATGTGTACATAATCATTGACGTGTCGTCGTGCGTGCAGGGTGTGGGCGTTAGCGCTTCGCTGGATGCGCTGATCGCTGTCTCATAGGGACTGTCTGATTTGTTCTCGGCGATTTCGAGATAGGTTGGTACGGCGCAGGTGGTTTTCAGTTTTACTATCAGCTCGCTGAATTTCTCATCGTAAATAACAACAGAGGGTGTGGAATCATTTAAGATATATTCAAGTTCCGGTGCTGTCAGCCGCCAGTTTAGTGGCAGGCATATCGCGCCTATCTTTGAGCAGGCAAACTGCGCCTCGAAAAATTCGGGGCAATTGGGCATAAGAATTGCCACCCGATCACCCTTTTTAATGTCATTGACCTTGAGCCATGATCCAAGCTGGTTGGCGCGCGTGTTGAGCTGTTTATAGGTGAGCGTCTGCTGATTGTCAGAGTCCAGAATAGCGACCTTGTTAGGGCGTATGTTTGCGTTATGTTCTGTCCAGTCATAGTAAGGTACGGGCATTCGTGATTCCTTCGGATATTTTGCTATTTACGGACTATCGTCCGGCAGTTAATGCGATGCGGCAGCCACTGTGTGTTTGTAAGTGCTCCCAATACCGAGCGGAGTTTTTGTATTTGTCCGTGGGTGCGAGTAGGTCACAAATATAAAGTGAATAACCCATCATAATGTCTGCGGCGCTGAATGAATCTCCCAACAGGTAAGGTTGGTTTGCAATATGTTGGTCGAGGGCCTCAAGGCAAGTGTGCGCGCGTTGCTGCATCTCGTTTATGGACCGTTCGGATTGAAACGCCTCGGGAATGGCTCTTCGGTGATTGACAATTTCACCCAGCGGGCGAGCGAATGTGGATTCAGCAAACCAGCTCCATTGCAGATATCGTGCATGATCGTCAGAACCTGGCACCGGTTGCAGTCGCCCTTCGCCGTACTTATCCAACAAGTATTGGACCATTGCGCCGGACTCAAATATCGTGAGATCACCATCTTCCATCGCGGGTACTTTGCCGACCGGGTTCTTGCTCCGCCACTCAGGGGTTTCTCTGTATTCGGCGCTAAAATCGATCAGCTCTATCTCATAAGGTATGCCTAACTCTTCCATCGCCCAGATCACTCTAATGCCCCGAGTGCCTGGTACATGGTATAGCTTGATCATCGATATTTCCTCGTGTTTTATGACGCGTCGGTGTCAGTGTCCGAGTCTGTGTCGGATTCCGGGCGCACCAAAAAGATTGAGAACAAAATGCCAATCTCGTAAAGCAGCCACATAGGCAGCGCAAGTAGGATTTGCGAGATGATATCCGGTGGTGTAAGCAACATGCCTACAACAAAGCACCCAACGACAACGTAGGCTCGTTTGCGGCGCAGGCTCTCTATATCTGTCGCGCCTGTCCAGACAAGTAGTATTGTTGCGATGGGAATTTCAAAAGCGATACCAAAGGCAAAAAATAGCTTTAATACGAAGTCCAGATAACGATTGATATCAGTCATGACGGTGACCCCTGCCGGCGCCACGCTGGTGAAGAAGCCAAAAATTAGCGGAAAAACGACGTAGAAAGCGAAGGCGATACCGGCATAAAACAGCAATATGCTCGAAACTAGCAGGGGGAATGCGACGCGTTTTTCATTTTTGTAGAGACCGGGCGCGATAAAACTCCACAATTGGTGGAGAATGAACGGTATGGCGATAAAGATCGCAAGGACTAATGTCAGTTTGAAAGGAGTGAGAAAGGGAGACGCAACCTCGGTAGCAATCATCGTTGCACCTTCAGGCAGGAACGCCCTCAAAGGTTCAGAGACAAACCCGTAAATGTCGTTAGCAAAATAGAACAGCGGCAAAAAAATCGCAAACACCGCCACCAGTGATCGAAGTACGCGACTTCTTAGTTCAATAAGATGATCGACGAGCGGTTGACCCTCGTCTAGGTTTTCGTCCTGTTCAGATGTCGTCGTCACAGGCTACCTTATGTGCTGCTGCCAGAGAATTTGGGCGCCGCGTCTTTACTTTGGTCATCGATAGGTGTCTCGACAGCGTCTAGTTCCGTCGGGTTTTCAATGCCAGACTCGGCTACGCCGGCTGGCTCGAGCGTATCTTCGATTTTTTCGTCTGCAGAGGAGTTTGCGAGTTGCGAGGGAATCGACTTCAGCGAATTTTTTGCGTCGGAGATGGAGTTGTCTGCATTTTGAATAATGTCCTCGAGCTCACTCTTTGTGTCAGAGAGTTCCTTCATGATGTTTTCATTGTGCAATTGCTGTCTAATTTCATCCGCCCCGATCTCATTTTCAAGTTCCAGGCGAATGTTCGATAGGCTTCGCTTCAACCTACCAATCCACAAAGCAACGGTTCTCACGGTCTCGGGTAGTTTTTCCGGACCGATGACCACCAGTGCTACGACACTTATGAGCAATAATTCAGGGAAACCTATGTCGAACATAAAGGCTAATTCTCTTTATTTGCTTCGACTTTGTCTTGTGTTGAAGTGTTCGGGGTAACATCTTTGAGTTGAGGTTCCTGGTCGGCGTCAAGCTTTGATTTGTCATCACCGCCGCCGAGTGCACTTCGGAAACCTTTGATGGCAGATCCAAGGTCACCACCCAGTGTTTTCAATTTTTTTGTGCCGAACAGCAAAACAACAATCACAAGCACAACAATCAGTTCTGTCATTCCGGGCATATCGTCTCTCCTAAATATCTATCTGAACGTACGTGATCATTCCAGACCATTTGCCTGCTTACCAGCTGCTAACAGTAGCAGCGAAATTTGTTTAAGTATAAATTATTCTGGCGGTCGGGATGCCTTTTCCGCTAGTCCTGAAACGCCAAAACGACTTTCAAGCTCGCTGATGACCTCTGTCGCTGGAATATCGAGATGGCTCAACATGACGAGCGTATGAAACCATAGGTCTGCGGTTTCCTTAACGACCTCTATTCGATGCGCTTGCTTGTCGCTGTTGCCGGCGTCTTTTGCTGCCAGCACAGTTTCAAAAGCTTCCTCACCGACTTTTTCCAAAATCTTGTTTAAACCTCTGTTATGAAGTTTAGCGACATAAGAAGAATCCGGGCTCGCATGCCTGCGCGCCTCTAGCACCTCCATCAGTCGATCAATTACATCATTCACCTAGGCTATTCCTGTTCGAGTCAATCGGCTGTCTATTGCATATTAGCTGACGCACGGACGTATATTAAGCGCGAATAATAGCACATGCGGGGCTTGACCCTTATTTCTGTCTACCGTTTCTGTCTACTGGTTCGAGTATATCTCGTCCGGGTCCTTGAGCTGTGGCTCTATCGTCTGCCACTGGCCTTGATTGAACACCCTGAAAAAGCAGGACTCTCTACCAGTATGACAAGCAATACCGCCGATTTGCTCCAATTGAAGTAGCACGACGTCACCATCGCAGTCGATGCTGACCTCTTTGATATGCTGAAAGTGACCCGATTCCTCGCCTTTACGCCACAACTTATTTCTAGATCGGGACCAATATACTGCCGATTGAGTATTTATCGTCTCTAAAAGCGCTTCGCGATTCATCCAAGCGACCATCAGGACTCGCTTGGTTTGAATGTCTTGAGCAATGGCCGGAATGAGGCCATCGGAGTCAAATTTTACTTCAGAGAGCCATTCGGATGTGGGCGATTCAGCGGGTTGGTCAGTCATTTTACGTGGATACAAAGTTCGTTGAAGGTGCATTCTAGCAGGAGGTTGCCTTGATTATCAGACCTTGATGAACATCCAGTAGACGCCGAGACTGCCGAGGATAGAGGATCCCAGCAGCAGTTCGGTGTTTTCAACAAAGTTAACATCGGAAATGAGCGCAGAGGCCATGGCAACGAAAGCGGCTGTAATCGCGAGACCCGCTGCTTTCATCTGGCGACGTTCCCGTCGATCACGCTCGAGAGTGCGCTTCAGGTCTTTGAGCAGTATTGCTTGGGTTTTGTTGTTACGACCTAGCTGTTTTAGTTGGGTCATCGCTTCAAGCGCGAACATAGGCAGTTCTGGTAGGTGTTCGAACAGTTTCGGCGCGGCCTGGCCAAAACGATTCAACAAACCCTTAATACCTAGACGATCTTTCATCCATTTTTCCATAAATGGCGCGGCGGTCTCCCAGAGATCAAGATCGGGGTAAATCTGCCGACCCATACCTTCGATGTTCAGCAGCGTTTTTTGTAGCAAAACAAGTTGAGGCTGGACCTCCATATTAAAGCGCCGCGCTGTTTGAAATAAACTCATCAGCACTCGACCGAAGGAAATTTCGCTAATGGGCTTCTGGAAAATAGGCTCGCAGACGCTACGTATGACTGCTTCGAATTCATGGATGTCTGTATCCGGGGGTACCCAACCGCTTTCGACGTGAAGGCGCGCTGACTCCAGATAGTCCTGGTTGAAGAAGGCCAGCAAGTTTTTGGCCAGATAGTTTTTATCCTCTTCGGTCAAAGAACCCATGATCGCGCAATCAAGTGCGATATAGGAGGGGTTTGCGGGGTCATTTGCGTCTATGAAGACGTTCCCCGGGTGCATATCGGCGTGAAAGAAATTTTGCTCAAAGACCTGGGTGAAAAAGATTTCGACGCCAAGGTGAGCAAGTTTTTTCATGTCCACGTTCTGGTCTTTCAAGTCCTGAACATTGGCTGCACCGATGCCATAGATCCGCTCAAGCACCAGAATGTTGGTTCGGGTGAAGTCCCAGTAGACTTTGGGCACGTAAAGCTTGCCGGAATGGTCCCAGTTCTTTTTCAGTTTTACCCCATTCGCTGCTTCAAGGTTCAAATCGAGCTCATCGAGAATCGTTCGTTCGTAATCCTTTACGATGTCTATGGGATGCAACCGCTTGCCGTCCTCCGACAAGTTTTCGAGCCAGCGAGCGATAAGGTGCATCACTCGCAGGTCCTCGCGAATAACGCGATCGATGCCAGGACGAATCACTTTGACAACAACAGACTCTCCAGTTTGCAATACGGCGGCATGGACCTGTGCAACCGAAGCCGAGGCGAGTGGCTCAGCCTCGAACGTGCTGAATAGATTGTCGATGGTATCTTCCAGACTCTGTTCGATGATGCTGATTGCTTCATTGGAGGGGAAAGAAGGTACTTGGTCCTGCAGTTTCTCCAGTTCTTCCGAGGTTTCCGGATCAAACAAATCCTTGCGGGTAGAGAGTATTTGGCCAAACTTGACGAAGATTGGACCGAGTTGTTCTAGTGAGCGACGTAAGGAGCTGGCGGGAGATTCTTTCGGCGCCGGAAATATTTTGAGTAATAACAGAACGACCCGGACGGGGAGTGGCGTGCGCTCATTCTTTACGACCAACCTGTCAAGTCGATTGCGTGTGATTACCCCGAGGATTTTGAGCATTCGAAAGAATCGCATAGGTCAGGGCCTGGCGTTCTCGAACATTTTCTTACCCGTGTGGATGGCAACAATGCCATTCAGCAGGTTGTGGTACTTGCAATTAACGTAGCCCGCATCGACGAACATCTCTTTTAGCTTGCCCTGCTCGGGGTGGACCTTGATCGAGTCTACAAGATACTGGTAACTGTCTTTGTCTCCGGTCACCATCTTGCCGATGCCCGGCCATAGATTTGAGAAAGCGTTATACGCTGTTCTCAATAGAGGGTTCTCAGGATGTGAAAATTCCAGAACAACTAGGCGCCCCCCCGGTTTTAGGATTCGTAGCATTGATGCTAGTGCGGCCTCCTTTCTGGTGACGTTACGTAGCCCAAAAGCGATAGTGATTGCATCAAAGTAATTGTCAGGACAGGGCAGGTTTTCTGCATCAGCCTGAAGGAACGAAACATTTCCCATGACACCCTTATCAAGTAGCAGGTCTCGACCGACGCTTAGCATGGAGTAATTTATATCGGTCAGAATGACTTCGCCTTCATCGCCTACGATCCGGGACAATTTTGCGGTCAGGTCGCCAGTGCCGCCAGCCAAGTCCATGACTCGGTCGCCAGGTCCGACGGCGGTCATCTCCACGGCGATCTGTTTCATAATCCTGTGTGTGCCCAGCGACATGAGGTCGTTCATGACATCATAATTTCCGGCGACAGAATGAAATACTTCCGCGACTTTGCCCGCTTTCTCTGCGATGGGCACTTGCTTTAGACCAAAATGGGTTGTTTCGTCACTCATCTGAAGTACATCCGGTTGGAACTAGGCTCAAATGGAGCATTTTACATGGTAATGGGCGTTGGCGCATTCAATGGGATGCAGGTATCCTCAAAATGCATGCTATTGACGAGAATCTGGGGATAAATCATGATAACGGCGGCATGGCGCTGTTCGGCAATGGTTGAAAGTCATCTGCGAAGAATCGATGGGGCGAACCCGTATCTAAATGCCGTCGCTGTGCCGATTGCTGAATCAGCGCGGGAAATCGCCAGAAAAGTCGATAATGCCGCGACTGGTGGACCCTAGTATGGAGTTCCTTTAATCGTGAAAGAAAATCTTGATTGTCTGGCTTCGGCGATAGCGCAGGAGACGCCATTGATGGTTGACGCGATGCCTGCGGGAGATGCTGTGATGGTTGAACATTATGTCGGGCTGATTTGCCCTGTTGATTCCGTGAGGTAGCGATAAAAAGTGTCAAACAGCAGTCACGCGAACAATGCGGTGGAGAACATCGCGCCTGAATCAGCGGTCGATCTAGGTCCGATTTGTGTTGTCGTCGATCCCTGGGACTTGCCCTTCAATGGTACCGTAGTTTCGTCTCGCAGGTTTGTCAATGCGCTGAGAAATCAGGGTTATGGGTTCAGAAT
Organism: uncultured Gammaproteobacteria bacterium; assembly: GCA_913050215.1. Lineage (GTDB taxonomy): Bacteria > Pseudomonadota > Gammaproteobacteria > Pseudomonadales > Azotimanducaceae > UBA4582. The sequence continues at coordinate 10,182 of CAJXBG010000007.1, forward strand.
TCTTTCTTGTCCTGCTGAAGGTGTGGAGCCTCATCGATCCTCTTCAATCGACACCAATGAGGTAGATTCCAGACAGGGCAGGTTGGAAAGATGTTACTTTCCAGTGTTGTCTGTTCCTGGGGTTAATCGCATTATTCGCGGCATGAAGGTTTTGTTGGCGCGTTCCAAAAGCGAGCAGATGCGTCAGGCGCTCACGGGAGCAGGCATCTTACATGTCCAGTTCCCTTTCTTTCTTGGTTACGCCGCGATCAGGATGGCACGAAGTCTAGGGGTGCCGGTTATATGCTCTTTCCATGTTCAACCTGAGAACCTTCTGCTTAATCTTGGTCTCGATTTCCGTTGGCTACGAGAATTATTGTACAAAGTGTTCATACATTTTATCTACAACAAGGCGGACATGGTGATCGCACCTTCACAGTTTGCTGCAGATGAGTTGTTGAAACGCAATCTTCAAAAACCTGTTGAAGTTGTTTCGAATGGTGTGCCAGACGAGTTTTTTCAAGCAATGAGGTCTGCAGAACATGATAGTTCTGACGACACGTTTCGTGTGTTATCTGTTGGCCGGTTGTCCGGGGAAAAACAGCAGGCATTATTGATAGAGGCGATCGCTCTGTCAGAACACTGTGAAAAGATTTCTCTGGAACTGGTTGGTGCTGGACCTAATGAGGCGAAATTAAAAGCTTTGATCAGCCAAAAAGGCATTAAAGCATCCGTAGAGACCGTCAGTAACGATGAACTGCTTAAGCGGTATAGGGACGCAGATCTTTTTGTGCACTGTGGAATGATTGAACTTGAGGGTATGTCTGTGGTCGAGGCGATGGCGATGGGTAATGCGGTACTCGTTTCCGATTCGATAGACAGTGCTGCGAATGTATTTGCCCTGGATGATCGAGCCAAATTCAAGGCAGGCGATCCAAAAGATCTCAGCCTGAAGCTAGATTATTTGATAAATCACTCGTCGGAACGGATGCTGTTGGCAAACAAAAACCGCAACTTTATTCAGGCATATCGCCATGAGACATGTGTTGCAAAGCTATTAGGCTTGTATATTGCCCTGGCTGAGCAATCAAACGATGGTTTGGTTGACTGACCATGGCTAAACGCTTGTGATCGTCGTCATAGGTAAATTCATTGGGAAAATAGTACGGCGAGTCGAGCAGCACGCGCGAGTGACTGTGCTTATCCTTGGTTTGTTGACGGTTGCCGCAGGCGTTTATTCGAGTTTGTTCACAAGGATAGACTCTGATCTTGGCAAATTGATCAAACCTTCGGCAGATACTCGCTGGTATCAGGACAATGAGCGTTACAAACGAGCATTTCCTGACTCACAGCAAACGGCGGTGATCGTCGTTTCCGGTGATGATTACCATGACGTTGAGCAGGTTACCCAAGCGTTGGCTGGGGATCTGTTAGATTCCGACGATTTTGAGTTTGTACGCACGCCGGGTTTGGAATCGTTTCTGGCAGAACATCGGCTCTACTTTCTAAATATCGATGATCTTGAAAGCTGGTTGCAAGGTGTTCAGTTTAACTATGGCACCCTGCTGCGTTTGTCCGAAGATCAAAGCCTTTCGAACATTGTGATGATACTGGCGGACCAGCTAAGTGCCTATCCGGGCATGGCGTTGCCTCCCGTGCTCGACACACTGCTGCACAGCTTGTTAGAAGGTGACCCTGAGCTTGCTTCCTACCCCCGTCTAATTCCTCCCTCGACACCGGAAAGCCGTCGAGAAAAGACGGGTGAGCACGTACAGTTGATTATACTGAAAGGGCGTCAAAATCTCGGCGAGAGCCTACCCAATGAAGCGATCGTCCGACGAATAAGAGAAGGAATAGCCGAATTGTCATTGGCCCCGGGCCCTGGATCTAACGTTGATTCAATCGTCAACGTCAGGCTCACGGGCGAGGTTGCACTTGCTCATGAAGAAATTTCAGCGGGACTCGATGGTGTCGGTTTGGCCGGGGTCGTCTCTCTTATTTTACTCGCAATCATTTTAGGCGTTGGCGTTCGTTCGTGGCAGATTATCGTGACGACTTTTGTCCTTTTGTTTGTCGGAGTTGTGCTGACTTCCGCCTATGCGACGTTGGTTGTGGGAAGTTACAACACACTATCCTTAGTTTTTCTCGTCATGTTTTTTGGTCTGGGGATTGATTTTGCTATTCACTTTTCACTGAAGGTGAGGGACGAGTGGATGTCTGTAGGCCACCACGGTGCGGTAGAGCGAGCAGCGGTCGATATTGGTCCGGCGCTACTGTTATGCACTTTTACTTCAGCGATAGGGTTTCTATCGTTTGTACCGACGGCATATAACGGGCTTGGCGAGTTAGGCGTGATCTCTGCTGGCGGCATGGTGATTGCTTTCCTGCTGTCAATCACCTTATTGCCCGCTATGTTTAGTTTGTTTGGTGGACTTGGCGACAAAGCAGGTGTTCGTCTCCATATGTCAGTTGATCGTTTAAAACCTAGAGCCATATTGTTGTTGTTTTTAATGCTGACGACTGTTTCGGCCATACTCGTTAAAGACATGAAATTCGACTATAGCGTGCTGGCCTTAAGAGACGAGAGCTCAGAGGGGATGCAAACGTTGTTGGAATTGCAACGAAGAAAAATTGTTACGGATTATAGCGTTGTCGTTGTCGCAAACGATTTGTCAGCATCTCTAGCGCTAAAGGAGGATTTGGAAAAGCTTAGTACGGTGGGTGATGTTTTTTCGATATCCGATATTGTTCCATCACATCAGGTGGATAAACAGTCTATGTTGGAAGACGTTTTGCTTGTTATCGACACGATCGCACTGGAAGAGCCGAATGAAGAGGCGCTGGCATTAGGCGTTGCCATTGAATACTTCAATGAGACCATCAATGTGAGCAAATTTCCCAATGTGCCAGTTGTTGATCAATTCATTCGCTATGCAACAAAGGTAGAAACTGGTGATGTTAAGCGTGTGCTACAGGATGACGGGAAGCGTGGGCTGCGCGAGCAGATAACCACGGAATTAGAGGACCTGAAAGCGCTTTTGTCAGCGAAACCTTTCACGGAGACTGATCTGCCCAGTGTTTTGAAAAAAAACCTGATGACAGAAAGTGGGGGTTATTTGATCCGGGTGCAGCCTGGAATCATGTTAGACAATAGGGCTGCAACGGACAGGTTTATTACTGAAGTTCAACATGTCGCCCCAAATGTCGCGGGTAGATCTGTTGTGGAATGGGGCGTTGGAAATGTTGTGGTCGAATCCTTTATTGAGGCCGTGATTTATGCATTTTTTGCGATATTTTCACTACTCGTCGTCTATTTTAGAGGGTTGATATTACCGGCACTTGTTATATTTCCTCTATCTCTCACCGTGCTTTTCACCTTTGCGTTAGCCCAATTGATGGGTTTAACCTTGAATATGGCTAATATATTGGTCGTGCCGCTGATCTTTGGACTTGGTGTGGATACGGGAGTACATGTTATTCACAGATTCAGAATGAGTCGCAGTCTGTCAGATGCGCTTGCCTCAAGTACTTCCCGGGCGGTTGTGATTAGTGGGTTAACCACCATAGGCACCTTTGCATCGCTATCACTCAGTCCGCATAAAGGCGCAGCGTCAATCGGCGTCTTGTTGTCACTAGCGATCAGCATATTGCTGATTACAACCTTCGTCGCTCTGCCAGCAATGCTGGCGGTTTTACCAGAGTCTTTGCGGCGGAGAATGACTAGCCAACCGCAATAAACTGAGGTTGCCGAGTCTTATTGGCCGCGCTTAGTCGTGCCAGATATGCCGACCAGTTTGATTCGAATTGCGTGCCAAGCTCATAAAGATATTGCCAACTGTAAATTCCGCTGTCATGGCCATCGGAAAAAGTAATCTTGATGGCGTAATTTCCTTGTGCTTCTAGATTGGCAATCTTCACCATCTTTTTTCCATGTTGCAGAACTTCCTGGCCAGGACCATGGCCTTTGACTTCAGCTGAGGGGGAGAACACTCTGAGATACTCTGCTGACAGGTTAAAAACCTCGCCGCCCTCGAAGAGGATTTCGAGAATGCCTGAAACCTGATGTAGTTTTATGTCGGTAGGTACCATGGTGTTTACCTTTTGTTACAAAATATATCGGCTTAAGTCTTCGTCGTCTGCAAGATCGGTCAGATGCGTATTTACATATCCGGCATCAATGGCGACGATTCCGTTATCGTTACTGCAGCTCTCACTACCTTCGAACGAAATTTCTTCAAGTAATCTCTCCATGACAGTATGCAGTCTGCGCGCACCAATGTTTTCAGTTTTCTCGTTTACCTGCCATGCAATTTCTGCAATGCGGGTGATAGCATCTTCGGAGAAAGTTAGCGCTAAACCTTCGGTTTGTAGGAGTGCCTGGTATTGCTCTGTAAGCGAGGCGTCTGGCTCGCGAAGAATCCTTTTGAAGTCATCCACGCTGAGCGCCGAGAGTTCGACACGAATAGGTAACCGCCCCTGAAGTTCGGGTACCAGGTCAGAAGGTTTGCTCAAGTGGAAAGCGCCCGATGCGATAAACAGGATGTGATCGGTCTTAATCATGCCGTATTTTGTCGAAACGGTACAACCTTCGATGAGAGGTAACAGGTCTCGCTGTACACCCTCCCGGGAAACATCGGCTCCGCCGCGATCAGCGCCTTTGGCAACCTTGTCAATTTCATCAATAAAAACAATGCCGGTCTGTTCTACCGCTTCAACCGCGCTACTTTTCAATTCATCTTCATTAATCAGTTTTGCCGCTTCGTCCTCAGTTGCTTGCTTAAGCGCATCTTTCACTTTGAGTGTTTTAGTCTTTGTTTTGCCGGGAGACATATTAGAAAACATGTTCTGAAGTTGGCTTGTCATTTCCTCCATGCCCGGCGGCGCCATGATCTCAACACCTACGGAGGCTGCACTGACTTCAAGCTCTATTTCCTTGTCATCAAGCTCACCCTCACGCAGTTTTTTTCTAAAGAGTTGTCGAGTGGCGGTGTTTTTATTTTCTGCCGGGTCGTCGGTTCGTGCCGGTGTGAGCAACGCATCGAGTATTCTCTCTTCTGCGGCGTCGATGGCACGATCGTTCATGATTTTCATGGTTTCATCACGACGTAATTTTATCGCCACCTCAACCAGATCTCTGATAATGGACTCGACATCTCGGCCGACGTAGCCAACTTCGGTAAACTTGGTCGCTTCTACCTTGATGAAAGGGGCTGAAGCAAGTTTCGCCAGTCGCCGGGCAATTTCTGTTTTACCCACGCCGGTGGGTCCGATCATGAGGATATTTTTTGGAGAAATTTCGGCTCTGAGGTCTTCATCCAGTTGTAATCGACGCCATCTGTTTCGTAGCGCAATAGCAACCGCTCGCTTGGCTCCGTTTTGACCGATGATGTGCTTGTCCAGTTCGTGGACAATCTCGCGGGGTGTCATCTTTGACATGTTTTTACTCTTACAAAAATTTGGGGAAGGTTGCACACGTCACAGCTTAGTCGTTCAGTTAAAAATGGCAAAGTGCGGGAGGCTTGCTTGAGCGTTGGCCCGAAATCGAACAGATTATTACTGAGAGGTGTTGCAGTAACACGCTGGGATCATTCTAACCCATAACACCACCGCTGCGCACGACTCGCCAGTTTCGTATTGATGTTTTTTCGATCTACGATGAGACGCAGGAATGTGCCTAAAAGCAACGATTGATCGTTCGCCAATAATAACCAAGAGGTCAGCGTTTAGACGTCGGAGAAATTTATCTCTTCAATCGTGCGATTATGATTGGTGTAGATACAGATATCAGCGGCGATCGTTAGCCCTTTTTCGACAATATCACGCGCTGAAAGATCAGAAGCGTCCAGCAATGCTTTTGCTGCTGCCTGGGCGAAGGGCCCTCCAGATCCGATTGCCATGATGCCGTCTTCGGGCTCAATGACATCGCCATTTCCGGTGATCACAAGAGAGGCATCTTTGTCGGCTACGGTGAGCAGCGCTTCCAAGCGCCGCAGCGCCCTGTCAGTTCGCCAGTCTTTGGCGAGCTCTACCGCGGCACGGACAAGATGTCCTTGATGCTTTTCTAACTGTGCTTCAAAACGTTCGAAGAGGGTGAAGGCATCTGCCGTACCACCTGCAAAACCCGCGATGATCTGATCTTTGTAAAGGCGTCTTACTTTCCTAGCATTACCTTTCATGACGGTGTTGCCCATGGTGACCTGCCCGTCACCGCCGATCACGACTGAATTTCCGCGACGAACTGAAAGTATGGTTGTGCCTCTAAACTGTTCCAAAGTGTTGTGATCTCTTGTTTTTGATGAGTGAATAAAATGGGGTTTGAAGTGTCATTTTCAAGTTGCGCGCTAGTTTACTTTAAGCGCGATTGATTCGATTGAAGCCTCTGCTAGTCTGTTCCTGGTGCGGGTGAGCTCAATTTCTGTATCAAGGGGACCTATGACAACACGGTGCCAGAGTTCATTGTCTTTGCGGATTTTCTTAACTTGCGGCTCAAGTCCAATAAGAATCAATTCACCCCTCAGCTTATCGGCATCCTTGGCTTGACGAAACGAACCTGCCTGGAGGAGGTAGCTTACGGGGGTTGTCGCCTGCTGTTTGGTGCCATCGGGACCGTACTCTTCGATGATTGGGACGACAGACTTGGGGAAAATCTCATGAAATTCCCACTTTAGGTCTTCGACTTTGTTTCTGGCGGTACTGGTATTTGGTTTTGGTTGATCGAGAAGTTCAGCGACTTCTGCATCAACAGGCACAACTTGTGAAACGTAAAAAACGAATGACCCAAACACGCCTAGCGAGAGTCCAACAACAAACCAGACCCATCCTGGGAGACTCGATTTTGAAGCGTCGTTTTGCTTTCGACTTTTGGCGAAATCCTTCGTCATTACTCGTTTATCTTCCGGCCTCGGGCGTTGGTTTACCTGACGATGAGGGATGGAGTTTAACACTAAACGGCCGCGGACTGGCGATGTTTAGCGTAAGTCGGCTGCTCGAATTATGGTTAGATTGTGTCGATAGGGTCAACGTCTATGCTCCAACGCACCCTCCGGTTGGGCGGTGCATCTGTGATGAGTGCTATGCAGTTCGATATCAGCTGATGGAGTGATTTTCGATGAATGGACGAAAGTAGCAGCTGGGCCCGGAACTTGCCGGCTTTTTTCTCCATTTGAGAGGGGATGGGGCCTAACGCTAAAGTTGAGGGGAAGTGAGGTAAGGTCTTGGCGAGGTCGCCAAGAAATTTCATCGCTTCGTCTCGATTGACGGCTTCTGCGCGTATCATAGCCTGAAAATGATAAGGCGGCAGTTCATTCTCAAGTCGATCGGCCAGTAAGTGTTCCGCAAAACTAGTGTATCCCTCCTCAATCAGGGAGCGTAAGACAGGTTCGTTAGGGAAGTGGGTTTGTAGGCAAATGGTGCCAGGTTTTTCTTCTCTACCGGCCCGACCACCAACCTGTAAAAGAAGCTGTCCCATCTTCTCAATTGCTTTGTAATCCGAACTATAAAAGCCAGCATCCATATCAGGTATTGCAACGAGTGTGACCGAGGGAAAGTGGTGGCCTTTGGCGAGCAATTGTGTGCCGACAAGGATCGCAGCACCGCCTTCGGTTACCTCTGAAACCACTTTTTCCATTGAACCCTTCTGACGGGTAGAGTCGCGGTCGACTCTAATAACTTTTGTGTCTGGAAATAAATCATTCAGCACTTGTTCCAGTCTCTGGGTGCCGGCGCCAAGAGGGACAAGTTGAGACGAATTGCAATCCGGACAGGCTCTGGGAATTTTTGCAGTTGATGAGCAGTGATGGCATCGTAAACTATTAAAATGTACCGTAAGGCGGGCATCACACCGAGTGCACTGTGCAATCCAGCCGCACTCATGACACAGCAATACCGGTGAGTAACCCCGCCGGTTTATGAAAACCAGTACCTGATTTCCAGCGGACAAATGTGTCCTCATCGTGTTAACCAAGGCCGAGGATAGCCCTTCTTTCAGGTCTGCTTTTCGAATGTTCAGAATGTCAAAGCTTGCTGGGCGAGCTTCTCCGGCACGTTCGGTCAGCTCAGCGAGCGCATATTTTTTCGTTTGTGCATTGTGGTAGCTTTCTAATGATGGTGTTGCCGATCCGAGTACGGTTGGGATTCTCTCCCATTGGCCTCGAAGCACTGCAAGATCCCTAGCGCTGTATTTGAAACCGGTTTGCTGTTTGAAAGAGGCATCGTGTTCTTCGTCCACGATGATTATGCCGGGATTAAGAAGAGGCGTAAAAATCGCTGAGCGTGTGCCAATGACAATGCCCGCGTGTCCGGTCGCTGCCGCACGATAGGCGTTCAGTCGTTCAAGATCCGTCATACCAGAGTGGAGGGAAACAACAGGCACATTAAAGCGGGTCTTGAATCGATTAATAGTCTGGGGTGTTAATCCTATCTCTGGTACTAATACCAGAGCCTGTCGTCCCTCGTGCAACAATCGACTAATTGACTGCAAGTACACTTCGGTTTTGCCACTACCTGTGACGCCGTAAAGCAGGGTCGTGCGGGTCGCATTCTGCTCCACGCAAATTGTTGCGGCCCGTTGTTCATCACTTAAGCTAAACGGTGCTGGTTTGCTGATTCTTCCAGTAGAAGAAAAAGGGCTCAAGGTCAGATCACGCGTATGCCATGACACTAGCTCGCGGGCAATCAGTGCATCTACTACTGACCGCTTGTATTCTAGTTCAGATAGTTCAGTTGCAGTGACACCATCATCACGTTCTGCGATAAGTTGAAGCAAGCTTCTTTGTCGGGGTGCGCGCGTGAGTGCCGCAATGGCCGTCTCTACCGTCGTTGTTCCAGCCGTTAACTTCAAAACCCTAAGTTGTTGACTCGCTGACTTTCCGGTTCGAAGAAGTGTTGGAAGTGCTGTGGAAAAGACTTCGCCGATCGGATGATGATAATAGTCTGAAGCCCAGAGACATAATCTGATCAAAATCGGACTGATGATCGGCGTTGAATCCAGTTTATTGCCAATCGATTTCAATTTTTCTGCGGGGTAGGTGGTTTCGCTGGCAGTGTTTAGGACAATTCCAATCATCGTCCTTCTACCAAAAGGCACGAGTACCCGAATACCCACAGGAAAAGGCCCCAGTTCAGATGCGGCTGAATAGGTAAAGGTTTGTCGCACCGGTGTCGGAAGAGCGACTTCGAGATAGACTGTTTCAGTCACGATTTTCGGAGAAAGTTAGTCGGCTACGGGAGTATTATGCCTTTTTACACGTGACGATGGAGCTTTTACAACGGTTGTGTTCAAAGGAATGTTGACTGTTCTTTTGTTCGCTAGATTGATGCTTGATATTAGAATCGTCTCTGGTATCATTCGGGGCCCGCAAAGTCAGGTTCAGAACAATGAAAGCAGATACACACCCAAAATACGAAGAAATTACTGCCACCTGTAGCTGCGGCAATGTGATTTCAACTCGTTCGACAGTTTGTGAAGATATCCATTTGGATGTTTGTTCACAGTGCCACCCGTTTTATACCGGTAAGCAGAAGATTCTCGATACCGCTGGTCGAATTGATCGATTCAACAAGCGTTTCGGCGCCAGAGGTAGCAAATAGTCGCGTCTCATCGCGCAAGAGTAATAGAAGCAATATTGTTGAAGGGCGCCATTGGCGCCCTTTTTTATGTCGGTTTTCGGGGTCAAACCCCAAACAGCAAGTACAAAAATCAACTTACCCCTGGAGTTAAACATGTCTGACGGGAATACAATGAGGGAGCGAGCCCTTCGGTACCACTCAAAACCGACCCCCGGAAAAATTGCACTATCACTGACAACTGCGACTGAAAATGCCGATGATCTTGCACTTGCCTATTCTCCCGGTGTTGGAGAGCCCGTAAAAGAAATCGGCCGTGATCCGGCATTAGCCTATGACTATACTTCCAAAGGTAATCTGGTCGGCGTGATTAGTAACGGTACAGCGATTTTGGGTCTTGGCAATCTGGGCGCGCTTGCGAGTAAACCGGTCATGGAGGGTAAGGCGCTTCTTTTTAAGCGGTTCGCTAATGTCGATTGTTTCGATATCGAGGTGACGACTCAGGACGTGGAAGAATTCATTACCGTTGTTTCAAATATTGCGCCGACTTTTGGTGGCATTAATCTCGAAGATATTGCTGCTCCGCACTGTTTTGAGATTGAGCGACGTTTGAAAGACATGCTGGATATTCCGGTTTTTCATGATGATCAACACGGTACTGCTATCGTTACTGCAGCTGGGCTTCTTAATGCGCTTGAGTTACGCGGCAAGAATATCGAGGATGCTAAACTGGTATGCCTGGGTGCTGGGGCAGCTGCGACTGCGATCATGAATTTGTTGCTCGAACTCGGACTCAACCAAGACAATATATATATGGTTGACTCCAAGGGTATTATTCATTCTGAGCGAGAAGGTCTAACAGCTGAAAAAGCGAAATTTGTGCAGACGACAAACAAGCGAACGCTAGCGGAAGCTTGTGAAGATGCTGATGTGTTCATTGGCGTCTCGGGCGCAAATCTGCTTGATGAACAGAGCCTAAAGAACATGAGTTCTAACCCCGTTGTATTTGCCATGGCGAATCCAGATCCGGAGATCTCTCCTGACAGGGCTGCAGAGGTTCGAGATGATGTCATCATGGCAACGGGACGTTCAGACTATCCAAATCAGGTCAACAATGTCCTTTGTTTCCCCTTTATATTCAGAGGTGCACTCGATGTTCATGCTTCTGAAATAAATGAAGAGATGAAGATGGCCGCGGTACACGCCATCAGAGGATTGGCCAAGGAACCGGTTCCAGCTGAGGTGTTGGCTGCTTACCCGGACGTGACCAGTTTAGAATTTGGTGCCGAATACATTATTCCAAAACCGCTCGATCCGAGACTGTTGAAAGCAGTAGCCACTGCCGTGGCTCAAGCTGCTATTGACTCTGGCGTAGCCAGGAAGAACACGATTCCGAGTTACGACTAACCCTTGCGTGCTGTGTTTCAGTTTTGCTAGTGGCCCGGTCCAGTAGCGGCGCGGGTTAGAAGATCTGTTGGAGCGTGTTTTCTTTCTCGTCCTCTTTCTGCGCCAGCTTGGGTGCTGGCGCATACTCTTCCCTGAAAATTTCAAAAATGGCTTCACGGTCATCCTGCGCTGCACGTAGCCCCGTCAGCGGGTCTATTCGAACAGTGACGAGGCCGTTGGGCTGAGCAAGGGCAGATGTTTCGTTTTCCGGTGGTAGCGCTACCCTCATGAATTCAATCCAGCTTTCAATGGGCGTTGTCGAGCCAAATTCTCGAGAGCCAACGGATCCATTGTTGTCGTATCCTGCCCAGGTGGTTGCGACCAGATCAGGCGTGTAACCGGAAAACCATATGTCAGCATCGTTGGTGGTGCCTGTTTTTCCCCTGATATCCGTTCTTTTCAACTCCCTGGTAGCCTTGGTGCCAGTGCCTTTGCGCATAACGTCTTGCAGAATACTATCCATAATATAAGCGACACGTGGCTCGATGATTCGCTTGGCCGCCAACTGGCCTTCCTCGCAATGTTCTCCGCATGCCGTCGGCGGTTTAGCTGTGAATTCAACATCGCCGTTAATTGATTCGATTTTTGATATTAGGTAAGGGGCGACTTTGTAGCCGCCGTTAGCAAACGAGGCGTAACCGGTAGCGACCTCCAGTGGCGTCAGAGCTATAGTGCCGCCGCCAAACGCAAGCTGGACATTCACAGGAAAAGTTGAGGTGTCGAAACCAAAGCGCGAGACATAATCAATCGCTTTTTGCGCGCCGAGAGCAAGAATGACCCTGAGAGAAACGAGATTTTTAGATTTGTATAACGCCTGTCTTAGTCGAAGATCTCCCTCAAACTCATCTTTCCAGTTTGAAGGGCGGTAAACTTGTTCAAGATCGCCACCGGGCAAAACGACGGGCGCATCATTGTAAATTGTTGCGGCCGTATGACCGGATTCGATTGCGCCGGCATAAAAGAATGGTTTGAAGTTAGAGCCGGGCTGCCGTCTTGCCTGGGTTGCATGATTGTATTGTTGCGCTGTGAAGTGATAGCCACCGACCATCGATTTTATGGCTCCGTCTGCAGGATTCAGCGCAACCAGTGCCGCTTGTATCGCAGGTACCTGGCCGAGTGACCATGAATTGTCGTCTCTTCTGTCAATACGGATCAAATCACCCGTGCCGACAACATCTGACGCAAGCTTTGGACGGGGGCCCCGCGTGTCAACGTCGATGTAAGGTCGTGCCCAACTGATGCCGTTCCAGTCTATCTCAATGACTTCAAGCGTTTTGTTTAGCACCCTGATTGATTGTTCACCGGCTGAGAGTACGATGGCGGGATGTTGGTTACCCAGTATCTTGGCATTCTCCAGCGTTTTTACCCAGTTGGCGGGGTAGCCATATTCCGGTGCTGCCAGATATTCGCTGGTTCCCTGAATACTTTTATACTCTGGCCCTCGATAGCCATGCCTACGATCATATTCGTTCAGTTTTTTGGTAATTGCTGCTTCAGCGGCGAGCTGTTTCTTGCTATCGATCGTTGTGTGGACGATAAGCCCTTGACTGTATGCGCCGCGGCCATAATCAGTTAGTAATTGCTTACGTACCATTTCCGCTATGTATAACGCGGGGAGATCGATGTCTCTTCCGTAAACGCTCGCGGTTATGGGTGCAGCTCGGGCTTCATCGTATTGATCCTTTGTAATACTTCTCTGTTCCAGCATGCGCGAAAGAATAAGGTTTCTTCGGTCGATAGCCCGACGCGGCCCGTTGATCGGATTCCCGGCTTCAGGTGCCTGAGGAATGCCCGCCAACATAGCCAATTGTGCGAGGTTGAGTTTTTCGGGATTCTGACCATAGTAAGTCTGCGCAGCAGCTTTGATACCAAACGCATGTTTCCCGAACGGGATGATGTTGAGATATAGGGTGAGAATCTCTTGTTTGCTTAGCTCTCTTTCCAGCTTTAATGCTAATAACATCTCCTTAAACTTTCGTGTAAATCTGACTTCTGTTTCCCCGGAGATGTTCTTGACCAATTGCATTGTGATTGTGGACGCGCCGGTACGAATCGATCCTTTGTTACGGATAAGTTGCCAACTGGCGTTAGCCAGGGTAATGATGTCGACGCCGCTGTGTTCGAAATATCTTTTGTCTTCAGTGTCTAGCAAGGCTTTGATAAATAGAGGTGGAATTTCCTCAAACGTGACCGGCGACAGACGCTCGCCAAACTCCTGAATCAGTTTGTTGTCGGCGGAATAAATTCGCAGCGGGGCCTTAAATTTGACGTTCTTAAATTGCGCTGCATCCGGAATTTGCGGGTTCAGATAAAGATACATCCCAGACAGAACCAGGCCTGTGCCACACACAAGCGTCAGGGCGAACCATAGAATCAAGCTGGCGAGTAGCCGCATAATGAATTAGTAAACCGGATTGGGAATATGGAAGGCAATTATAGAGCTTTTTTTGCGCGAAAGTGGAGTCAAGTCAATCGAAAACAGACATACAATGCCAAAATTCCAATTCAAATTTCCTCCTTTTGACAGCCATAATTCTCCAGTAAATGAGCAGTTATGCGTTTTTACTTACTTTTCTTTGTTTGCGATAAATTTAAGAGTGTTATCTAATGTGTTATTGCATGTATCGACCGTAAGTACGCGTACTAGATAGGAATTTACTGTGTTTGGGTTTTTGAACAAAGGGCCGAATTCGATGCTCGGGCTAGATATCAGCTCTACATCGGTCAAGCTATTGGAGCTTAGTCGATCGGGCACTGAATATCGGGTTGAAAGTTACAGCGTAGAACCTTTGCCAGAAAATGCGGTGATAGAGAAAAATATCAGTGACGTCGAGGGCGTTGGTGAAGCGATAGCGCGTTTAGTCGATCGATCGAAGACGAAGGTCAAGCAAGCGGCTGTTGCTGTTGCCGGCTCTGCTGTTATTACCAAGACGATTGAAATGCCTGCGGCGCTCACTGAAGACGAAACCGAGAGCCAACTGCAAGTCGAAGCAGACCAGTATATCCCGTACCCGCTTGATGAAGTCGCTTTGGACTTTGAGATTCAGGGGCTATCACCTAGGAGCGAGGAACAAGTAGAAGTCCTGCTGGCCGCGTGTCGAAGAGAAAATGTTGAAATGCGGCAGGCCGCACTAGAGCTTGGTGGTCTCAAGGCTAAAGTTGTTGATATTGAAGCGCACTGTATGCAGCGAGCATTCAATCTCGTACGCGAACAATTTACAGCGGAAGATGGCGACGATCAGATTATCGCGATCATCGATATTGGCGCGACGATGACCACACTGAGTGTATTGACTGACTCGAGCACACCATACACTCGAGAACAGCTGTTCGGGGGCAAGCAACTGACGGAGGAAATTCAGCGACGATATAGTCTGTCGGTCGAGGAAGCAGGTCTTGCCAAAAAGCAGGGTGGTTTGCCCGATGATTACGAAACGGAAGTATTACAACCGTTTAAGGAAGCTGTCGTACAGCAAGTCACTCGATCACTCCAGTTTTTCTACTCTTCCAGCGCCTACGATGATGTTGACCACATAATTCTCGCCGGAGGTACAGCTTCAATCGAAGGTCTGGCGGATATGGTTGCTGCAAAATTAGGCACGCCGACATCGATGGCGAATCCGTTCGTAAACATGTCTCTTTCCTCAAAGGTTAACGAGGTTTCCTTAACCAATGATGCGCCAGCATTAATGATTGCGTGTGGTCTGGCCTTGAGGAGTTTCGACTGATGAGTGGAAATGTGATCTTGGCAACGATGGATTCTATGAGTGGCGTTGAAGGGACAGCAAGGATGGCGGTCGATGGCTGACATAAAAATCAACCTGCTCCCCTGGCGTGAAGCGCTGCGGGAAGAGAAGAAAAGAGAGTTTTTGAATGTGCTGGTCGGAATTGTCGTTTTCGCCGGGATCCTGATTTTTGCGGCTGATCGTTTCTACAAGGGTTCAATAGATGCGCAGTTGGCGAGAAATACTTTCCTTGATAAAGAAATCAAGGTGCTAGAGGGGCAAATCGAAGAGATTAAGCTCCTCCGGCAGAAACGCAACGAATTGCTGTCCAGAATGCAGGTTATTCAGGAGCTGCAGGGTAACCGGCCAGTCATTGTGCGAATGTTTGATGAGTTGGCGCGCAGGCTTGCGGAGCGGGTTTTCTACACTGAAATTACCGTAACCGATAAAAACATCCAGATCTCCGGTATCGCCGAATCAAACAACCGGATTTCAAGTCAGTTGCGAAATTTTCAGGAATCGGACTGGTTCACCAGGCCTAATGTGACACAAATTAATGCGGCACCAACGTTCGGTCCGCAGGCAAGCAGCTTTGAATTGTCGGTAAAACAAGACACGCCAGCAATCAAGGGGGCTAACTAGCCATGGCTTTAGAAGACGTAGTCGATAGTTTAAAGAATTTCGACATGGATCAGCTCAATGATCTAAATAACGTTGGATCCTGGCCGTTGGCGGTCAAGCTGATTATGTGGGTGTTGGCGTTTGTTGGTGCTTTGACGGCCGGATATTTTGTCCATGTCACAAATTTACAAACAGCGTTGGCAAAGACTAAAGCTCAGGAAAGCGCGCTTCGTGGTGATTATCGTCAGAAATATTTTGAAGCTGAACATTTAGAGGCTTACCGTCAGCAACAACTCGAGATGGAAAAATCCTTCGAAGCCATTCTCAGACAGCTGCCCAGCGACACAGAAATCCCGGGTTTGATCGAAGATATCACGCTGGTGGGTTTGAGGAATGGCTTATCGTTCACCAGCATTGATCTTCAACCGGAAGAACAGCACGAGTTTTACATAGAAAAACCCATCAAGATCATTGTATCGGGGAGTTATCACGATCTCGGGTCCTTTGTTAGTGATGTTGCTGATTTGTCACGCATTGTGACGTTACACGATTTTAGCATGTCACCCGTGCGGTCGAGGAACGCGCAGCGAAATATTGAAGTCACCGGGGGGCTCATTCAAATGAGTATTACCGCTAAAACCTATCGCTACAATGATGAGCGGGGTTAGGCAGGCGTAAGATGAAACGGGGTATTACGACAGTAGTGATTCGGTTTCTTGCGTGGGCAGGTGCATCGTTGCTTTTGAGTGCCTGCGGTACTAATGATCAGTATGCCGATATTCGGTCGTTTATGACTGAGGTTGAAAACGAACCCAGTGGTCAGATAGCACCATTGCCAGAGTTTGAACCCTACCAACCATTTACTTATGGTTCGGCAAACCTGCGGAGTCCGTTTGAGCCGCCAGTTGTGATCCCAGTATTGACGGAAGAACAGCAAGTTAATAGTGGCGTGAAACCACCCGTCGACCATGTAAAACAATACCTCGAGCGATTTAATCTAGCCTCTTTGGTGATGGTTGGTTCTCTGGAGCAAGCTGGTGCAACCTGGGCGTTAATTGAAGACGCAGACGCTGGTGTTCACCGGGTACAAATCGGAGATTTTATGGGGACCTCGTGGGGGCAGGTTAAAAGTATCAACGATACTAGAATAGATATTATCGAAATTGTGAGTGATGGTGGTGGTGGCTGGTTGAAAAGACCACGAACTATCGAGTTAAAAAGTGTTGTTGAGTAGTTCACTGCGCTAGTTATCAACAACGAAAAGAATATATTGGGAGCAATTCATGGCATTCACGGTTAATCAGAAAGTGATTGCAGAAAAATACCGCAAAGAAAGCGTCGGAGCCCACGCTAAATTTATTAAAACGCTAGGGCTTTCACTATTTTTTCTGGTTGGTTTTGTAATGAATGCCACTGCTGCTCGAATGAGTGACATTGAGTTTTCTGCTTTGCCTGGTGATAAAACTGAAATTCGTATGATGTTCGATGGCCGCCCGCCTGCGCCAACCGGATATACCATCGAACAACCGGCCCGAATCGCCCTTGATCTCGACAATGTGACGAGTGGGCTAGCGTCAAAATATCATTCACTGGGTACGGGTAACGCTCGAAGTGTCACGGTGATAGAAGCGGGTGACAGAACACGCGTTATCGTCGCTTTGGGCGAGCTCGTTGCTTATTCAACTCGAATCGAAGGTCGCTCCCTTTATGTACTTGTTGGGAAACAGGACTCAGGTAGTTTCGATGCTGAAAGTAGTAATGGCTTGGTTAACGATCTTGAGCAACCCATGGACTCGGGATATGCACCCGGCGGAACGTCAAGAGTAGAAGATGTCGATTTCAGACGAGGGGAGAGGGGAGAAGGGCGCGTTATTGTTCAGTTGTCAGACCCTAGTGTTGATGTTGACATTTCTTATGATGGCGGAAAAATACGTGTCGAGTTTAAAGAAACGCTGATTCCGGAACAATTACAACGACGGTTAGATGTCACGGATTTTGCGACACCAGTCCTAAGTATAGATTCGCTGCCAGAAGCTCAAAATACAGTATTGCTAGTGGAACCCACGGGTGACTACGACTACTTGGCTTATCAGACCGATGATATGTTCACTCTTGAAGTGAAACCTGTCACTGGCGCGGAGCTTGAGTCTACAAGAGATCAAGCATTCAGATACCGTGGGGAAAAACTGTCTCTGAATTTTCAGGATGTCGAAATGCGCGCGGTACTTCAGTTGATTGCTGATTTTACTGATTTCAATCTAGTTGCGAGTGATACGGTGGCGGGAAGAATTACTTTGCGTCTCAAAAATGTTCCGTGGGACCAGGCGCTCGATATTATTATGAAGACCAAGGGTCTTGATAAGCGTGAAATTGGTAATGTGCTAATGGTTGGACCCGCGGCAGAGTTGCAGGCCCGTGAAAAGCAAGAGCTTGAGTCTCGTCAGCAAATCTCTGAGCTGGCGCCGCTGCGAACCGAGTTTATCGAGATAAGGTATGCCAGTGCTTCTGAAATTTTTGCACTTTTCCAAGGCGCGGCAAATCGTTCGCAAGAAGATGGTTCGTCAGCGCGCAGCAAGGGTGTGATCTCGAATAGAGGAAGCGTAATCGTCGACGAAAGAACAAATTCAATCATCTTGACGGAAACCGCTGATAAGATCGCTGAGTTCAGAGCTGTTCTGGATAAACTTGATGTGCCTGTCCGTCAGGTGCTGATTGAAGCCAGAATTGTCTCGGCAAGTTCTAATGTCTCCGAGTCTATCGGCGTCAGGTGGGGTGGTATTGGAACGGGTTCCTATGACAACGGTGAATCCAGCACATTTGCTGGTGGTTCGCTCGAAACGGTTAATGAAATTCGTATGCCGAGTGAAGATGGCTCGCTGGCATTCACAAGCCCGGATCATCTTGTCGTTGATCTCGGCGCCCAGGGACAGGGTGCAAGCAGTTTTGCAATAGGCGTTGTCAGCGGCAGCTATTTGCTGGATCTTGAGATTTCAGCTTTGGAGAGCCTCGGTGAAGCTGAAGTGATTGGTCGACCCAAAGTGATTACCGCTGATAAGCAGGAAGCCAGCATCTCTTCTGGGCAGGAAATTCCCTACGAATCAGCAACCGGTGGTGAAGGGTTGGGTGGTGCAAGCGGTACGACAACTTCATTTAAAGAAGTTGAGCTGAAGTTGACGGTAAAGCCACAGATTACACCAGACGACAGAATCATTATGAAGCTGGATGTTAAGCAAGACACGGTAGGTGCTGTTACCGCCGGTGGTTTATCTATTGATACTAATAATATTGTGACTCAGGTGCTGGTTAACAACGGCGAAACAATTGTGCTCGGAGGGGTGTACAATACAAATACAACCCGGTCTATCACCAAGACGCCACTTTTGGGCGATATCCCCTACGTCGGGCGATTGTTCAAGCGGAATGTGGACCAGGTTCAAAAGTCTGAGTTGTTGATATTTATTACGCCTCGGATAATAGAAGACTCTCTGAGAAGCCGTTAAGCCCGGTGGTCCGGAGAGCTTGTTGAAGATCCCTGAAACAACAATTAGGGGATTCCTGAAGAGATACGACTGCGTTCGTTCTGCAATTTTAATTTTATTCTCCGGAGCTATCCTCTATTGAACTCCAACAACAATCTCTACAGCAATCAGAATGTTTTTCTGATTGGTCCCATGGGGGTGGGTAAAACAACGATTGGTAAAATGTTGGCAAAAGAGCTCGGCTTGCAATTTATCGATACCGATGAGGAAGTGGAGCGCAGAGCGGGTGCTAACATTGCCTGGATATTTGATGTTGAAGGGGAGGAAGGTTTTAGGACTCGCGAGACTAACGTGCTTGACGATCTGACGCAGCAATCAAAGGTGTTGCTGGCAACCGGTGGAGGGTCTATTCTGAAACTCGAAAATCGGCGATTCATTGGTTCCCGAGGTGTGGTGGTTTCACTCGAGACGACGGTTGAGATGCAGATAAAACGAACAGAGAAAGACAAGAAACGACCACTGCTACAACAAGGCGATCCGAGAGAGATACTCACACGTTTGAAGGCGGAGCGGGATCCCATCTACCAGGAACTCGCAGATATTAGAATCACTCTGGGTGATAGTAATAGCCGAAAGGTTGTGAATTCAATTATTCGTAAGCTTGAGCAAGAAAACTACATCAAGGCATAGAAGTTGGAAACAGTTAATTTAGATCTTGGAGTGGACTCCTACTCGATATTTATTGGCGGGGGGTTGCTAGGTGATGGGGACTTGCTTCGACGACATATCGCAGGCAAACAGGTGCTTATTGTCACAAACGAGACGATTGCACCGCTGTATCTGGACCGGGTGCTAGCCCACTTATCTGGTTACCAAGTTGACGCGATAGCGCTACCAGACGGTGAGCAATACAAAACGCTCGATACGCTTAATCTTATTTTTACCCGTTTAATCGAGATGAATGCTAATCGGGGGGTGACATTACTGGCGTTAGGGGGTGGTGTTGTTGGAGATATGACGGGCTTTGCAGCGGCATGTTATCAGCGTGGTGTGTCCTTCATTCAGATTCCTACCACGGTACTCTCCCATGTCGATTCCTCTGTTGGGGGAAAAACAGCGGTGAATCATCCGCTTGGCAAGAACATGATTGGCGCCTTCCACCAGCCTAAAGCCGTGATCATAGATCCAGAGCTTCTTTCGTCTCTGCCAGAGCGCGAGCTTCGTGCCGGCTTGGCGGAAGTTATCAAGCATGGTGCGATGGCCAGTTTCGACGATTTTTGTTGGCTTGAAGAAAACATTTCCGAAATATTGTCGCTCAACATTTCCAAACTGACCTTTGCACTGAAGAGAAATTGTCAAATTAAGGCCGACATCGTTTCTCAGGATGAAAAGGAGATGGGCGTCAGGGCGCTGCTCAATTTTGGTCATACCTTCGGGCATGCGATTGAAAACAGCATGGGATATGGTAACTGGCTTCACGGAGAGGCTGTGGCAGCTGGCATGGTAATGGCCGCTGATTTGTCTGTGCGATTAGGCATGTGCGAGCACGAAGACGCGCTTCGACTCAAAGATTTGATCGCTGCGTCCGGCCTGCCCACTGTTCCGCCTGAGGCTTCTGGCGTCGAATTTCTGAATATTATGTATCGGGATAAGAAAGTCACGGACGAAGGCTTAAAGTTAATTCTGTTACGTCGCTTAGGTCACGCGGAAATTGTTGAAGGCGTGAGCAAACAAGCAATGTTGGCTACCGTCAACGCAACAGAGCTTCTGTCGAGCAAATAGGGCACTAATCGAACGCTGATAAGGCAATAGACGACTCAATCAGCATCACGGAAATTCTACGGCCCGCTGCTTAACCCATCATCTTGATGTCATGGAGCAACGTACAGATCATGTAGACATCTCTTTGCAATTAGGCAGCAAGCGCTCTGAGCTTCTCATGTTATTGATGGGCTCAGAGGGTCAATTTACTACTATTAAGCCGGTAGTTGGCTTGAGCCCATCAGATCGATATCAATAGCGCGTGCTACTTCTCTGCCTTCATTGATGGCTCGAACTACCAGGTCCTGACCTCTTCGACAATCGGCCGCGGCGTAGACCTTAGGGATTGACGTTTGATACTTCTCTTTGTCTGCAACAAAGTTTCCCCGGCCATCCGTTTCCATGCCGAGCGCCTCATTGAGATAGTGTTCAGGCTGAAGAAAACCCATCGACAAAAAGACCAGATCTGCTTCCCATGTCTTTTCAGTGCCTGGAATTTCTTGAAGCTTGTCGTCAACATTGACGGTCACGATGCCTAACAGTTTGCCATCGCTGTCTCTGAGAAATTCTTTACTAGCAACCTGAAATACTCGTGGGTCGTCTCCAAATTTATCCCCGGCTTCCGCATGTCCGTAGTCTACCCTGTGGATTCTAGGCCACAGCGGCCATGGATTGTTCTGTGCCCGATCAATTGGTGGCTTTGGTAACAGTTCAAAATTCACCAGCGATTGGCAATTGTGCCTGATCGATGTGCCGATACAATCGTTACCGGTGTCGCCGCCACCAATGACAATGACTTTTTTATCTGTAGCGGAGATGTAATTGCCATCTTCAAGATTAGAATCCAGTAAGCTCTTAGTGTTTGCGGTTAGAAACTCCATCGCCAAATGAACGCCATCACCTTCGCGACCAGGAATATTCAGGTCACGGGCCAGTGTGGCACCGGTGGCAAGCAATACTGCGTCGTTATCGGCAACCAGCTTTGTGACATCAACGGCATTGTCGCCCTGACCACCAACATCTGCATTTGTGACAAAATTAATGCCTTCGGCACGCAGGATGTCGACCCGCCTGTCGACAAAGCGCTTGTCGAGTTTCATATTCGGAATGCCGTACATCAAAAGCCCGCCGATGCGATCGGCCCGCTCATAAACTGTGACGGTGTGGCCGGCACGATTTAATTGTGCCGCAGCTGTAAGACCCGCGGGCCCGGAGCCGACAATGGCGATAGACTTGTCGCTTCTGGACTCAGGTATCTCAGGGACTATCCAACCCTCATCAAAACCTTTATCGACGATTGAGCATTCTATGTTCTTAATGGTAACCGCAGGATCAGTAATGCCGAGCACACAGGCGCCTTCGCAGGGTGCAGGGCAAACCCGACCGGTAAATTCTGGGAAATTGTTGGTTTTGTGGAGCCTATCCAGCGCTTCTCGCCAGCGGTTTCGATAGACCAGGTCATTCCACTCGGGAATCAGATTGTGTACGGGGCAACCATTGGCAGATTGACAAAAAGGTACGCCACAGTCCATACAGCGAGCGCCCTGAGTTTGAAGGTGTTCCGGCTGATGATCCGTGTATATTTCCTTGAAGTCGAGGGACCGCTCACTCGCATCGCGATAGGGTTCTACCTCACGTTCAAATTCTTTGAATCCAGTAACTTTTCCCATAACTTTCTCTACTGTTGTTGCATCAGCTGTTGGCTCGTGGAGACCTGGTAGTCTGTGTTAACTGGCCAAGGCTGTTTGTTGTTGTTCCATTAACACTCTTTTGTAATCCGTTGGCATGACCTTGACGAATCGCTTCAGTTGCTGATCCCAGTCATTCAGAATTGATTCGGCGAGTGTCGATTGCGTATACCGATGGTGGTTTTCGATCATTTGCTTGAGTTCAGTAATATCTGATTTTTCAGAGAGTGCTTCTAGTTCGAATGTCTCGGTATTGCATCGGCTTTCAAATTCGCCATCAACATCCAGAACATAGGCGACGCCACCACTCATGCCCGCACCAAAGTTGCGCCCGGTTTCACCCAGGATCGCTACGCGGCCACCGGTCATATATTCACAACCATGATCTCCGATTCCTTCGACGACGGCCGAGGCACCACTGTTCCTGACACAGAAACGTTCCGCGGCAATACCCCTGAAATAGGCTTCCCCGCTAGTAGCGCCGTAAAGCACAACGTTACCAACAAGAATGTTTTCTTCAGCAACGAACGAGCTTTCTTTTGGTGGGTAAACGGCAATTTTTCCACCGGACAATCCCTTGCCGACAAAATCGTTTGCATCTCCCTCTACCTCGATCGTAATACCTTTCGCCAGCCAAGCGCCAAGGCTCTGTCCAGCGGAACCAAGCAGTTTGATGGAGATTGTATCGTCGGCAAGCAGTTTGCCTTCGGTGGCTTTTGCCAGTTCATGAGACAGCATTGTTCCGACGACCCGGTTGATATTGAGTACGGGTAACTCGATATTAACCGCTTCACCATTTTGAAGCGCCGGTTGTGACAGTTTGATCAATTCGTTATCGAGGGCTTTTTCGAGACCATGGTCTTGATCAATCACCCTGTAAACTTCTGTACCTTCGTAAATCTTTTTAGCCGGTGTCAAAATTGAGCTGAAATCCAGTCCCTTGGCTTTCCAATGATTTAGCACGTCAGCCGTTTCGAGCGCATCGACCCGGCCAACCATTTCATTCACCGTTCGAAAACCTAGTTTGGCCATAATCTCTCGCAGGTCTTCTGCCACCATAAAGAGATAGTTGACGACATTGTCAGGATTACCTTTGAATTTTTTCCGCAGTTCTGCGTCCTGGGTTGCGATACCTACAGGACAGGTGTTCAGATGGCACTTTCGCATCATGATGCAACCTAGCGTAACAAGGGGCGCGGTTGCGAATCCAAATTCCTCTGCGCCTAACAGCGCTGCGATGGCGACATCTCGTCCCGTTTTAATCTGTCCGTCAGTCTGCAGATAAACTCTTGAGCGAAGGTTGTTCATGACCAGCGTCTGGTGAGTCTCTGCTAGTCCCAGTTCCCAAGGTATGCCGGCATGTTTGATCGATGTGATAGGCGAAGCTCCGGTGCCACCATCATGCCCTGCAATTACAATGTGGTCGGCTTTCGCTTTTGTCACGCCAGCGGCGATCGTACCGACACCGATTTCAGCACCCAGTTTTACGCTGATACGCGCAGACGGATTTGCGTTTTTGAGGTCATGGATAAGCTGAGCCATATCCTCAATGGAGTAAATGTCGTGATGCGGAGGCGGGCTTATAAGCCCAACGCCGGGCGTGGAATGCCGTATTCGAGCAATTGTTTCATCTACCTTGCCGCCAGGTAACTCGCCGCCTTCACCGGGTTTCGCACCCTGAATGATTTTTATCTGCAGCTCGTCTGAATTTGCCAGGTACCAGATCGTCACGCCAAACCGCCCTGAAGCGACCTGTTTAATTGCTGAGCGCTTCGAGTCACCATCTGCCATTGGTTGGAATCTGATCGGGTCTTCGCCACCTTCGCCGGTGTTTGATTTGCCGCCAAGGCGGTTCATCGCGACCGCCAAGCTCTCATGAGCCTCTGCTGAAATCGAGCCAAAGCTCATCGCGCCGGTGCAAAATCGTTTGACAATTTCTTTGGCAGACTCAACTTCTGAGATGTCGATCGACCCGCCGTTGACGTCTTGCTTAAAAGACAGAAGCCCGCGGAAGGTTGCCTTTCTTGTGGCTTCACCGTCGGCATGATCGGCAAATTGGCGATAGGCATCATTGTCGTTAGTCTTAGCTGCCACCTGTAAATTTGATATCGATGTTGGATCCCACATGTGGGTATCACCATTTCTTCGCCAGTGAATGTCACCTGGGTTTGGCAGAATGGGGATCAGG
The DNA here is from genome assembly GCA_913050215.1 of uncultured Gammaproteobacteria bacterium. Taxonomy (GTDB): domain Bacteria; phylum Pseudomonadota; class Gammaproteobacteria; order Pseudomonadales; family Azotimanducaceae; genus UBA4582. Next base: position 34,633 of record CAJXBG010000007.1, read on the forward strand.
TTTGAAGCGCGCTCGGGGTATCCCAGACGATGCCGCTGAAGCATTTCTTCATACAATACCTCAAAGTTAACACCTTCAACTCGACTTGCCGTGTTGGTGAAGCAGCGATCGATGATTTCTGACGCTAGGCCGATTGCTTCGAAGATTTGTGCACCCTTGTAGGACTGAAGAGTGGATATCCCCATTTTGGCCATGACTTTTAACATGCCTTTAGCGACTGCTTTTTTGTAGGCAGCAACAACGGCGTTTGAATCAGGAAATGCCGTATCTGAAAGCAAATTGTCTTTCTGGGCTTGCCATAGAGACTCAAATGCCAGGTATGGATTAATCGCATCAGCACCAAACCCGGATAGCAAGCAGTGGTGGTGTACCTCCCTTGCTTCCCCAGTTTCAATTACGACGCCTATCTGAGTACGTTTTTCATTTTTATTCAGATGATGGTGAACAGCACCGCAGGCTATTAACGCACTGATTGGCATGCGCTCTGCAGAGATGTTCCTATCAGACAAAATGACCAGTGAATAGCCTTCAGCGATGGCTTCCTCGGCTTCAATACAAATACGAGACAACGCAGAGATAAATCCTTCGTGCCCATGGGATCGTTCGAAAGTGATATCGATGGTCTTGGAGCGCCAGCCTCTATGGTCCATATCTTTCAATGAACTAAGCTCTTCATTGCTAATTATCGGATGCGGCACCTTTAGCCTGTTAGCGTGTGCTTCGCTGGTTTCGAGCACGTTGCCCTCGGGACCAATAAAGCATTCCAGCGACATAACAACCTCTTCCCTGATTGAATCAATCGCGGGATTCGTGACCTGGGCGAATAGCTGTTTAAAATAATCGTAGATCATACGAGACTTGTCTGAAAGGCATGCTAATGCCGAATCATTGCCCATCGAACCCAGTGGGTCTCTGGCTTCGGTAACCATCGGTAGCAACATGAATTGCATGGTTTCGACCGTGTAGCCAAACGCCTGCATACGCGGGATAAGCGTTTCCTCTTGAAAGCCATAGTGATCTTTAACTTTTGGAATTTCTGCTAGCTCAATTTTTTGATTCGCGAGCCATTTGCCATAGGGGCGTTGACTAGCAAAGCGATTCTTTAGCTCCTCATCAGGAATCATGCGCCCTTCATCAAAGTCGATGAGAAACATTTTGCCCGGTTGCAGCCGCCCCTTGAGCTTGACGTTCGCTGGCTCAACCGGCAGCACTCCGACCTCGGAAGCCATGATGACTTTGTCGTCATGTGTCACATAATAGCGACTGGGTCGCAGACCGTTTCGGTCAAGTACGGCGCCGATGTAGAGCCCGTCGGTGAATACGATTGATGCCGGTCCATCCCAAGGTTCCATGAGCGCCGAATGGTACTCGTAAAAGTCTCGCTTGGTCTGATCCATATTGACGTCGGATTGCCATGCCTCAGGGATCATCATCATGACGGATTCCTGCAGGGTTCTGCCGGACAGCAATAAAAACTCGAGGACGTTATCGAAAGTCCCTGAATCTGAAAAATCAGGCTCAACAATAGGAAACAGCTTCTTGATATCTTCGCCAAACAGGGTCGATTCGACGACACCCTGACGCGCATGCATAGAATTTCGGTTACCACGCAATGTGTTAATTTCACCATTGTGGCTCATGTACCGGTTAGGTTGCGCCCGATCCCATGATGGAAAAGTATTGGTGCTGAAGCGAGAGTGGACCATGGCCAAGTGAGTGGTAAAACGGGTGTCCTGTAAATCCTCGTAAAAAGGGAACAACTGTCCCGGTGTGAGCATGCCTTTGTAAACTATCACCCTGCTCGACAGACTGCAGGCATAAACCATGTGGGCTTCTTTAAGATCGGAATTTCTTCTTAACGTCTCGGTGAACCGACGTCGGATGACGTAGAGCTTGCGCTCAAATGCATCGGAATCAACTGATTCTCCGAGTTGATTAGCGGCAACAAATAATTGAAGAATTGCTGGCTGCGCGCTCAGGGCTGCCGGACCTACGTCGGCGCCAATAAAGTCAATAGGTACGTTTCTCCAGGCAAGAAAAGTTTGGCCTTCGTCTGCGATAATCGCTTCGATTTGTGCTTGGCAGTGATGCCTTTCATCCGCGTTGGTAGGTAAGAAAATGTTTCCCACAGCATATTCGCCGGGGGCCGGCAGATTGATTTTCAATTCATCCGCGAGTTCTGTGTAGAGGCTATGGGGTTGCGCGCATAGAATCCCCGCACCATCGCCAGTGTTCTCTTCAAAGCCGCAACCGCCGCGATGGTCCATCCTGGAGTTGATGTGGTAGGCATCCAACATGATTTGATGGCTGGGTACACCTTTTATGTTGGCCACAAAACCGACGCCACACGCATCTTTTTCATTTGCGGGGTCGTAAAGGCCCTGTTTCTCCGGCAATTGGCCCGGAGCTACAATTTGATTGTCTATCATCGAGGCTTCTCTCAAATTTATGCGAGTGTCTAATTCGTTGGTGCTTAAGCTCACTCTTTAGGTATAGCTGAGGTACGTATCAGGCAAATCCTGATCTGCGTAGCATTTTTAGCAAAAAGCTAAAAATAGTGACTCTTTTGGAGTTCGCGTTAGGTGATCGGACACTGGGTAAAGTGCGCAATCTAGCGGACTTGGCACAATACCACCGAGGCCGACAAAGTCAAGACTTTAGGCACGGTGCGCGCCGATACATTGAAAGTTAAGTTGTTGAAATATATGAAAATATGAAAACTGGAGGTTTGATGAAGGTGCAATATTTGTCCTTTCCCGTCGCAAAGTGAGGAATATTGTAAGGAGTTTAAGGAATGGCACTATAATCAATTCGATTCGGGTATAATTCGTTCCCCAGAAATCAGGGCTGGTATGAAACAGACAGGGAATCGCCGTTTGGCAGTCAAAGATTTCAAATAAACAGCATGATTGATTCGACACTCTGACGAATGTACCTAACAGAACATTCGTTTGAGGAACTATTAAAAGGAAGACATAAGGATTTAGTATGAAACAACCAGTACGCGTGGCGGTAACCGGAGCCGCAGGACAGATTAGCTATTCTCTGCTGTTTAGCATCGCCTCGGGAAGAATGCTAGGGGCTGACCAACCTGTTATTTTGCAATTGTTGGAAATCCCACCAGCCATGGAAGCCTTGCATGGCGTCGTGATGGAGTTGGACGATTGCGCATTTCCACTCGTGCAGGAAGTGATCGCGACGGATAATCCTGATGTAGCTTTCAAAGATGCTGAATGTGTACTTCTGGTTGGTTCAAGGCCAAGGGGGCCTGGTATGGAACGCAAAGACCTGCTGGAGGCGAATGCTGCGATTTTCTCGGTTCAAGGTAAGTCGCTGAATGACAATGCGGCAAAAAATGTTCGAGTGCTGGTTGTAGGCAATCCTGCGAACACAAACTGCCTGATTGCTCAACGCAACGCACCGGATATCGACCCAAGACAGTTTACAGCGATGACCCGGCTTGACCACAATCGAGCGATGTCACAACTTGCGCAAAAGACCGGCAAGCACGTTAACGATGTAAAAGGTTTAGCGATCTGGGGTAACCACTCCGCAACTCAATACCCGGATATTGCTCACGCGACAGTCGCCGGAGAGGCTGCGTCTGGTCTTGTTGATCAAGCATGGGTTGAAGGAGAGTTTATTACGACAGTGCAACAGCGAGGAGCCGCGATTATCAAGGCCCGCGGACTTTCGAGTGCGGCATCGGCCGCTAACGCGGCGGTAGAGCACATGCGCGATTGGGTTGCTGGTACCAATGGTGAAGTGGTCTCGATGGGTATTTACTCCGATGGTAGCTATGGCATCACCGAACGCCTGATTTATTCATTCCCGTGTGTTTGTGAAAACGGTGACTGGAAAATTGTTCAGGATCTCGAGATCAGTGATTTTAGCCGCGAGAAAATGAGCAGCACAGAAAAAGAACTGATAGAAGAACGCGACGCCGTTCAGGATCTGCTGCCTTCTTAGGTTAGCAAGCCTGCTCAACGTAATGCTGAAAACCGCTTGGTGTCGTGGTCTTACCCGCGCCAGCGGTAAATTCAGGGTCGTCTTATTGTTGGTGGCTTGCGCCATAGATAGCAGAAGAGATTGCTTAGCGCTTGAAGGTCGCTGGCGCGCTGTAACATTTACCCCGTTGGTTTTGGCAGGGCAATGAGTACCTTTGATTCCCTATCGGAGTGATTGCTCAGTGCGACCGTTTTTATTTCGGGTGTCAGAAAAAATGCCTGCTCTGGTGTCACAGTTTTGCTCTGCAATACTGTCTCACCGACAAGCCCAATCACCAGCGAGTAAGATGTGTTTTGAACGCTGTGGACGGCGCCTGGCGCAAAAGTAAGGCGCTGCACTTGAAAACTATCGAAGTCAGCTGCAATCTCAACGCGCGTTCCTTCGGAGGCATCCAGCGTTCGCATGGGTTTTGAGGTTATTGGATCAAATCGGGCCAGCGTCATTGCCGATTGCGTGTCCCAATGACTTTGAGTCAGCACTTTCTGGGCAAATGACAAAATAAATCGTTCGTAATGCGGTGATTGAAATTCAATTGCCCTTATCCCGTGTTGCAGGGAATGTGGCGTCAATCGTTCAACTTCGATGACGTCTCCTACCACCACCTCCCGCGTGCCTGTGAAAGCTTCCATCTTTTCCCTGAGTGTTTTTTCTTTCAGGGTCAATGTGTCTGGTAATTGGTGCTGCCAGGCAAGGGCAATATCTGTAGGAAGGACATCTTCCTGTGTAAAGCCCTCGGCGGCACGGCGGGATGCGAGTGTCTGATCGATCGTATCTCGTACCGATTTGTATTCATTGACGGCAGCCAAATAAGCCGTTGTGAATTGTTCTCTATTTTCGAATGCCGCTAATTTTTTTTGGTTAAATCCGTAACGCATTTTGGCCACACCGGTCGGCCATGCGGTCGCATCGATATGAGTAATGACATAGACCTCAATTTTCTCCGTGTGCAGTTCGAAGTAGAGATCGCCCAAAACCTCTTCACCTGATGGCGCAAGTATCTTAAGAAGTATAGGGTCATCGGAAGACAGGTTCGGAAGTTTGGTAGGTTCGGCAGAAAACAACCCCGGATATATCGCCGAGAGCCATGGCAACGGCATACCAAGGATCTTGCACACGCCGCGCTTTTCTATGCCTGTGTACCAAATTTCTTTGCCCCAAGGTTTGGGAATGTCGACGGTCTCCAATGGTAGTGCTTCTGAGAAACGCACCACCGCTAGGGCCAGCGAATCGACAATTTCGCTAAATGAGCTAGATTCACAAAGCTCGCTTATCTCCTGGGCCTGTTGTTCGCTAGCTGTGATAAAGGCCGCATAACCGGGTTCGCCTTGAGCGCCACGACTAAACTTGCACAGCGCAAAAAGTTCGAGTGGCATCTCTTTAGATAAATAGTGCGCTCGGTAACTGAAAGAAAAAAATATTTCAGCGGGGTCCGCAGCAATGCGATGCCGTTCAAACAGCTTGTGGGGTTGATCAATTTTTCCTAACACGTGAGGCATGTCTGATTTTAATCGATATCACAACCGGGCAACAGTCCTCAATAACGATGTCCGATTATTGCTAGCCAGTAGCAGAGGCCACGACTAATATGTCAGCCAGAATGAAGCTTAAGGTGCTTTCCATGAATTTAGTGAACGAGAGTCAGATTGAAGCGTTCGAGAAAGCCCGACAAACTCGGGATGCGCGTTTTGACGGTAAATTTTTTATTGCCGTTCGAACTACCGGAATCTATTGTCGGCCCATATGCAGGGTGCGCATGCCAAAAGTGGAAAATATTACATTATATATATCTGCAGCCGCTGCCACTGAAGCGGGCTATCGACCTTGTTTGCGCTGTCGACCGGAGGCTGCGCCAGGTACGCCTGCGTGGTCGGGGACATCAACAACGGTAAAAAGAGGGTTGCGGTTGATTAGTGAGGGTGCGCTCGACGAGCAAAGTATCGAGGAACTCAGCGATAAACTAGGCGTCACCTCGCGGCATCTGGGACGTTTGTTTAATCAACATCTTGGTGTATCTCCACAAGCCATAGCACAAACCAGACGGCTGCATTTCGCGAAAAAGCTGATCAGTGAAACGGGTTTGCCGATGACTGAAATTGCAATGTCCTCTGGCTACGGCAGCGTTCGCAGATTTAATGACCACATTCGCAAGGTTTACAATCGCTCCCCAACCTTGCTCCGCGACAAACGCAGCGTTGATGCAGACGCCGGCGTTAAGCTGCGCTTGCCTTATCGCGAACCATTCGATTTCGACGGCATGTTGGCTTTTTTGGCGATGCGCGCTGTACCTCAGATTGAGTCGATTGTAGAGGGCGCCTATGTGCGGACGCTGCAGATTGATGGAGAGACAGGTCTGCTGAATGTGAGTCAAGATGTTGAAAACCGATGTCTGGTTTGTAAAGTTGAACTGACCAATACTAGACCATTAATGAAAGTAGTTGAAAAGGTGAGGACGCTTTTCGATCTTGATGCGGATCCAAGTGAGATTAATCAGTGTTTGAGCGAGAATGGTGAGCTCACTGACTTGATAGCGGAGAACCCGGGGCAACGCTTGCCCGGTGCCTGGGACCCGTTTGAAGTTGCGGTGCGCGCCATCGTTGGGCAGCAGGTAAGTGTAAAAGGCGCAACCACTGTGATGTCTCGTATCGTCGATCGTTACGGCGAGCGTATCGGTGAAACTGTGCTATTTCCAACACCAGAATCTCTGGCTGCGCTTTCTGTCGAAAACTTGTCCATGCCTAACAAAAGGGCTCAGGCGATCAAGGATATGGCTGCCGCTGTTGTGCGGGGTGAAATCGATTTGGCGCGCAGTAATAGTTCAGAAATATTAATTGGGCAAATGACAGCGATAAAGGGTATCGGACCCTGGACTGCCCAATATGTCACGATGAGAGCGTTAAATGATCCTGATGCCTTTCTTCATAGTGATCTTGTGATTTTGAAATCCGCTGCTAGTCTTTTGGGAATTCAGTCAGAAAAAGAAATGCTCGAGCGCTCTCAGGCATGGCGACCCTGGCGAGCATACGCCGGGATGCACCTTTGGCGGTATGCAGCGAGTCTTGCTCGTTGATCAATGGTACAAAGTTGATCTAACTAAAAGTGTTGTTTCAGGAATTGAATGATGAATAATCTATACAGTGAAAAGTTAATATACCGATACTATTCAAGCCCGATAGGGGAACTGCTTATCGCTGGCAATGACGAAGGATTGCATTTGATTGGTTTTCCGGAGGGAAAAGGGAAGGTTTTGCCGTCGGATGAATGGGTGAAGGACCCTCATTGCCTGCCTGAAGTTGAAGCGCAGTTACAGGAATATTTTGCTGGCGAGCGGAAAGTGTTTGATTTGAAATTGTGTCCGCATGGGACTGAATTTCAGTTACAGGTGCTGAACGCTTTGTTACAGATTCCTTACGGGTCAACTAGTAGCTATTTAGAAATAGCACAGGAGATTGGCCGACCTAAGGCTGTTAGGGCGGTAGGTTCCGCGAATGGTCGAAATCCGATACCTATCATTATTCCCTGTCACCGGGTCATCGGTGCAGACGGTAGTCTCACAGGATTTGGTGGTGGATTGCCAACGAAGCAATTTCTACTAGCGCTTGAGGGTGTAGGACAGCAATCTCTGGCGTTTTAGCAATCTTAGGTGCGCATTCGGCAACATCGATAGGTTAAGGGTTTGCCAGTTTCGAAAATAATTCAAAGTAGTCCGGAAAGGTTTTTGCGACAACCGTTGGTTCGTTGATCGTGATATTGCTTTCTCCGAATGCTGCGAGAGAGAAGCACATAGCGATTCTGTGGTCACCATAAGTATCAATGGTTGCTGGTTCAATCTTTGCCGGAGGGTCGATAAAAATAAAGTCTTCACCAGTTTCAACGGTAGCGCCAAGTTTTCTGAGTTCGGTCGACATCGCATGCAGTCGATCAGTTTCTTTGACGCGCCAGTTGTAGATATTACGAATTCGGGTGGGTCCCTCGGCAAAAAGCGCCATTGCTGCGATAGTCATGGCTGCATCGGGAATATGGTTCAAATCCATATCGACCCCTTTGAGTTTCCCACCACTGACAGTCACGGCATGCTTGGTCTTTTTTACCTCTGCCCCCATTGCTGAAATCACATCCAGAAAAGCGATATCACCCTGTACCGATTCACTGCCCAGTCCAGTCACTTCAACGGGGCCGCCGCCAATTGCTCCTGCCGCGTAGAAGTAGGAAGCCGAGGACGCGTCGCCCTCTATCAGGTACTTGCCGGGAGATTGATACTGTTGTCCGCCTGCGATTTTGAATTGCTGGTAATCACTGTGGGTAGCATGGACACCAAATTTTTCCATGATGTCTAATGTGATATCAAGATAGGGTTTTGATACCTGATCTCCGATAATGGAAATCTCACTGTCTTGGGGTGCAAGAGGTAAAGACATGAGTAGTGATGTGAGATATTGACTAGAGATATCTCCGCGGACACTCACACGCCCGCCAGTTATTTTCCCCCCTTCAACCCTAATCGGTGGGCATCCCTCTTTTCCCAGATAAGAAATCCGGGCGCCCAGTTTTACCAGTGCCTCAGCGAGATGGGCGATTGGTCTCTCTCGCATGTACTGGTCGCCGTCTATTGTAAAGGTGCCGGGACACAAACTGAGAATGCTTGTGAGCGGACGAATTGCGGTTCCAGCATTACCAAGCGAAAAGTGTCCTTCGTTGGGTGGCGTAAACAGCTTGCCATTGCCCGTTACGATGCATTGGGTTGTAGGCTGATCGGACTTCAATCCGGATAATTCGTTAATGAACGTGATCGTGATGCCAAATTGACTCAGCGCGTTAAGCATTCGCTCTGTATCTTCGCTGAGTAACAAATTTTCGAGATGAGTCTCTCCTTCTGCAAGTGCCGCGAGAAGTAAAGCTCTGTTGCTAAGGCTTTTAGATCCGGGGAGATTTACCGAGCCGGAGAAATGATTGATTGGTTCAATGACTAATTTATCCATCAGAAGACCGCCGGTTGTGAGGCAGCCGGAGTCAGCCTCCGCAGAAAAGTTTCAAGGTTGTCCTCTACTTGCCGTAGGGGTGGCCGCCCGGGTTCCTCTAGTAAAACGGCGCCGGTTGCGTTGTCAATGCTCAGAAAGTATTCCGAGTCTGCTTCGGTCGTGGCGATAAACAGTGTCAGGGGTTCTTTAAGCTGTCGTTTGGCAAGTGCGTGGCCGATGAAGTTTTCAATGAGACGATCAAAGTCTTCCTGATTCCATAATTGGATAAGGCTCGCGTGTCCCTCAATCGATTTTCCTTCAATTGTACTTGACCAGAAACTGGAGAAGTATTCGACAATATCTGGATGAATGGATGTTTCAAGCGCGTTTTCTAGCCCTGAAAAATCGACAGTTGGTGTCTGCGGAACGGGTCTCCATGCAATGAGTTCTGGTGCCTGCGCCGGGTTCTTGGTTTCAAGGGCAGGTAATTCGCACAGGGAGCGCCAATCGGGGTCATACTCGGCATAAAAAACACCCTCTTCGGTGAGTCGTAGCGCGTTTTTAACGAGCTCGGAGAGCGCCAGTTGAATTGAACCCATGAGAAGTTGATGTGGCAAAAAAGATAAATGCACTATAACAGTTTATCTGTCCGGTTTTTGTTGCTGTCGTAAAATTCTGCTGGACGCCGCTTTATCAAGGCGTCTTTGCTGACTATTTTCTCGCTTCTTTTCTACCTCTGCGGTCTTCGAAATTTCCTCGGTGCTTCTCTCGCCGAGAAAGGAACTTCAGCGCTTTTTCCCTGTCTTCGAGTTTCATCTCCTTCAATATCGTACTCATATTTTCATGCGTAACGACCTGAAACTTGTTTGAGGCGGATCTGAGATCCTTCAATGCAAGATTGAGTGCTTTCTCATCAAGAGGCTCTTCCATAATGGCGGAGGAGAGCCTTTGTCTCGCATCGCGCATTTCTTGTCGAACAGTGCGGAGGGACCCTGAACGTTCTTTTAATTGCGGGCGTAGTTGTTTTCGTTTTTCATCACTCAGGTTTCGTAACATCCAGCCCATATGGTTTGGCAAATGCCCTGGCGGCCCGCCAAAAACTGACCTGCCAATCAATCCACCAATGAACAACAGATTTAACGCCAGCGAACAAATCAGCAGAATAATGACGACACGGTTCTTCTTTTTCTTTGTCTGTAGATCTTGATCCATTATTCCTGCTCCTCATTTTCCGACACCAGGCCCATGACATAAATGTCCTCTTCCCACTCAAAAAGCTGATCGTCTGATCCTGTCTCCACCACGGAACCAAGATAGACTCCAGTTAGCAACGGTATGCAGGCTGCGATCGCTGGCCGCCAAATGACAAAAGATCCGTTCGCATAGGGTCCGAGCCAATGCCACAGTTTGGAAAACAGGTCATCCCGGTTCTTTTCCGCGCGATTGACGGTTGTCAGTGAAATTTGGTGGAGGATATCCGCTTTCAGATTTGTCGATTGAGCCACGATATCTGCATCCAGTGCTTCATCGAGACGGCGCAATTCGTTGATTATTTCTACGGCATCGCGTTCAGCTTCGAGAAATATCAGAGCGGCGTGTCTGTCAGCTTCCGGCCATCGCTCGCTCCGGGTGCCGTAAGCTTCTATCAGTTCTTTGAACCTTTGAATGTTCATATTATGACTTACCGTCTTCGGTTAATAATTTTCTTAGTTTTAATCTGCCTCGAGAGAGCAAAGATTCGAGCGCGTCTACGCTAACCTCCATGATATGGGCGGCATCCTTATTCGAAACACCTTGATAGTGACACATGATGATGGCGCTGCGCTGACGTTCAGGCAGCGTCATGAGCGCTTTTTTCACATCATGGTCCCGATTTTTTTTCGCTAACTCATGCTCTGGTTCGTCACTCCCCGACGTGGCGATGCCGTGCGGGCGACCAGACACTGACGTAAGGTGCAGGCTTTCTTCTGTTTCATAAATCTCAGACGAATCCTGTATAAACCGGTTATTTTTCCTAAAATAGTCAATGCACAGATTGTGGGCGATGTTATGCAGCCAAGTGGATAGCTTAGATGCCTCTGGTTTGTAACTGTCAGCACGCGTCCATAACCTGAGAAACACTTCTTGTGTAATGTCTTCGGCATTAGCAGCGTTACCAATCATTCTGACGGTATATCGGTTGATGCCAGATAAATGCATATTCAACAATTTTTTGAAAGCAGCCTGGTTCTTTCTCGCAACCAGCTTGACCAATGCTGCTTCAGATTTCTCGACCAATCAGAACTCCTACTCAAAATTCCGGTGAAAGCCACGATCACCTCTTTTACCCATACCTCTTTTACTCATACCTCTTTTACTTATACCTCTTTTACTCATACCTCGGGGGGGTTTAACTTCGTCGGCGCTGATGTAGCCGTCTTGGTTGTCATCCATCCGGTTAAATGCGCCAAGCTTGATCTCTTCCCGTGACAAACCACCATCACCGTTAGCATCCATTGCGTTGAAATGTTCGGTAAGCTTCGCTTGACGTTTTGCCATTTTGTTTGCTTTCTCTGCTTCGCGTTGCTCGTGCCTTGACTTGATTTGCTCTGTAATTTCCGCAAGTGTGACGACGCCATCGCCGTCTTTATCTGCCTTATCAAAAGGTGATTTTCGACCAGGTTGGAATTCATCAAGAGAAACCTGCCCATCGCCATCTAAGTCTAGATGATGAATAAATCTCTCACCTTGTGCTCCGTCACTTTTTGCTATGGCTAACGTAGGGATGCTCGATGAAACAATGATGATTGCGATCGCTTTGAGTGGTGAACGGGTTTTCATTTTTTGCGTCCTGTATAGATTTAATATGTGAAGTCGCGTGACTTCAAATATTTGTACGCTTTACCCCTGAGAAATCCGTCGATCTAGCTGAAAGAATTTCTCGTCGTCGCAAGAATCGTCAGTAAATTTTAAAAAGGTTTTACCACAACCAAAATCAGAATTGGGATCACAATGATCAAAGCACCCTCGTTGTATAGTCGAAAGAACAGTGACGTGTGTATCGTATGATCTCTTTGCATCAAAATGACATAGCGCCAGGACTGATAGTGATAAGCAAGCAGTAGAACGACGAAGCCCAGTTTTGCTATGAGCCAATTGCCACTGAAACCGTACCCCAACCACAGCCAGGTGCCTAGACCCAATGCCAACAGCGCCATAAGAGAAGAGAACCGAAACAATTTAGATGCCATGACGATAAGGCGTTGGACATCCTCCGCAGCCGCTTTTCCTTCCACAAAATGCACGATTATCCTTGGCAAATAAAATAGACCCGCCATCCACGCCATGACGAAAAGAATGTGAAAGGTTTTAATCCAGAGCATGAACGTTATCCTGATTGTGGGTTTCCTGAATGGAAACAGGTGGTTATTGGGTATAATAACCCGATGCGGTCCAACCCATCCATTCTCGGCTAACCAATGATGCCTCTTGATCAAAACAGTGTCTTCTTTCTGATTCTGGTATTTGTTGGCGCGGTGGTGCAATCCCTCACAGGTTTTGCTATGGCGCTCATTATACTGGGTGGTGTTGCAGCTTTAGGACTGGCAGGTATTAGTGAGACAGCAGCGGTAGTGAGTATTTTATCTTTGTTTAACGCGGGTCTAGCATTGCGCTACAACTACCGTCTGATCGATTACACATTGATGAAAACCATGAGTATAGGGATGGTGCCAGCAGTTTTTGCCGGTCTCCTAATCCTTGAATACATGTCCGAGGCTTTTAGCGACTTGCTCAGAATATCGCTTGGAGTGATGATCATCTCTGCAGGAATATTGCTGTTTCTTAAACCCACTCCCTATCCGGCGATCTCTCGCACTTCTACGCAGAGCCTCATAGGTGCATTGGGTGGAGTAATGGCGGGTACTTATGGTGCCGGTGGTGCACCTTTCGCCTATCTCTTATACCGGCAACCACTCGACTTTAATATTGTGCGGGCAACTTTATTGGCGCTTTTTGCTATCTCAACACTGACCCGAACTGTTTTGGTAGGGGCGAGCGGTAGTTTAAGTAGTTCAGTGCTCAGTTTGGTGGTGCTTGGTTTGCCTATCGTGCTTATCGCAACGTTGGTGAGTGTTAAGCTCGGAAAATATCTACCCGACACTTTGATTCGGAAGTATACGTTCCTTTTGTTGATGCTAGTCGGGGCATTCCTGATCGTGAAATAGCATCTATTTCTTCAAGCTAGCTGTGAGATAATTCAATGAATAACCGATCAAGAACCGGCAACATCAGGAAAACGAAAGCAGATGGGTAAATTTGACGATATAAGACCCTACGAAGACGATGAAGTGACTGGTGTACTGAAGCGCCTGATCAACGATCAGGAATTTTTAGGTTTTCTGACCCTGCACCTTTTCCCAAGGGTCGGCCAAATTATTCCGCCGCTCGCCCGTTATCTCGTGCGTCTGCTTCTGAAAAAGCAAACAGTGGGTATTGCCAGTATTGATGATTTTCAAAATGCCGTGGAAGCCTACGCAGCACGACTGGTCTCTCACACAATGACTGGCTTTAACTACGCGGGTATCGAGCACCTTGAAAGCGATAAAGCTTACCTTTTTGTAGGTAATCACAGAGATATTGCCGGTGACTCGATGCTGGTCGACTATGCACTGCATATAAGCGGGCACAAGACAGTGAGAATTGCGGTTGGAGACAATCTGGTCCAGAAACAATTTGCGACGGACCTTATGAAACTAAACAAGAGTTTTTTTATCAAACGCTCCGAAGAGGGCGCCAAGAAAATTTACGCAGCACTACTGGCATCGTCAGAATTTATACATGAGTCGCTAGGGTCAGGAAACTCTATTTGGATAGCCCAGAGCGAAGGTCGAGCTAAAGATGGCATTGATGCCACCGATCCGGCTATCCTGAAGATGTTTGCCCTTGCTAGAAGAAAAGACGCTTTAAGTGAGGTGATCAAAGATTTAAAAATTGTACCGGTTTCAATTGCCTACGAATTTGATCCCTGTGATCAGCTCAAAGCAAAAGAGCTTGAAAGTGTCGCACGAACGGGAAGCTATCAGAAACCCGCCGGTGAAGACCTGGTAAGTTTGGCAAAAGGTTTGGGAGAATTTAAAGGCTTGGTGTGTTTGAAATTCGGTGAGCCACTAGGAGCAGGCTACGACACGCCAGAAGCGGTCGCTAAGGAAATAGACCGTCAGGTGCTAGACAATCTTCAGATGTTTGCTGTTAATTATTGGGCGCTCTCTATGCTTGCAAGTGATGAAGATCAAAATACGAGAGAGAAGTATGCTCATGTTTGGTCTCACGTGAAGCAGTTGATTGATCTGTCTGACGTGACCCAGTTCGAAGCGAGGCTGGAAAGTTGTCCAGAAAACCTGCGGAACACCTGGTTAACCATGTATGCGAATCCGCTAGTCAACAAATTTAACAATGGCGCAAAGAACCTAACCCCTTACGAGAGATAAGCGTCAGCGTTTTTTTTGCAATTTAAATGTATATCTCTAGGGTTGGTTCGGAGAGTTTTGACCATTGCTCTCTTAAGTCGAGGATGTGATTTGACCAATATCGCTCTGTATTGAAAAAAGGAAACGCTCTGGGAAAGGCTGGATCTTGCCAACGGCGAGCAATCCAGGCGGAGTGATACATCAGGCGCAAACTTCGCAGCGGTTCAATCAGCCTGACTTGGCGAGTATCAAAATGGCAAAAGTCTTGGTATCCCTCAAGTATTTTGCTTAATTGCTTTTGCTGGTCTTCTCTGTCTCCCGAGAGCATCATCCACAGATCCTGAATCGGCGGTCCGATTCTAGCATCATCGAAATCGACAAAATGAGGTAAGTCGTTTCTCCAAAGTACATTACCCATATGGCAGTCGCCGTGTAGCCGAATGGATCGTGTTTCGAGTAACCCAAAAATCTCCGTGATTTGTGCGAGGAGATGCTCAGTGACGGATTCATAGGCGGGGAGCAACTCGGGAGAAATAAAATTATTCTCGATCAGAAAAGTTCTTGAGTCGTAACCAAAGCTTTCAATGCTGATTGAGGGTCGTGTCGTAAAATCAGTAATGCCCCCAACGGAATGGATTCGTGCGATATGGCGACCCAGTATGGTCAAACTAGAAAGGTCATCCAGTGCCGGTGGTCGACCGCCTCTTCGCGGGTACAGCGCAAATCTAAAACCTTCATGTGAAGAAAGTGTGGCATCGCCGGATATACGCAGTGGCGGCACGACTGAGACGTCTTCTTCCACAAGTTCCAGTGTGAAATTGTGTTCCTCAAGAATTTGCTCATCAGACCATCGGTTATGCCGATAGAACTTCCCGATTACAGGTTCATCATCTTCGATGCCGATTTGATAAACGCGATTTTCATAACTATTGAGTTGGAGAATTCTGGCATCGCAACGAAGGCCTGTGCTTTCTACAGCATCCATCACAAGATCAGGGGTCAATTTTGAGTAGGGGTGCGACGCGGGGTCGGCTGCATCTTGGGCTTCGTTCATGGGTTTCTCTGTATAGGGTTGAGCGAAGTCTTAGTCTTCACTCAATAGATTTTCATTAAGCAACGAGATGCTTTTTATCTGGGCAAAAACCCGTTGTCCGGTGCTGAGCGACAAGTGATCCAGTGATTTGCGTGTGATTCGGGCCAGCAGGATCTGCTGTTCGAGTTGCAGGGAGATGAGGACCGAAGGAGCATGGGTCGACTTTTCTATGTCAACCACAGTGGCTTCCAAGATGTTTAGGATGCTCGACTGTTGCGGCTGTTGCAAGGTAATGCTGACGTCCCGTGCAGGCACACTAATTCGTGCATGAGAATGCGTGTTGAGTTTTTGCCCGGTAACATACAAGCGTTGCTGATCGATGGCCAGGCTCGTCAAACCGTATTGCTCATCAAGGCCCAGGGTCTCGCAGGTTAACATCGAACCCGCGTTGTCACCCTGATCCTTGTTGAGTAACAACGAGTTCCCGAGATCAAGCATCGAACCGTTTGATACGACGCTGCCATTTCGTAAAAGATAAATTCTGTCTGCTAAGAACTGGATTTCCTGAAGTGAATGACTGACGTATATGATGGGTATTGAAAGCGTCGTTGATAAACGGTGGATGTACTCGAGTAACACAGTTTTTGAAGCGGTATCAATGGAGGCCAGAGGCTCGTCCATTAGCAGACAGGAGGTTGTGCCGATCAATGCTCTTGCCAGCGAAACCCTTTGAGCCTCTCCGCCGGAGAGATGTTGCGGGTGGGCGTGAAGCAATGACTCGAGCTCAAGCCATGAAATCACGTCTGCTAGCGCTATGCCAGCGGGTGCTGGTCGAAACTTTTGCGCAAGCTTCAGATTACCCAGTACAGTCGTGTGAGGAAATAACTGGGGCTGCTGAGACACAAACCCGATTGATCGTTGATGTGGCGGTAAAAATTTTACCGCGTCTTGCCAGATAGTCCCTCTGGACATGATCGTGATTTCATCTGACTCATAACCGCGCTCCAGACCTGCCAACAATCTCAGCAACGTACTTTTACCCGAACCGGAAGGTCCAAACAAGGCGGTAACGCCGCTATCGGGAATGTCGATCTGAGCCTGCAGCTCAAATCCCGAAGGTCGCTTCATGTTGATGCTCGCCTCAAGAAACATGTGACCGTAGCCCTCTGTTTTGTTCCTGTGGTGCGCGATTGAGTGTGTATATCGCAAGCAGCAGTAGGAACGAAAAGATGACAAGTCCAAGCGCCAACATGTGTGCGTTTTGATAGTTGAGTGACTCGACGTGGTCGAATAATGCGATGGAAAGTACTCTGGTTTCTCCGGGAATGCTGCCACCTATCATTAAAATAATGCCGAATTCACCGATGGTGTGGGCAAACGCGAGACTGCCTGCCGTGATAAACCCTCGACGTGAAAGAGGCACGATAAGATAAAAAAAGCGCTTAAGTGGAGATGCCCCAAGTGTTGAAGCGGCCTCCAGAAATCCTCTATTGATGCTCTGGAAAGCTAACTGAAGCGGCTGGATGTAAAAAGGCAGTGAATAGATACAGCTGGCGATAACAAGAGAAGAAAAAGTGAAAGCGAGAGGGGTCCCGACAAGCTTTAGCCAAATGCCACCTATGATTTGATCCGGTGCAAAGGCAACCAGGAAGTAAAAACCAAGCACTGTAGGGGGTAAAACGATGGGCAAAGCGATGAGTGGCTCGATGATAACACGCGCCTTGCTGGTGGATTGTGACAACCACCATGCGATAGGCGTACCAATTAGCGCCAGCACCAGCGTGACCGATGTGGCCAGCTTCAGAGTCACTATTAATGCGAGTAGATCTGGATGCATATTAGTTAATCGGTTGTGGAAGTGATTGATCGGAATCTGTTGCCGCTCGAGAGCGAACGTATCCCCTTCGAGCGATCGATGTCTGTGTTTTATCCGACATCAGGAAATCAAGAAACAGAGGCGCATCAATGTGATGGTCCGACAGCAAGACGCCGTATTGGACGATTGGCTCGTGGTGTTGCGCTGGAATCAGCCACCACTGCGCTTCATTAACGCGGTTACGCACTTGAGACAAGGCAACAAACCCCGAGGCCACGTTGCCACTATCAACGAACTGGAATGACTGACTCACGTTGTTACCCGTGACAAACTGTTTGCCTGCGATGTTTAGGTTTGCCATCGTTTGCCTAGCCGCTTCACCGTAAGGTGCTGTTCTGTGATTGGGAATGGCAATGGGTGTTGAGATCGAGATAAGGGTTGGAGTGCCGACGGGCTTCGCTGAAGTCGGTGCCCAGTAAACCAGTTGCCCCGTGGCGTAGTGAAAAATTTTTAGTGCCTTAGACTCATTGAGCAGCTTTTTGGGGCGTTCGGAGTCTGCTGCAAGGAACAGATCAAAAGGCGCGCCGTGCATGATTTGAGCGTAAAGGCCCCCCGTTGAGCCTGATATTACTTGAACCTCTGTTTTGGGATAGGCCTGTTCAAACGCAGGTAGTATTGCCTCTAGTGTTTGTTTGAAATTGGACGCGACGGCTATCCTGACCGGGTTGGCATTTGCACTCAGTGCGGCCAGTAGCGTGCAAGCTGTTATAATCTTGAGAAGCTTGTTTGCCGCCAGCCGTAACTGATGGTGCGTCATACTTTGCCTGCCTCCAAGCGTTTAATGTAGTCGTCCACAAGCCAACCTGAAATCGAAATCATTGCAGGTTTGTTTGGCATGTTCTTGTAGTGAAACCATTGTGCATCGGCGATTTCTTCTTCCTGAATGACTATCTCTCCGCTGTCGTATTCAGCATGGAAACCAAGCATCAATGAATTTGGGAAAGGCCATGATTGGCTGTTGTAGTACTTAAGGTTTTTTACCTTGATACCCACTTCTTCCATCACTTCTCGGTGAACTGTTTCTTCTATCGATTCTCCTGGCTCCACAAAACCTGCGAGGGTGGAATAGAAATTGGCTCGTGTGTTGGCATTCTTGGCAAGTAGCACTTCTTCACCCTTGGTGATTAGAACAATAATCGAAGGCGACAATTTCGGGTAATACATGTGTCCACAGGCCAAACATTTTCTTGATCTGTCAGAGTCCGAGAGCACTGTTTCCTGGCCACATTCGCCACAGAATCTGTGCGTTCTGTGCCATTCAACAATTTGTTTTGCGCGACCCACCAAATAGAACACGGGTTCATCCACTTGACCCAGGAATGACCACAGGGTATCGAAAGCGTGCCCAGCGGGTTCATCTGACTCTGAATGTACTTCTTCAGCAAAAACAGGAATCCCGGCGACGTCGCCAAGATAGTGACTGGACTTGCCTTCTATGCCAAGCCATTGCCATTCATCTTGATTGAGTGGGCGCCAGGGAGCGCCATCGATTGACAGAATTTCTCCGTCTGAAATCACAATATGAAAACTTTTTTCCCAACTCGCGGGGGGAAAGTTCCCAGGATTGAACTCCCGAACGAAATCAATGTATTCCCAGTCCATATTTATCACTTAACCGTTAGTCATTTGACGAAACCTTAACATAAGCGGGTCTCCGGTTGGCAGTCGCAGTGGGTAGTAAATTGCAGATAGAGGCAAGAAGACGCTGGCTCAGTTATCGCCTAGGGGTCCGAGCGAGTGCGATTACTTCGATGGAACTTGCGCCTTTTTGTCTTAGTAATTCTGCAAGAGCAGTCACAGTAGAACCCGTTGTAATGACATCGTCGACAATTGCGATACGATAGCCATTGAAGTTTCGATTGAGCCTGAACACCTGCGCAACATTGTCTTTGCGCAGGTGAGCCGGAAGACTTTTTTGATCGGCAGTATCCTTGCTTCGGGAGCAAGCGCGGGTGTTTGTCTTGATGTGGCAAACATCACTGACAACCTGAGCTATCTCCGCAGCCTGGTTAAACCCTCGCAGCTTTAGTCTGTTTTTGTGCAGGGGAACGGGAAGCAACAGGTGTGGCGTAGGTCTGTTGACCAGTGTTGCCTTATATTTTTTTGCCAGAACCTGAGACATGACTTTTCCAAAAACCAGATTGTGGCCGTTTTTGAATTCTTTTATGAGCAGATTGACGGGCGAAATATAGGTGAAGGCACAGAATGTACGATCAAAGCTGGGTTTGTGGGCTATGCAGGCGCCGCAGACTCGATTTTGAGTTGATATTGTGAGATTCGTCATACCGCATTGCATACAGGGTGACGGGCTTGTGGGAAGCTCGTTCTCGCAGTCCTGGCATAGATCAATTTGACGGTGACTATGCCCTTTGCAAATAACACAACGCCCCGGAAGTAATTTGTAGAGCAGGCTAGAAAATAGTCGATTCATAGAATGATGTGACGCCTGATGGGTTTTAGTGCGCCAAATTGCGGACGAATTTGTTGTTTTGGTACGGTGCAAGATGATGAGGGTTTTGATAGCTGCGGAACAGCAGCACTTTACGTCTGAGTGCGTAGGCAAATGTCTTCGAAAATGCAGCGATATGCCGCGGGTTGCTGGGTAAGGTGCCGGAGAATAAACTCTCCGGCTAGCAAGTCGTTTCAGTGAGTTCGGCCTTACAAATCGTTGTTAACACGGGTGTTCAGGATCGGCAGTATTGCACAGGCTGATTTTTCGAAGGTAGTCTGACCAGGTGGCGATTTCTGACCGTTCAACATCAGGTTGATTAACCTTAAACGGCGTTATCCGTTTCAGGAATCTGATGATGTAGAGGAAGTCTTCACCTTTAATCACTTTAAGCATGCTCAGTTCGCCCTTCTTCAGGTGCTCGTTCTCACCGCACATGATTAACCTTAAAGACGTTGGGTAGTTGTTCTCGTACCCCGAAAAGAAATTGAAGTGCTGTATAAAGCTGCACTTTTCTTCGGTTTTTTTAGCTTCAGAAAGCAGAATTTCGATTGGGTCGAGATCGACTAGATCACTGTGCGACTCAAATGAAAGTTTTGTTTTCCATGCAAGGTTTGTCTGCCCTTGTGGTACGAAATCAGCGAGTCTTACTGCGTCGTTATTTAACTGATAGATTTGATGCCAGCCATGCGGCGGAGCGGCACGAAGTACCTCAGTGGTTTTTCCATCGATCGCGACCGTATTTTTAGGTGAAGATTTATTTTTTTCTGTGGGCTGAAGTGCCGCTGAAGGCTCTTCTACCGCTGAAGGCTCTTCTACCGCTGAAGGCTCTTCTACCGCTGAAGGCTCTATCTCAAACGCGGCGCAACCAGGGGAAGTAAGAATCAGTAGGCTGCATATTATTATCCTTTCACATGAACCCATTAGCTTCACGTTCTAGCGCGATGAGTCTCCTGACCCAGTTTTCCATCAAATAGAGGTCTGCATCGGTTGTGTTAAACAGGGTACACAGGGACTTGATGAGGAACTGCTCTTCAATTTCAAAGGCACCATCAGCATAGGCGAGTCGAATCAGAGATATCAGGACGGTTGCTTGGGATCGTTTTGAATCGAAGATCGTATCGACACCATCAAGTGGCAAGTAGTGTGCCTGAAAATCAGGACTCAGATTCATTTCACGCCTCATGTCTTCCATCATCACCTGCTCTCCGACGCTGAGTTCACCATCGGAAACCACAACATCGTGTGCAAGACAGAAAAAAACCTTCTTTTGTTCGTCAGTGAGTAATGCTAAGAACATGGGCGTATTTTTTATTAGTTGGGTTTAGTCAATATTACTTCGTAATTGTAAATTTTCTCATCTCTAATGGTTGTTACCTTAACTTCGTCTCCCGGTTTGAATTGCTCCAGATAAGACAAGAGAGAATCTTCGTTGGTCACTGGCGCGTCATTGATCGCAATAACGACATCACCCAAGTGAAGTTGACCACGATTGTCGTATCTGAGGCCGACCATGCCTGCAGCATCTGCAGCGAGGCCATCTTGCACGGAAAACACGACGACGCCTTTAACACCCAGTCTGCGCGCTTGATAATCTTTTAGTGTTTCAATCCCGATGACTGGTCTGATTATCCTACCGTGCTCGATCAACTGAGGCACCAGTTTCGCAATGGTGTTAATGGGAATTGCAAAGCCGATACCAGCACTTGCGCCACTTGGGCTGTAAATGGCTGTGTTAACGCCAATCAACTCACCCATTGAGTTGAGTAAAGGGCCACCCGAGTTGCCCGGGTTTATCGCAGCATCGGTTTGAATCACGTCTTTTATCGTGCGGTTGTCCGTTGATTTGATCTCGCGGCCGAGTGCGCTGACAACGCCAACAGTCAAGGTTGTGTCTAGCGCAAATGGGTTTCCAATAGCTAGCACTTTCCGTCCTACCGAAAGATTGCTTGAGTCGCCCAGAACAATGGGCTGCAGTTGCTCATTGGGTGCTTTTATTCTGAGCACTGCGATATCTTTTTCAGGCGCAAACCCGACGACTTCGGCGGGATAAGGATTCCCCGACTCGAGAGTGATCGTGATTTTGTTCGCTCCATGAATGACGTGATAATTGGTTATAATAAGCCCTGATTCATCCCACACGAATCCGGTACCACTGCCCCGAGGAATTTCCATCACGTTCAGGGAAAACCGCTGACGCCTTAACTGGGTGTTGGTGACGAATACGACTGACGGACTAACATTTTTGAAAACCTGTATATTGTTGTTTTCATCTTTTGTTAGCTGAACAGGAGATAAGCCCGTATTCGAGGTTTGAATCAATTCATCGCTTACGATGGCAGGGTTGTCAGATTCGTTTTCAACGCTGGTGGCCAGCACAGCAACTGCGATAAGGAGTAATGCCGAGAGTGAACCAAAAACCTTAACTTTCATGATGAGTTTCTTCATTAGAGGACAGCGCAACCCTTTTTGCTTCGAAGCCTGATTCAATATCGTGTTTTTGTTAGATCATTTCCTTGAGAAATGGTTCCTGACGATGGTCGCGACCGCTACGCTTACTGGCAAGGCGCAAACATAGCTATCAGACGCTTACCGCGTGGTTGGTTGCAGTTTACCTATCCCTTGCTCGCCTTCGATATACTTGTTCAGTGCATAGATATCCTCTGGACTCAAAGTGCCAACAATCTCTTTTAGTCGCAGGGTATCTTTGATGTACTGATATCTCGCGCTCGCATACTGGAATTGCGCCAAATATAAACGTTGCTGGGCTAGCAGCACATCGACAATATTTCGTGTGCCGACTTCATAACCGGTTTGGGTGGCATCCAACGCGCTCTGACTAGAGTCGATGCCCTTCTGTCTTGCTTTGACTCTGGCAACGTCCGTATTCAATGCGCTGTAAAGGCTGCGGGTATTTTCAACGACGGTTCTTTGAGTTAAATCGAAGTTCCTTTGTGCCTGCTCTAGCTGGTAACCCGCCTGGCGGGTCTGTGACTTTGTCAGCCCACCAGAGTAGATGGGCACATTCAATTGAAGCTCCATCGCTCGGATGTCTGTTGCAGAACCAAAAAAACCACCGCCGCCAGATCGGCTTTCTGCGTAATAGGCCTGTGCATCAACGGTGGGCATGTGACCACTGCGCGCAATCTGGATTTGCTTCCTAGCCGAGTTGACGGCTTCTCTTGCGGCAATCAGCGAAAAGTTCTGTTGCAACGCGGCGTTAACCCATGCTTCTTCGTCTCTTGGCTCCGGATATTCCACGGGGAAGTCGGCGCTAAGACTTTCGATTTGGCTGAATGACTGACCCGTAAGTCGGAGTAAGGACTCGAATGATATAGTTTGGGCGCCTTCGGCTTCGATAACGCTTACAGTAGATGTATCGAAGGCTGCGGTAGACTCAAGCACATCAGTAATCGCCACCAAACCCACGTCGAACCGTTGCTGAACCTGTTCAAGTTGGCGTTGAACCGCATCTCTTTCCGCAATGGATGCGCCATATCGGTCTTGAGCTTCTAAGATATTTAGATAACTTTCGGCTACACGGTAAATGAGTTGCTGTTGTTCAGCGGTGAACTGAGCCTTTGCCTGAGCTTCTATGTTTTTCGATTGTTGTAATAAAAACCATCTGTCGAGGCGAAAAACAGGCTGGTTGATCACGACTTGCCACGAATTGTCGTTGTAAGCTTGGTCGTTTAGTTTTGTTCTTCGCTTGTTGTCAGAGGCCGCCCCGCCGACGACAACCCTTGGTAGCAAGCCGGCTTTGGCTTGGCTTTTAATCTCCCGTTGCGCTAGGTATCCAGCTTTGGCCGCTGCCAACTGTGGATCGTTGTTTACGGAAAGATCATATATCTCTGCAAGATTTGCTGCGGAGGAGGGCAATGCAAAAAAGATCGCGACTGTCGATATAAGTCCCAAGAGGGCTTTTTTTTGGACCCAGTGGGCTGCATCGAAGAAAAACGGTCGGTTTAACGCACTTTGCTTGTGAGCAGGGCGCTTAAAAACGGCTTGAATCATAGTGGGTCCTTACAACAAATACTTCAATTCCAAGGCTGCGTAGCATACGGGCGGATTAATCGTTACGCCAGTAGAGTGGGATGATTTGTAAGTATTTTGCGCCTGATTGCAGCGATTAGCTAAAAATGGGGCTCAGTATTCTATATTTTACGCGGTTTTATACGGCGAAAACACCCGCAGGGTTCAAACTAGTGCTAACAGTGAATTTGCGGTGGTGGAAATTGTGCGACATGTTCTGAAATTAATGACTCAATTGCCTTCCCCAAGGCCAGACAGTGATCTTCCCGGAATGGTCTAGCAAGAATCTGGAGACCAATGGGTAAGCCGCTTTCGTCGGTTCCGCAGCGCAGAACAAGTCCTGGCCACCCGGTCAGGTTAAATGCAGAGGTATAGCTGTAGTCCATCATATTTTCTGTCTCTCCATGCGGTATCGCTGTATGCGCATTTACCGGACAGATCAGGACGTCGTGATGCTCAAAATATCCGAGCATTGAACTTCGATAATTGTCCCAGAGATTGATTACCATCGCGGCATCCTGATAGTTTTGCTGCTCGGGTTTCGGCACCAAATCAGCGATTTGCGGTGAATATTCTTGGGTTCTGCAATCGTCCAGCAGCATCTGTAAGGTTTCTCCACCATCTGCTCCAAAAAGAGAAGAGTAGATAAGAGACGCCATTTCGATACCGGGTGGTGTCGCCTCGTCTACCTTGAATCCATTTGCTTTGAGAAGAGAAATTGCATTCAAGATTGCATCTTGGATAGGTAGTGCGGGTGTCGCGATACCATTATCAGTGTGAAACCCGATGCGCAGAGTAGTGACGTCAATGTCATCTGAGGATCGCTCCGTTGCATCGACAGTATGTGGATCCATGAGATCAGGTCCCTGAATAATCGTCATCAGAAAATCGAGATCATCGACGCATCTCGCCAGCGGGCCGACTTGGCTCAGCGGTGCGATGAGTCCGGACGAGGGTAGTGCATTACCCGTGCAGGGTACTCTGCCAGTCGTTGGTTTGAGACCAGAGATGCCACAAAAGTGGGCAGGTAAACGAATACTTCCACCGGTATCAGTGCCCATATCGAAAGGAATGGCGTTTGCAGCGATCAGTGCTGCAGCGCCACCGCTGCTGCCTCCTGGTGTCATCTCCAGGTTGTAGGGGTTGTTGGTTCTGCCGTAGACGAGGTTGTCGGTCTGGAACGACAAAGTAAATTCCGGGGTATTTGTCTTGCCGAGCAATATCGCGCCAGCATCCCGTAGCCGTGCAACGCTGGTCGCGTCCCGCCCCGGGCGAAATGTCTCTCGTCCTTTGGTCCCCCAGGTTGTCACCATGTCTTTGGTATCAAGACTATCTTTAATCGTCATCGGAATACCGTGCAATGGACCATGAACAATACCTTCCTTCAGGTCACTGTCCGCTTTGGCCGCCAGTTTCAGCGCGATTTCGGTATTGATTGATACCACAGCGTTTAACGAAGAATTCACCTTTTCTATTCGGTCAAGAAAGCCTTGAACGAGTTTAACGGAGGTGATTTCATTGCGGCGGACAGCTTCTGTCATCTCGCGAAGATTTCTATCGAGTATGTCTTCCATCACTGTGGTTACCTTTTGTCATTTCGGCATAATCACGCTTTGTTGATCTCGAATGATACGGAATGTTCATCAATTTCAAAACCAAGCGGCTGCGATTCCGCCACCAGGTTAATTTCGAGGGCGAGTGTTTCGCGCTTGATATACTCAAGGTGAGTCACTATCGCCGGTGCTAGTCCTGTAGAAGCTGACATGGTCATGTTGATTCGATCCACAACATTAAGACCGATATCCTTGCGTGACTTCTGAATGCGGTTGACAACCTCTCTTGCCAGTCCCTCCGCGATCAGTGCATCGTTGAGTTCGCAACTCATGTCGATTGATACGAATCGATCTGACACGGCATTTGTGCCCTCTATCGCCTCACGGAAGATCAGAATGTCATCCAGTTGGAAGGTTTCATCACCCAGCGTAATTGCTCCCTTAGCTTGGAAGTCATCAATTGATGCAGTATCAAGCCCCTCAATCAGGCCTTTGTATTCTTTGAAATTTTTACCCAATCGTTTGCCAAGTACCGGGGAATTGGGTTTAGCATAAAGTTTGATGTAATCGGCTTCCGAGGTTGAATATTCCACTGTTTTGACGTTGAGTTCTCCCTGAAGATAATTCTCCAGACGGGAGATTTCTTCCAGTAACCCCTGATCAGTATGTAAGACAGTAAGCTTCGCCAAGGGGAACTTGGTTTTGACTTTCTCCTGATTACGCTTTTGACGCCCCATCAGAATAATGTGTTGCATCCGTGTGACGGCTTGTTCGAGAACCGGCTGGATGAGTTCACTTTTAGCTTCGGGATATGCACACAGGTGTACTGACGCTGTCTCTGCACCGTTGAATTGTTTTAACTTCTGAAAGATCGTCTCTGACAGAAACGGGGTAAAGGGGGCCATTGCAAGTGTGAACTCGTAGACAGCTGAGTACAGTGTTCGATAGGCAGCGGTCTTATCTGCGGTCAGGTCTTCAGACCAGAATCTGGCCCGGTTCAAGCGGATGTACCAATTGGTCAGGTCCTCGATGAATTCGAAAAGCGCCGGCACCACATTGTAGAGCTTATAACCCTCCATCTCATTTGCGATGTTGGTTTTCAGAGATTGCAGTCTGGAGAGAATCCATTGATCCATGATGTTGTCTGAACCGGTCTTCGTATCATCAATCGTCCAGTTATCGATTTCTGCGTAGGTGTTAAGGAAACGATAGGCGTTAAGCCAGGGTAATAGGACCCGGCGGACCATGTCTTTCACGCCCGTATCGGAAAAACGCTGTTCCTCTGCGCGGACCAGACCAGAGTTGATCAAATAGAGACGCAGTGCATCGGCACCGTAAGTTTCCATCAGGTCATCCGGTGGTGTGTAGTTACGCAGTCGCTTGGACATCTTCTTGCCATCTTCGGCCATCACAATGCCGTTAACGATGACATTCTTAAAAGGATGGGTGTCGAAAAGCGCGGTACCCAAAACGATCAATGTATAAAACCAGCCTCGCGTCTGATCAAGTCCTTCGGCAATAAACTCCGCAGGAAAGCCTTGTTCGAACATGGTCTCGTTTTCAAAAGGATAGTGAAGTTGTGCGTAGGGCATCGATCCTGACTCGAACCAGCAATCCAGCACCTCTTCAATTCGACGATATACGCCTTCTTCTCCATCGAGAGAGAAGTGCAGTTCGTCGACGTTCTCGCGATGAAGATCATCGATACGAACGCCGGTGTAAGATTCAAGCTCATCAATAGAACCCATGCAAAGCTGCGCGCCGGTTACGTCGTTAATCCAAATGGGCAGCGGAGTTCCCCAATAGCGATTCCTAGAGATTGCCCAATCAACAGCACCCTCAAGCCATTTTCCCATGCGTCCGCCTTGGATGTGTCCCGGAACCCAATTGATTTCCTGGTTGGACTTTTGCAGCGCAGATCGCATGCTTTCAACCTTCACGTACCAAGAATCGACGGTACGATAGATAATTGGCGTGTCGGATCTCGGGCAGAAGGGGTAGCTGTGAACGATGACATCTTGCCGATAGAGCGCCTGTGTATCTTTAAGCATCTTGATGATGTGTTTGTCCGCGTCTTTTACGTGCATGCCAGCAAAATCGCTGACTTCCGCCGTAAACTGCCCACTCATATCTATCGGGCAAACCATTGCGGTGATGCCAGCCGCTTTTAAAACTCTAAAATCGTCTTCACCAAATGCGGGCGCCTGGTGAACAACGCCAGTGCCGCTATCGGTTGAAACGTAATCGTCTGAGACGATCTGAAATGCGCCCTCATCTGCAGCGTCGGCAAAGTAGGGGAAAAGTGGTTCGTAGGTTTTGCCTACAAGGGTTGATCCTTTGAGATGCTCCTTGACGACCAGATTCTTGCCTTTACCTACATCTGCCAAGCGCGCCTCAGCGAGGATGAAATCTACCCCCTGTTCCTCATCGTGAACTTTGACGTAGTCGATGTCGTCGCCCACGCAAAGTGCGAGATTTGAAGGCAGGGTCCAAGGCGTGGTTGTCCAGGCAGCGATGTAAGTGTCGTCATCCGTCAACTTAAACAATACGGTGACCGCTGGGTCCTGAACGTCTTGATAGTTAGATCCGGCTTCAAAATTTGAAAGTACGGTGCCGAGCGCGGTCGAAAAAGGCACTACCTTTACACCTCGGTAGACAAGATCTTTTTCCCAGAGTTGTTTTAGCACCCACCAGACAGACTCCATAAACCAAGGGTCCATCGTTTTATAATCGTGCTCGAAATCAACCCAACGTCCGATGCGGGTAATGGTTTTTTCCCACTCCGAGGTATATCGTTGAACGATGGCGCGGCACTCATCGTTGTAGCCCTTGACGCCGAATTTTTCTACCGCCTCCTGTGAAGACATGCCGAGGGATTTGTCGATTTCGTGCTCTATCGGCAGACCGTGGCAATCCCAGCCAAATCGACGCTGAACATATCGCCCCTTCATGGTGAAGTATCGGGGCACCGCGTCTTTCAGAATCGACCCGACGAGATGTCCATGGTGCGGTAACCCTGTTGCAAAGGGAGGGCCGTCATAAAAGATGTAGGGCTCCGAGTTTGCTGTTTGCTCGAGCGAACGCTGAAAAATCTGCTTGGTTTTCCAGAGGTCGAGTATTTCATGCTCCTGTTCTACGAAGGAGAATGCCGCTGGATTAGCGCTAGTTTCTTCTGACACGTTGTTTCACCCTGATGTTCTGATTATCTTTCATGTATGTTTGGTCTTTGAGTGGGTTGTCTAAGATTAATCAAAAAAAAACCCGCCTCTTGGCGGGTTTTGATTGCTTTTATCGAGCATCAACCCACCATTCAATTATGAATAATGCTAATTATGCTGAAGCGGAACTCTCGATTGAGTGTTTTGTTGAAAGCTCTCATAACCATTAGTCGTCGTGCTGAAATTCGATTAGATAAAAGTAGGATTATGCAAACCCACCCAGTTGTCAAGGTAAAGACGGGAAACTGCGTTTATTCCCTGTCCCTTTGTACTTGACTGACACTCCCGCGCGAATTAATTTTTTGTACGATGGTGCCTACGAGCTTCTCTATCCGAAACGAGTGGTACCATTTGGGCGCATCATGATGCTCAACCGTACTGCAACCGACAAATTCGAATGACCAACCTTCCTTCTCAGCACGTGCCCTGACCTCGCTGAGTTTCTCCCAAGCATTGGAGGACATGAGTGGGTGGATACAGGCAAGTACGATGTTGTTGGCACCTCTTTCTTTTAATTCTTCGATTGCAGCAACGGCAGAGCCCGCGCCATCGACGATATCGTCTACCAGCAGCACGTTCTTGCCCTCGACCTCACCAATCAAGGTGGATCTCAACACGACGTTGGGTTGGGAATAATCACGTTCTTTCGACAAGGCTGCGAGATCAGCGGACAATTCTTCTGCATAGGCTCTGGCGCGCTCTAGATATCCAACATCGGGAGATACGACAACGTCGCCTGTCAGATTCTGAGAGACCAGCCATTCAACGAGATGACGAGTAAGAAATACATTTTCCAGATGCGCCATTGAAGGGTTAAACATACCGGCAATCGAATCGTTATGAATTTCGACTGAGAGCACCCTATTGGCACCGGCAACCTGAAGCATGCGGGCAAACAGCCCGGCGCTAATACCCTCTCGGGTTCGCCCCTTGCGCTTGTCTTGACGGGCACCGGGATAATAAGGCGTGACAACGGTGATGTATTGCGCATCGGATAGCGCCGCTGCTTCAACCGCATGTAGCAACATGACAAACCTGTCGTAGACCGAGCGTTCGTCTTGATTGCCCACGGTTGATTGGAAGATGTAAACGTCATGACCCCGGACATTGGCAAGAATCTCCATTTTTCCCTCGCCGCAGGCAAACCAGCTTTCCACGCTGGGTGCGAGTGGTACGTTCATCGAATCAGCGACGCTTTGCGCAAAGCTCCGACCAGCTTCGCATGTAATCAATGCGATTGGTGCTCTGGGGGTAAATTCTCTAGGTTGAGATGTCATTAACGATTCTCCGGGTTCTGGCTTGTTGAAATAATAGCGTTTAGCGTCTCGATCAAAAACTGATGTTCAACCTTGATCACGCGGGCTGCGAGGGTTTCGGGTGAGTCGCCGCTTTCTACCGGAACTCTGTGTTGGGCGATGATTGGACCCGTGTCATATTGACCTTCTAATCGGTGTATTGTGACGCCTGTTTCTGCATCGCCTTCAGCAAGCACGGCTTTATGGACATTCAGCCCGTACATGCCCGTGCCGCCATATTTCGGCAGTAGGGATGGATGTATGTTGTAAATATTGCCGCGGTAGGCGGCGAGCGTTGAGGGACCCAGTTTTTTCATGTAGCCGACTGTTACGACAATATCCACCGCAAAGTGCTCAAGTGAGGCGAGAATAGCGTTATCGAGCGCTGTCGGATCCGGATGGGTGATACTAGAAAGATGGTTTGTTGCGATACCCGCATTGCGGGCTCTTTCGAGAGCTTGTGAATTGCTGTTGTTGCTAATCGCGATGACCGGTGTTGCGTTTAGTTCGCCAGATTCGCAGGCGTCGATGATAGCTTGAAAATTAGTACCGCGGTGTGAGGCAAGGATACCGAGCTTCATCATGTCAGGTTGGGTCCGGCGGTAACGATTGTTTGTTATCGATAAAGTCCGGTAGCCAGACTTCGCACATCGCGAACCACCGCTCAGTGTGTCCGCGCTCGAGCGCTAGTCTACCACGATGCAATTCTCAGTGGGATATGAAAATATCTTTTCCAGCTTCAAATAAGATGCGTTTTTGTTTTCCTTTAGTTGCTCCCAGAAGCTCACGGCCGTTTGATCGTCCCATATATTGTGCGCTTCAATCGTTGCGTCAAGCATTTCGCGTCTGTTGCTATCGGCGAGTGCTCGAAATACATCGATAACGCGACGCTGTTAATTTTAGAATTGGGCGTACCCTATGCAACCAAGAAGTTGCATATCTGAGTTTGGTGGGTGAATGCACCTAGGCACGGTCAGCTTTGAATACTGATCGACAAATGAGCCAGTTTGATTCGGTGTACTGGCACCTTGAGAATGTTAGAATCATTCCTTTCCCCGAGGCTTAGTCCTTAACAACCGTTTGCGGAGTTTGAATGAAATTTTTGTGTGTGTTTTTTTTGAGTTTAGTTACCTTGCCGGGCGTCTGCGAGGGTCTTCAGATTTCAGAGGCTTGGTCCAGGGCAACTGTTGAGGGTCGCATGGGTGCGGTATACGCGACGATTGAAAACACATCAGATCACCCCATTCGAATAGAAGGCATAAAAACCAGCGTCGCGATGATGGCACAGGTACACGAAAGCTATTTGGATAACGGTATGATGCGTATGCGCCATATTGAGCCATTCACTATCCCAGCCGGTGAAGTGCGAAAGCTCGCTCCTGGGGGACTTCATATCATGTTAATGCGTTTGCCAAAGCCGCTAGCCGAGGGCACAACATTTGAAACCAAATTTGAATTGGATAGTGGCGCTGATCTGGAGTTTCCTGTGGTGGTCGGGTCAATGGGTCAGATGTCCAAACCCGAATAATGACCACAATTGAAAAACTGCGCTAAGCAATGGCGTATTCCGGTCGCCAATTTATCAATCCCAAGCTGGGTGATTCGGGATTCTCGACGGGTTAGGGCGGCAGCATCATTAAAGATTAGCGACAGAGTATTGCGTTTGAGACACTGGTGACAATAAACTGAAATATCAGATCTCTGGAGTAGGCAAGTGGTTGTATCTTGGCAAGATTTTGAACAGGCGCAGCCGGCGTTGGCTGACTTTGGCAAGAAGAGAATAGATGGGAAGGTTGCCTATCTTGCGACCAATAGCTCGGAAAATGGGGCAGGATTAGCAGAAGGCATTTGGCCAAGGGTTCGTCCCATCACTGCGATCATAGGCGCTGGAAAGTGCTATGTGTTTTTTGACCCCGATTCAAGGCGGATTCAGGATATTGAAAGTAGTAACCGCTTTAGTTTGCACTGTGGTATGAGTGATAGCTCGGGAAGCAGTGGAGAGTTTCAGATGACGGGGCTAGCGCGTCGCGTAGAAAG